>CALLSU010000051.1:0-17361 GCA_938011935.1 uncultured Collinsella sp.
GCCCCCGTGGCGGGGGCCAGGAGGCTCTGGGAGGCGCTGCTGGCCTCGTCGCGCTCGGGAAGGCGCCTGCCGGCCGGCGAGGACGTCGCGGTCCGGATACTCGCCCGGGAGATAGCCTCCCTCGACGCTGACATCGAGGAGCTCGACTCGCTCGTGGCCGACTCGCTGGCGGGCGACGAGGTCTACGAGTGCCTCCTCACGGTGCCCGGGATCGGCCCCAAGACCGCCGCGGCGCTGGTGACGTCGATCGACATATCCGCGTTCAGGGGACACGACGAGCTCGCGAGCTACTGCGGCGTGGCGCCGCGCGACAGGCGCTCCGGGAGCAGCATCAGGTCGACGTCGCCGCAGCACGGCGGGAACAGGCAGCTCAAGAACCTGCTCATATTCAGCTGCAACTCCCTCATCGGCACGGACAACAGGTTCGGGAGGTACTACGAGGAGTGCAGGGCGAGGGGGATGAGGCACAGCAAGGCGCTGAAGGCGGTCGCGAGGAAGAGGCTCAAGGTCATCTACGCGATCATGCGCGACGCCGTCCCGTACGCGGCCTAGCGGGCGGCGAGGTCAACCGAAGAGGAGGCGGGGGCGCAAGGCGCCCGGATGCGTCGTGCCGAAATGTCGCGAAGCGCGCGGTTGACAAAACTATAGAGACACGTCCCAGAAAAATTATCCCGCGTGGGCTTGTGGCTCACGCGGGATGACGGCGTCTTACTTATTCTTGTCCTGTTCCAGCAGATCGGACGGTGAACGATCGGGCTTGCCGCCGCGGAAAATCTCGCGGCCATGCAGACGATGCTCCAGGTCACGTTCGGCCTTTTCCTCGTCAATCTTGGTCTGGCTCACCACCGGGTCCTCGATCAGCGACGAAACCGAGTTCACCTGTTTTTGAATGCGCTCGGCAATGGTGTCGTCCATGCTTACGATGCGCATCTTCCAGTCGATACTCGTAGCGTTGGATGAGCTCTTGGTCCACACGAACGTCAGGATGGCGCTCTGGTGGCCCTGGGCGGGAAACATGCCAAAGAAGGAATCGTGCTGAATGTTGCTATCCTCGTCGATATAGGCGTGAACGTTATACACCACGCGGTCGATCTTATCGTTGAGCAACGCGTTGGTCGCAAGCGCCGCGGCCTGAATCTGCCCGTTGGACAGCAGCTCGAGCTCGTTGGCAGACGATGTGTCCAACACCGTCACCTCGACCGTGCCCGTACGCTCATCGGCTTCATCGACGGTAAAGTCGAGCGGGAACTGCGTAAAGCCGTTGCCCCACTCAAGGCCGCCCTTCAGCGCCGTCGAAACGGTATCGACCGAAACGCTCTCGGACAGGTTGGCGGTGTTCAGGCGACGCATCACGCCGTAGCCAATCTGCATGCCCACGATCAGCACCAAAATACCAATGACCACGGCCATCGCGGTCTTCGTAATGGTATGACTCACCTGCGAACCCGAAGGATCATCCTCGGACAGCGGGTCGATATGTTTTGCCTGGCTCGCGCGGTCCTCGCTGCGCAGCTGCGCTAGCGCCGCTTTGTCACCGCGCTTGGCCGCAGCCTCCTTCTCACGCATGCGCTCGGTTCGCTTTTTGGCAAGCGTGGGATCCAAGACACCGGATGCATCGATTTCGGAGAATAACTCCGTCACTTCTTCCGGAGTCAAAGGGTTCTTGTCAGCCATAAACTTCCTGTCATATCAATCAGTCGAGCTCGTGCGCACGCGCACCTTCGAACTGCATTCGATAGTAACGGGCATAGGTGCCGCCACGGGCGAGAAGCTGTTCATGCGTGCCACGTTCCACAACGCGACCATGCTCAACGGTCGCAATCTCATCGGCGTGTTTAATGGTCGAGAGACGGTGGGCGATGATGATTGTGGTACGGCCGCGTGCCAGCTCTTCGAGCGACTCCTGGACCGCCTCCTCGCTCTCGTTATCCAAAGCACTCGTCGCCTCGTCCAAGATCAAGATTTTGGGATTCTTGAGAAACACACGCGCGATGGCAACGCGCTGTTTCTGTCCGCCCGAAAGACGGCTGCCGCGCTCGCCCACGACCGTGTCATAGCCCTGTGGAAGCGACTCGATAAAGGCATCGATGTTGGCGCGACGGGCGGCCTCGGCGATCTCTTCTGCCGTAGCGCCCGGCTTGCCGTAGGCGATGTTCTCGCCGATTGTTCCGTCAAACAGGTAGACATCCTGCTGCACCAGGCCGATGGCGCGGCGCAGGCTCTGCTGCGTCACATCGCGCACGTCCTGGCCGTCGATGCTAATGGATCCGGCAGCCACGTCATAAAAGCGCGGCAGCAGCGAACAGGTCGTGGACTTGCCACCGCCCGAAGGGCCAACCAAAGCGATGGTCTGCCCGGGCTTGATGGACAGATTCATATGGTCGATAACGGGACGCTCGTCGGCATCACCCTCGCCCAGCTCAACGTCCTCGTAGTTAAAGCACACGTCGTGATAATCCACGGCGCCGGCAGTCACCTGCAGATCCGTGGCGCCCGGCTTGTCCTGGATATCCGGCGCGGTCGAGAGCACCTCGTCCATACGCTTAAAGCCGGCGATAGCCTTCTGATACGTTTCGGCCGAATTGACGAGTGTCTCGAGCGGCGTGCAGAACAGCGAAATATAGAGTGCAAAGGTCGCCATATCGACCGCCTGCAGCTGTCCCTGGGCGACCAGCCAGCCGCCCAGCAGTACCACGATCACATACAGCACGCCCGAGAGCAGGCCATACGTCGCGGTATAAACGCCCATGGCGTGATACATGTTCTCCTTGGACGAAAGATAGCGATTGTTGGAGGCGCGGAACTTGAAACGTTCGGTCTCCTCATTGGCAAAGCTCTTGACCACGCGCATGCCCGCCAGCGAATCCTGCAGCTGCGCATTGATGCCGCTGATCTTTTTGCGGTTGTCGCTAAAGACCTCGCGCATGCGCATGTTCTGCCAAAACATGATGACCGCAAACGCCGCCGTTACCACGGCCATGGCGAGCGCCAGCACCGGGGCGATGGTAAAGAGGATCACAAACGAGCCGATAATCTCGATGCCGCAGATGATGATCCACTCGGGCACGTGGTGCGCCGCCTCGCAGATATCGAACAGGTCGTTGACTACGCGACTCATCATATCGCCCGAGCTGTTGCGGTCGAAGTACGCAAAGCTAAAGCGTTCATACTGGTCGAACAGGTCCTCGCGCATCTTGGACTCCATGCGCGCGCCCATCACGTGGCCCCAATAGCTCACAAAGTAGCGGCAGGCGCAACGGATGACATACATCAGCACCAAACCCACCGCGATCATACCGAGCGCCTGCATAATGGCAGCCTGACCCTGAGTAAATAGCCCACCGGTCAAATTGCGCAGGATAATAGGAAACGCCAGGTCAATGGCAGCAAGCGCCAGAGCACAAACAGTATCAGCAACAAAAAGCCCCATCTGGGGCTTGTAATACGAAAGAAACCTTTTAAACATGCAATCCTCGAAGAGAAATAAATAGCGTGAGAAATCCGGTTGAACCGGTCAGGCTGAAAACAAAGCGTCCCAACAAGCATAACGCCGACGTTCTGGCAGCGTCAGCGAAAACGTCCCTAAGCGAGCAAGGTGCCTTGAAAGAGGAGCGACGCGTACTTCGGTACGCGAGCGACGATTGAAAGGCAGATTGCCGCTTAGGGGCGTTTGCAGCGTCGACTCGTTACGCGGTTTGGTAAAACCGCGTAACCTAGAGCTCCGCTCCGCCCAAGCGGTGCGCGATGCTATCGCAGGCCAAGGCGCCCACGACGGTCTTGGCGTCTTCGATCTTGCCGTCGAGCACGGCGTCGATCAGCTCGTGCAGCGGCACCAGGTCCACATTGACAAACTCGTCATCATCGGGGTTGGGCGCATCAAACTCGAGCTTGGTAGCCAAGTAGATGTGGATGATCTCATCGCAAAAACCGCAGGACGTGACAATCGACGTCAAAAAGCGAATACGGCCAGCCCTAAAGCCCGTCTCCTCATGCAGTTCGCGCTTGGCGCAATCGAGCGGGTCCTCGCCTGGATCGAGCTTGCCGGCGGGAATCTCGACCGTCACGCGGTCGATGGCGGTGCGGTACTGACGCACCAGTACGATCTTGCCGCTCTCGGTCAGCGCCACAACGGCCGCCGCACCCGGATGGCGAACGATATCGCGGGCGCTGCGGTGACCGTTGGGCAGCTCAACCTCAAGACGGTGGACGTCGAGGATCTTGCCCTTCCAGGCGCACTCCTCCGAAAGAATCTTCTCGTGCAGCTCGGCATCGTGCGGGTCGTCGTCGCCCAGTACCAGCGCCGGCTCGTCAGCGACCTCGCCACCAGGCTCGCCCTCGGCGTGCCCATACATGCGGCTGTCCTCCTCGACGATCTGCGCGTCCACGAGTTCTTCGTTCTTCTCGTCCATCCGTCTCATTCCTCTCGGATTTTAGGCATCCCAGGCGTCGCGGCCGCGCAGCGCACGCAGGCCGATGTCGTGGCGCAGAGTCTTGCCCTCAAAATCAATCTTCTCGCAGGCCTCGTAGGCAAGGTTGCGAGCGTTCTCGAACGTGTCGCCCAGAGCGGTCACGGCAAGCACGCGGCCACCATTGGTCACGAGCTGGCCGTCCACCACGGCAGTGCCCGCGTGGTACACGGTCACGTTCTCCATGGCCTCGGCATCCTCAATGCCAGTGATGACCTTGCCCTTCTCGTAGCTGCCGGGATAGCCCGCGCTCGTCAGGACAACGGCCACGGCCCACTCGTCACGCCAGTCGAGCTCAATCTGATCGAGCTCGCAGTTGGCACAAGCCAGCATGACCTCGACCAGGTCGTTCTTAAGGCGCGGCAGCACGACCTGCGTCTCGGGGTCGCCAAAGCGGGCATTGAACTCCAGCACCTTGGGGCCGGCAGGCGTGAGCATAAAGCCGCCGTACAGGCAGCCGCGGTAGTCGATACCCTCGGCAGCGAGCTCGGCCACGGTCTGCTCCATGACCTTCACCATGGTGGCGTGCTCCTCGTCAGTCACGATGGGCACCGGGCTGTAGACACCCATGCCGCCGGTGTTGGGGCCCTTGTCGCCCTCGAGCGCGCGCTTGTGGTCCTGCGAGGTGGCCATGGGGCGCACGGTCTTGCCGTCGGTAAAGGCCAGCAGCGAGCACTCGGGGCCGGTCAGCATCTCCTCGATAACCACGGTGTTGCCGGCATCGCCAAAGGTGCCGCCAAAGCACTCACGTACGGCTTCCTCGGCCTGCTCAAGTTCGGTCGCCACGATAACGCCCTTGCCCGCGGCAAGGCCGTCGGCCTTGACGACCAGCGGGGCGCCCTGCTCGCGCACGTAGGCGAGAGCCGAAGCCTCGTCGGTAAACGAACCATAGGCTGCCGTCGGAATGCCCGCACGCTCCATGAGCTGCTTGGAGAACAGCTTAGAGCCCTCCATCTGGGCGCCCTCGGCACCCGGGCCAAAGCAGGGAATACCCGCCGCGCGCACGGCGTCGGCCACGCCCGCCACGAGCGGAGCCTCGGGGCCAATTACCACGAGTCCGCATCCGTGGCTCTGAGCAAACGCCGCCACGGCCGCAGGATCGCAGTCGTCGAGAACAACGTTCTCGCCACAGCTCGCGGTGCCGCCGTTGCCCGGCGCGATGTAGAGCTTGCCGGCGCGCGGTGATGCCGCGAGCTTAGCTGCCAAAGCATGCTCACGGCCGCCGCTGCCCAACAACAGGATGTCGATGGTTTGAGTGTCCGCCTTCAAGGGTGCCTCCTCTATGGATTAACGGCTCGCTCCGCGCGAGCCCTTTGCAAGCAAATATACCCCTCGGCCGCCCGCTTGGGCTGCAAAGGGGTATATCGCAATAACCAAATAGTCCCGATTACTTCCAGAATCGGTTGATGATCTGCTCGCGACCAGCGCCAACGCCAATGAACGTCACGCGGGTGTGTGCCAGATCCTCGATAAACGCCACGTAGTCCTGAGCCTCCTGCGGCAGCTCGTCAAAGCTGCGGCAACCGGTGATGTCGCACTTCCAGCCAGGGAGCTCCTCGTAGATGGGCTTGGCATGCTCAAAGCGCACCTGATGCTCGGGCACGCTGGTATAGCGCTCGCCATCGACGTCGTAGGCCACGCACACCTTGATGGTGTCGAAGGCCGAAAGCACGTCGAGCTTGGTCACGGCGATGTCGGTGAGGCCGTTGACGCGCGAGGCATAGTTGGCGATAGGGCCGTCAAACCAGCCGCAACGACGACGGCGACCGGTGGTCACGCCGTACTCATAGCCCTCCTCGGTCAGCGTGTGGCCAGCCTCGGACTCATAGGAAAGCTCGGTGGGCATGGGGCCCGAACCGACGCGGGTGATATAGGCCTTCATGACGCCCAGCACGCGGTCGACGTTCTTCATGCCCACGCCGGAGCCGGTGATGGCGCCGCCGGCGGTGCAATTGGAAGACGTCACGTACGGATAGGTGCCGTGGTCGATGTCGAGCAGCGTCGCCTGGGCGCCCTCAAACAGCAGGTTCTTGCCCTCGTCGATCATGTTGTTGAGCAGCAGGCTCGTCTCGGTGATGTAGGGACGCAGACGCTCGGCCATCGGCAGGTACTCGTCGCAAATCTGGTCCACGGTGTAGGTGGGCAGGTTGTAGATGAGCTCGAGCTCGGGGTTCACACGGGCGAGAGCGGTCTCCAGCTTGTCGCGGAACAGCGCCTCGTCGAGCATGTCCTGCATGCGCAGGCCAATGCGCGCCATCTTGTCCTGATAGCACGGACCGATGCCGCGCTTGGTGGTACCGATGTTCTTCTTGCCGAGCTTCTGCTCAAAGGCGCCATCCAGATCGATGTGGTACGGCATGATGACATGCGCGTTGCCGCTAATCTTGAGGTTCTTGGTGGTGATGCCGTCGGCCTCGAACATGTCAATCTCCTCAAGGACAACCTTGGGGTTGACGACGCAGCCGTTACCGATCACCGACACGTGGTCGGAATACATGATGCCGGAGGGCACCTGGTGCAGGCCGTACTTCTTGCCGTTGACGACGATGGTGTGACCGGCGTTGTTGCCACCCGAGTAGCGCACGACGGCATCGAAGTCGCCGGCGACCAAGTCGCAAATCTTACCCTTGCCCTCATCGCCCCACTGGGCACCGACCAAAACGGTTGACGGCATGTTTACTCCTTACATTCATGGACTGTCTACGCGCCACGCCGGCACGCAGAAGCACAAAACATTCCCAGTATACCCGTGCAACGGGCGCCTGTCCTACTCCTCGGCATGTGCCCCATCAAGCTCATAGAACTTGGTGGATGCCGGCAGGAACATCAGGTCGACGTCGCCGATCGGGCCCGAACGGTTCTTGGCCACGACGATACGCGTAACGCCCTCGTCGGGTCGATCGTCGCGCGAGGCTTCGGCCTCGTCGGCGGAGCGGTCCAAGAACATAACGATATCGGCGTCCTGCTCGATAGAGCCCGATTCACGAAGGTCGGAAAGCTGCGGGCGCTTGCCGGTACGGGATTCGACCTGACGCGAGAGCTGTGACAGCGCGATGAGCGGGATCTTGAGCTCCTTGGCCATGATCTTAAGACCACGCGACATCTCCGAAACCTCGACGGTACGGCTCTCGGAGCGGCGTCCCGGCGGGGGACTCACCAGCTGCAGGTAGTCCAGGATGATGATTGCCTTCTCCTTGTTATGGAGCATGCGGCGACTCTTGGCGCGAATCTCGGTCACTGTGGTGCCGGGCGTATCGTCAATCAGAATATCGAGCTTGGACAGGGTCTGCGTGGCCTCGTTGATATTGGCCCACTGCTCGGGGCTAATGCGGCCCATGCGGAAGTCACTGATCGAGATCATGGCGTAGGCGCAAATCAGACGCTGGGCAATTTCCTTGCCCGACATCTCCAGCGAGAAGAAGCCGACGGTATAACCGGCAGCGGCAGCGTTGAGCGCCAGATTCAGGGCGAACGACGTCTTACCCACAGCAGGGCGGGCGCCGATAATGATGAGCTGGCCCTCGCGGAAGCCCATGAGCATGCGGTCGAGCGACGGGAAGCCCGTGGGCACGCCCGCAGCCTGACCACCGGCCTGACACACTTCCTCGGCCTCGTTATAGGCCTCGACCATAAACTCGGTCAGCGTCTTGTAGCTCGACTTGACCTCGCGTGCCGTGACCTTGAGCAGCTTGCTCTCGGCCAGCTCGACAACCTCTTTGGTGTCGGTGGGGGCGTTATATGCCAGCGCGTTGATCTCGTTGGTGGCGCCGATCAGCTCACGCAGCATCGAATCGCGGCGAACGATGGCGGCATGGTGCTGCCAGTTGACGAGCGACAGAGTCTGACCCATCAACTCCAAAATGTACGCTTCGCCGCCCACGGCATCGAGCTTGTTGATGCTTCGCAGGTAATCGATCAGCGAGATGGAGTCGATGGGAATGCGGCTGTTGTACATATCGACCATCGCGGTATAGATGGTCTTATGAATGGGCCGGTAGAAGTCATCGGGCTGCAGCTCGACCTGGGCCTCTTCGACCACCTCGGGCGATAGCAGCATAGCGGCCAGTACATTGGCCTCTGCATCTTGGTTTTGGGGAAGACCCAACTTTGAGCCGCGGTCCTCAACCGTCAGCCCGGTCTCCCTATCGTCATATGCCATGAGCATCCTCATTCATATCGCTTGCGAGCATCCATAGTATCAGCCACAGTCCCAAAACGGGCCGCGCCCCGGCAATCATCACCGAACGAAACGGATGAACGGTCCCGTATATAGGACTTCGACGCAACGTTCACCATGACACTCACTCAGCGCAAAAATCAAAAGGGCGCCCTGGTTTCCCAGAGCGCCCTTCTTAGAACAAGATTGTTGCGTTGCAGCAAATGCTACTCGGCAGCAGCCTCAGTCTCGACCTCGGCGGTCTCGGCCTCGGCGGCCTCAGCGGCCTCCTCGACCTCAGCCTCGGCAGCGAGCTCCTCGGCGGTAACGCCGACGAGAACGACAACCTCGGCCTTGATCTCGCGGTACAGCGAGATGGCAACGGTGTGGGCACCGGCAACCTTGATGGGCTTACCGAGCTCGACGCGCTTGCGGTCGATGTCCATACCGAGCTGAGCCTTGATGGCGTCAGCGATCATAGCGGCGGTAACGGAGCCAAAGAGGATGCCCTCGTCGCCGACCTTGACGTCAACGGTGACCGTCTTGCCCTCGAAGGCAGCCTTGGTCTCGTTGGCGGTAGCCAGACGGACGGCCTCGCGCTTGGCGATGTTGTTGCGACGCTCGTCAAGCTGCTTGAGGTTGCCCTTGGTGGCGGCAACAGCGAGCTTCTTGGGGAACAGGAAGTTCTCAGCGTAACCCTGAGCGACCTCTACGACGTCACCCTCGCCGCCCTTGCCCTTGATCTCATCGAGAAGAATAACCTTCATGATGCGTCTCCCTTCTTAGCCGCGGTCGCGGTTGCCACGAGAGGAAACCACGGGGACGGTGTACGGCAGGAGAGCCATCTCGCGGGCGCGCTTGATGGCGTTGGCGATGTCATGCTGATGCTGCGTGCAAGCGCCAGTGACGCGACGGGGCTTGATCTTGCCACGGTCGGTCATGTACTTACGGAGAAGCTGAGTGTCCTTATAGTCGATGAACTCAGTGTTCTCCTTGCAGAACTGGCAGTACTTACGACGCGGCTGACGTGCAGAAAAATCATTAGCCATGTCAAAATACCTTTCATTTGGCAACTTCGGCGAACCGAAGCCGCCTCTCACTCAAAAATAGGTGAACAACCCTTAGAACGGGATGTCCTCATCGTAGACGTCGACCGCGGGCGGCGTAGCCACCGGTGCGGCAGGACGTGCTGCGGGCGCGGGAGCTGCGGGGGCGTAACCACCCTGATCGTAGCCACCCTGGCCACCACGGGAGCTCATAAACTCGATCTCATCGACGATGACCTCAAGCTTGCTCCGGCGCTGGCCGTCGCGCTCCCAAGAGCTGTAGCGCAGCTTGCCCTCGATCGCGACCTTGTTTCCCTTTGCCAGGAAACGGCTCACGGCCTCGGCGCGGGTGCCGAACATAGTGCAGTCGACAAAGTTGGGATAGTCCTCCCACTCGCCAGTCTGCGCGTTACGGCGACGATCGTTCACGGCGACGCCAAAGGACAGAACCTGGGTTCCGCCGGCGGTGGCGCGCAGCTCGGGATCGCGGGTGAGGTTACCGGTGATGTTCACTCGATTGATGCTCATAACTCACTACTTCCTCTTGGGGCACAAGCCCAGTCCAAAACGACAGTCTTACTCCTGGTCGTCGCGACGGACGATCATGTGGCGGACCACAGCGTCGGTGATGCGCAGGACGCGATCAAGCTCGGCGATCTGGGTAGGATCTGCGTGGAAGTTGATGAGGGTGTAGTCACCATCGGTGAGGTCGTTGATCTCGTAGGCGAGCTTGCGCTTGCCCCACTCGTCAACGGAGTCGACCTTGCCAGCGCCCTCAGCGATCGTGGTATCGATACGCTTCATAACAGCGAGACGAGTCTCGGGGTCGAGCGACGGGTCAACAAAGAACAGCAGTTCATAAGCCTTCATATTGTCACCTCCTCTGGGCAAATGTGGCTTCAGGTCGTGAAGGTGCGCCTGAAGCAGGAAAAGACTTGGTAATAATATCTTCCAACCTCCCAGGCCGCAAGAATATGCAGCTACAACCTCATGACCTCCACATATGTCCATACTTACACGGCACTTCATGCGTGTTCCAACCAAATGCCGACCAAGAGCTTGACGGATTTGTGGACAGGATACGGTGCCGCGGGGACAAGTTGGACAAATTGCAGGTCAGCGGGCGCATGGCTGTGGTCGCAAAGTGCATACCAGTGGTTCACTTGGCTGGTTAGATAATTTTAAATTCGTTGCCGCGTCGCTTATAAATACCTCTTTTGAACAATTGGTTACATGTAACCATGCTGGTTAGAGTCCGTTTTTGGCCGCTTGAATCCCGTCACGGAGCCAATCGTTTCAAAAAATGCCAACTTTTCTGTTTGCACATTGCGATTCCTCGTGTATACTGACTTTCGCATTTAACGGAGAGTTGTCCGAGTGGCCGAAGGAGCACGATTGGAAATCGTGTAGGCGTCAAAAGCGTCTCCAGGGTTCAAATCCCTGACTCTCCGCCAGTTAATTCCAAAGCAGGCCTTTGAGCCTGCTTTGTTTTTACCCCACGCGGAGGGGTGGCAGAGTGGTTGAATGCGGCGGTCTCGAAAACCGTTTGGCCTGTATAAGGTCACGAGGGTTCGAATCCCTCCTCCTCCGCCATTTTGGTTGAGAAAGCTCCCGAAAACGGGGGCTTTTTTGTTTAGAGTCCCTTACAAGCAAATACGGCGGAGGAGGAGGGATTCGAACCCGCCCCTCCTTCAAAAACGTGTACACCACCCTCCAAAGATGTCAAAAAATGTCGTTTTTGGAGGCTGGTGTACACGTTTGGATATTGCACCCCGCGCGCTTCGGCCGATTTACTCACATCCAGTATATTTTCCCACCTCAGCGGACATAAGAGTTGAGTATCGGCTCAAAGCGAGAGGCCATAGATGGATACTCCTGTTCTCATTTCGCATAAAACCGCATGGCTCGTCCATCACGCTCCGCAAGATTTGGTTCAATCCGTCGCAAAGCGCGACTACAAGATAGGTGCGCAGGGCCTCTCCACCCAGCAACGTATCGCGCGTATTCGGCAGGCCCTCACCGACTGCGGTATTCCTTCCAGCATGCTCGCGACCATCGATATTTCTGTCGTGTTCGCCTTCGAGCGCATTCGAACCAGCGGGGTCGCCTGCCATGTTCTTGGCCAAAATCTTCCCTACGATCACATCGACGAGCTAACGCCCGGAATCTTTGTCACCGACGAAGCCTTCACATTTGTACTTGCCGCCGAATGGATGGATAGAATCGAACATCTTGAATACGGCTACGAAGTTTGCGGAGACTACCGCATGGGGCCACGGGCGTCCGATCCCTATGTCGAACTACCCGCCACCACTTCAAAAGATCAGATTGTCGAGATACTCGACCAGCACCCCGGCAAACCTGGTGCCACACGCGCTCGGCTCGCGCTCAGACATATCTACGACCATTCGGCCTCTCCCATGGAAAGCGCATCGGCGATTGCCCTTTCGTTGCCCACAAGCGAGGGCGGTCTTGGCACCCGAGGTATCGAACTCAACAAACCGCTCGTGATCCCTAAGCAACTTTGGCATTGCACCAAAGCCCGAACACTCAAAATCGATGCCCTTATCACCTACCAGCGCAAAGAACTCGGCATCGAATACAAAGGCGGGTTTCACGACGAAGCCGAACGCAAGGGAGCGGATGCGGAACGGGAGGCCATACTCGCCCAAATGGGGTATCGCACCATCACGCTCACTTCGGCTCAGTTCGCGAGCCAGCTCGCCTTCCACCGTGCCATGAACAACATTCGAGAAGCACTTGGCATGCCACGCTGCACCGATGCCGAGTACCAGCGAAAGCAAAACGAGCTACGCAAAGCACTCATCCGCAACTGGAAGGGTGCGCAGGACGCAGAAGCGCCTGCCGAGTAGCACCGCCCCCCCCGCGCGCCCCGCCAAAACACGTACATCACCCTCCAAAGATGTCAAATAATGTCGTTTTTGGAGGGTGACGTACATGTTTTGCCTTGTGCCAACACCCAGTCTTAACCGCTTACCGAGGAATGGGGTCGCCGCGACCGACAAGCATGTACTATGTACGAGCATTGCCTAAACCAACAACCCAAAGGACCCCATCTTGCCCGTTGTCGCCACTATGACCGTTACCGCACACGCCTCGGATGCCATGGTCGCCATCCCGTTTTGGCTTGAGATGTTCGCCGTCGTCGCGGCATCGATCTCGGGCGTGCTGGTCGCGCGCGAACACAAGCTCGATCTGGTGGGCGCAGTCGCACTGGCCGTCGTCTGCGGCCTCGGCGGCGGTCTTTTGCGCGACATGACGCTCCAAGTGGGCAACGTCTATATTCTCAACCAGCCCATGGCCCTGCCGCTCTCCATCGCCACGGCGGCAATCATCTATATCTTCCCGGCAATCGTCGATAAGCCTGAAAAGCTCATTCCGCTGCTCGATATCATCTCGGTCGGCATCTACGCTGCCACCGGCGCCGACAAGGCCCTGGTCTACGGATTTGCTCCGGCCGTTTGTATCATGATGGGCTTCTTTACCGCGGTGGGCGGCGGCATGCTGCGCGACGGCTTTATGGGCGTGGTACCGGGCATTTTCCAGCGTACCAACTTCTACGCCATTGCGGCCATCGCCGGATCGGCAAGCTATGTATTCCTCGTCATGAGCGGCCTCGTCAGCAACATCACCGCGCTGATCGTGTGCGTCGCGGTAACCATGGGACTGCGTTGGCTGTCGCTGCGCTTTGACATCAAAAGCCCCACTGAGGAAGACATCGCGCGCTTTTTGCACCGCAAAAAGTAGATTGCGCGGCGCCATCCTTCGAAATGCAACCGAGAGGTTCTTTTAGAGCGCCCGCGCGTTGGGTACCCTGTTAGGTACATGTCGAGCACCTAACGAAGGATCTACCATGCCTTGCAATCAATTCCCGCCGACGCACCGTCATAAAGCACGGGGTCGCCTCTTTATCGCACTCGCCCTTATCGCGCTGGCACTTGCCGTCCTTCCCGCCGCAGCTTTTGCCGGCACGGATACCGCGGGCAATGTTCTTGCGACCGACAGTGACTCCAATCCGTCTGGCGTCGAGGGCGACCTGTACTGGGCAGGCCAGGGCCTCGATTTGGACAATGCCTCCATCGACCGCGACATTATCGCGGCGGGCGAGAGCCTCTCCATCCGCGACTGCACCGTGGGCGGCGCCATTCGTCTGGCAGCACGCACCATCGATATCGCGAAGACCACGGTTGATGGCAGCGTGACTGTCGCGGGCCAGCACGTCGTTCTCAATTCCGATAGCACCGCCAACTGTTTCTATGCGGCAGGCGAGACGGTTGCCCTGCGCGGCTCCGTCAAGTCGGCGGCGCTCGCAGGCGACACCGTGACTATCGATGGCACCGTCGATGGCGATGTTGAGGTTTGGGCCGACAAGCTCATCTTGGGCAAAAATGCCCGCATCTCCGGCACCGTAAACGCGCACGTTTCCGAGGATCCCGAGCGCGCAGAGGGCGCTGAAGTTGGCGCGCTCAAGATCGACCGCACCGAGAACGAGGACACCTCCACCGTCAACGATGTCATCGGCGGCATCGTCGCCGCGGCGCTTTCCACCTGCTTTGTCGCCTTGCTGCTCGAGCTCGTCTTTCCGCGTGCGACCGCCAGCGCTGCCGGAATGCTCCACCAGCGCCCCACGCCTCTGTGGGTGAGCGGTCTTCTGGGCACGGTGGCTGTCGTCCCCGCCGTCCTGCTGTTGATCATCTCGATTGCTGGCCTGTCGCTTGCCGGAGCCCTCATGTGCGGCGTTATCGGTATCGCGCTCGTCTCTGCGGCCTTCGCGGGCTGTGCCATCGCGCGCGTGGTCGGACACAGCCAGAACCGCTACGCCATGGCAGCCGTCGGCGGCTTAATCGCGGGCGTGCTCACAGCAATCCCTCTCGTAGGTGACTTCATCAGCGGCGTAGCCTTCGTCTTCACGCTCGGCTACATTATCCAGATCATCTGGCGCAACGCCCACCTCAAGCCGCAGCTGCCCGCCAACATGCCGGGGCTCCCCACCGCCTAGCAGCCAACCACCACAAAGGAGCCAGGCACCTTTGTGGTGATGCAAAGGGGTCAGGTTACTTTGCACCAACAAACGAAGCGGGGCACCCGATCACATCGACCGGGTGCCCCGCGTTTTCATGTCTCGTGTTGACGATTGAGACGAGCAGTTACTCCTCGGAACCCTCGTCGCGCTTACGGCTACGAATAAGATGTGCCACACCAATGCACAGCACCGCGCCACCAGCGATCCAAGTGAAGGTCACGCCGTTGAGACCGGTGAGCGGGAGGTTGGAGCCCTTCTTGTCGGTGACGGTGAGGTGCACCGTGCCGATGCTAGATTCTTCCTCCCTCACGAGATCCCGATTGGCGGCGCTAACAATAGTGCAGACGGGCTTCACCGCGTCCGTCTTATTTGCAGGAAGCGTATCTCGGCTGATTTTAAACTTAATGCCCTCGCTATGCGAGTTGTTGTAGCCGGGCGCAGCAGTTTTCTCGGTAAGAATATATGTACCTTGATCGAGGCCGAAGACGTTAATTTTGCCGCTGGCATCAGTCTTGAGGACGGCTTCCTCCGCATTGTCCGTCGTGGTGCCGTTTGCCTTTATGTACTTACCGGACCCCTCTTCCTTCAGCAAAAACTCAACGTTCTCCAGGCCATCATTCGGTTTGTCAGAACCGACCTTGGTGACATCGATGCCATAAGTGTAGTCATAAGCGGGATGCTCGACCGTGCTGCCGATACCATCGCCATTCGGGTTGTTGGAGTACTCCAGTTTGACCGTGTTCTCCTGAGGCCTGCCGAGGATATTCTTGTACTCGTCCTTGATCGTGCCGTCATTCTTATTGCAGATAATATCGGGATCAAGCATGGCCTCATAGTCAACAGTCAGCCTAGAATCAGCTGACACTTCAATCGGTTGACCGCTGCCGTCCTTGCAGTCTTTGAGATTATCGAAGAGAACCGTGAGCACATGATTCTGGTAATCAACCGAGCAGCCTTCCCCGACAGACTTGCCGTCGATTTTGACTGTAACATCCAGAGCGCTACTGCCCTCACTGCTCTTGTATTTGGGCGTCATGGTCGCAGGCAGTTTGTCCGTGAAGGTGTACTCATAAGAATCGTATGTATTGATATTGCTCGCAACGGTGCCAACGAGCTGATATTTAACGTACTGGCCAATAGAGGAGTCGGCGCCCTTGTTGGGAGAAGTGAGAATTTCGCTGCTGCTAAGTGTCCACTTTTTATCTTCATCGTCGTAGACGGCCTTGTTGACGGTGGGGATACTGGTCTTCTCGGTAACGGTCACGGGATTGCCGCCGATAACAGCGAAAATCGGAGAGGTGCCGGTATCCGGCTTTTTAGTCGTATCATCCTTTTTGCTGATACTGGTGCTATCGGTCAGAAAGAGATAGTACCCAGATTCACTGAAAGAAACCGGCTGGTTCGCTGGAAACGATGCTTCCGTAAAGCCATTTGGTTTAGCAGGATTAACGTACTGCTGAACTATCTTGGCAAGCGTATTGAACAAATCATCCTTGCCGACGATGGTCGTATCGCCATAAGAATTGAAATTGTCCTTCAGCCAATTTGCGACATCCTGCGGGCTGGGACTATCCTTGAGCGAGTTGGAGCCATTATCATCAACTTTTTGAATGGCTTCGATGATTTCAGTCTGAGCTGAATCATTAACGGCCCACTCGACATTCGAAACGACCTTGCCCGACCCGTCTTTTCCATCCACAACATCGGCCTTGAAGATCTGATACGCCTTGTACTTGACGTTCTCGTTGCCGTCAATCTTGTTGATAGTGATGCTATTGGCCGTAGTAGTCGCACCATCAGCAGCAAACGCCATGGTCACAGGTGCCAACACTCCGCCGAAGCTCAAAGCTGCAGTAAGGCCTGCCGTTACCGCCAGGCGGGCGATGTTCTTGGTTGCTTTCATGTTTGGTCCTCTTTCTTGGAGGGTTCTCTAGTAACTTCGTCAAAACCAATGATCATCAGGCCGATAGACCTGCGCGTCACTCGCTACGGAGGCAGTACGCCATTGAGCAAGGGGGGCAATTATTTTTCACGGCGACCTCCTCCCCGCTTGATGACGAGCGCGGCGACAATAGCCGCTACTCCGATGACAACCAAAGCCGTCACCAGCACCAACGTTCTATCTCCCGTCGAAGGCATAAAGCCTCGACCCGCTTCTTTACTTGGGGTGTTGATCACCGACAGCTCGATCGAACCCGTCCCGGCATCGGCAGCATCAACCCGCAGAGGGCTTTCGGCCGATACGGTTACCTTGGGCTTCGCGGCGGCCACTTGCTTGACGTCCAAGCCATCGGCCGCAATCGTCACCGTTCGCCTGCCCTCAAAGGCGGTGTAGCCCTTGGGCGCTGCGACCTCCTCAACGGTATAGACGCCCGCGTCCACGCCGTTCAGCTCCACGCGCCCGTCTTCGCCAGACACGACATGCGCGTCGGCATCCGTCGTCCACGTGCCGTCAGCCGCCAGCGTGCGGCCGCGGTCGTCGGTGATGCTCAGGACCGCCCCGGGAAGCGGCTTGTCGCCGTCACTGCCGCGCTTGGTGAGCGCAAGATCCCAGGTGTAGGCCGTCGCGTCATCGCTCGGCGTGCGGGTGAAGCCGGCGTCGCCGGACTGGTCGGCAAAGGGAGAGCGCGGGTAGCGCAGGTAGACCTC
>CALLSU010000052.1:0-3438 GCA_938011935.1 uncultured Collinsella sp.
CAGCGAATGCAAAGGCGACATTCGCCCCTTGGCGAATCAAGAGCTGCATTTCATTACCCAGCTCGCGCATTTCCTCAGTTGAGGCGTCCTGAATCTCATCGAGTGTGATGAGCAAACCACCTCGCTTCGCGGCATCGTACATCGCCTCGCCCAGATGAGAGGCTGACTTCGACAGCTCCACGGAGCCAAGGCTGACTCCTAAAATCGATGGGGAAATCGACATTGATGCAAGACGAACATTTCGCTGCAGAGCCTCGAGAATTCTGTCGCAAAAACCGGCATTTGAGGCAACGTCGACAACCTCTAATCCTTTTTTGCGCGCAAGATCGCCCAATGCGTTGAGGAGCACCGTTTTACCCGTGCCTCGGACACCCGAGATGCGCATGAGTCGATCGGGGGCACCAGGGCCATTCTCAAGAGCCTCGGCAAAGTCATCCAAAACAGCGTCGCGTCCGATAAGCTCAGGTGGATTCATGCCCGCTGTTGGCTTAAAGGGATTAATAGCTTTTGACATTCGACCTCCTCTGCCAGTTTTAACAACTTTAACAAAGTTTAGCAACTTTAGCAGAGTTTAACAGGTTTAGCAGACCTAGCCGCTTTTGACCTTACCGGTCCTGCTGGAGCCACCCACCTGAGCAAATACAAATGGCTCCATTCAATTTGTCGGCAACCTGCTCGATACAGTAATTCGTACTTTAATTCGCTACGACTTAATTCGTTATACCTTATCTATACGCAAATGTTCCCGGTACGCCGGTAGCAGTAGCCCCTTCGTTTTGTCGGCATGGTGAGCAAATGGGATGACAAGCGCGGTCCAGCCCTTCTATGCCGCCCCTACCCCAGTGAGCGGTTGAGGGAGCCGAGCTCATCGTTGCCCATGGTGCGCCACATTTGATAGATGCAGCCGCGCGCCAAGAAAAAGAAGCCGTTATCGACGAGTTGCACGGCGGCATCCGCGAGTTGATTGGTCACGGCGGGCACCGGCGGCAGCTCAAGACCTGCCTTGCGGATGGTCTCGACAGCCTCCTCAAACGTGGGCGGTTTGATGACGCCCATCTCGTTCATAAGGCCCTGCATTTCCTCCTGCGCACTACCGCCCGACTCCTCGCCGCGCGGCACCAGGCGATAACATGCCAGCGCCAGCTCGAGCTGGTCGCAGTTCCAGTAGGCAAACGCCAGGCGATAGAACAGGTAACCGATCGAAGGCCGGTCGCTGGCAATGCGCAGGCCGTGGCGCGCTACCTCGACAATCTCGTCATAACGCTCCAGGCGTGCTAGCACGTTAATCAGGGCAAAGTGAGACTGCATGGACGAGCGCGCCAAATCGTAGAGACGGCGCACCTCGGGCAGCGCACGCTCAAAGTCCTCTTGTTCGGCGTAAAAGCTGCAAATCTCGTGCTGGGCAAAATACAGCGCATCGGGAGCGCGAAGGATACGCACGGAACGGTCCTCCTCCATCACCGGCAGCACCATGCGCACCAGCTGGTTGTCGCAGAACTGGGTCTGCACCGGGCCCGTCGCCAAAAGCTCAGCAACCGTACACTTGGCTTCCAGCTCCTCGACAAGGCGAGAAAAGCCCTCGAAAGCACCAGCTCGGTCAACTTTGAATTGCTCGCGCAGCTCGACGACACGGGCGACATACGGATCGTTGTCCTCCTCCATGACCTCAAGCTCGTCAGCCGTATCAGCGAGCAGCAAATCGCGAAGCGCAAGCGGCAATGAACGATGGTCATCACGTGGTCGGGCGTGAACCTCTGCAGGCTCAATCATGTCCGGCGCATCTGCCTCATATGCCTCGAGCAAGCACTTGCAGGGCATGTCGTCCATATCCATGCTCTCAAGATCCTTGGCGACAGAAACGCAATCGGCCAGATAGGCCGCACGGCCAAAGAAATACGTTTCGACAACGCGCTCGCCCTGCTCGCCGTCGGGAGCCGCAATCTGCACGTAGCAGCGCGTGATGCGAGCACCCGAAGCAAAGCAAGCCGCCGCGAGTGTAAGCGCAATGCGTGCATCGTGCTCAGTGGCCCATGTTGCGCGCTTAGGCTCATCCACCTCGCGCCAGGCGTCATCTTGAGCATCGTATTCGCGCTGGGGCATAGCATCGACAACCGTGCGGCCAAATCGCACCAACATGATGCCCTCGGCAACGTTCGCTCGATAGGTGTAGTCGAGCCGCGTGACCACGTTGAGTGCTTCTACGATACGTGCAAAGCGGGTGCGAACGTCCCACTCGCCACCCGGCTGGCACGCAACCGTCCCCGGCTTGGCCCACGGGTTGTCATTCGACAGCGTTTCGAGCAAGCGAGGAACGTCGTTTGTCGTCTTGCTGATATGCCATAGGTCAAAGAGCGAGCAGCCCTCAAAGCTTGGCGACGAGGCAACGGGGCCCAACCCTGCCCCAATACGCTCAAGGATGCCCGATAGACGGTTCAGACGGCGCTCGACGGCAAGCAGGGTATCGATCTCGTCCTGGTCCAGCAGGCTACGGTCAAAATTGAGATAGAAGAGCCTCGAGCGATCGATGCGCGCCAGGCTCATTTCGGTTTTGGCCGCGATGGTGCGCAGGCGAGGCAGATTAACTTCGCCCATCAAAGCGGCGGCATAGCGCTCAATGCCACTTGGATAATCTGTATGGTCAATGCGGTAGAGCAACGTTTCGATTGCATCGGGCAGCGGTGTGGAATCAAAACCCAGCAGTACCTCAACCGGCTCGGGGAGTTTTACAAGCTTGATCTTGTCGACGGCATTTTTCATGCCCTCGTCGAGGCCGTCACCGTCTGCCGAGCTTGAGACGGAGTTTTCAGAATCGGCGAATATCACGTAACGCAAGAACATCGAGGCCATGAACTCGCCGTAGCGAAGGCTGCGCGTCGAATTCCACGTCTCGCGATCGGATTGTTCGCGCATGGTGCCTTCGGGAGAGCCGATGACTCGCGCCCGGGAGCGCATCGTCCCATCGGTACCCCTGACCGCAATCTCACCGATGTTGGAATCGGACTCGTCGAGAATCAGTTGCATGTCGGGATCGTCGGGCAGCGATACCTCGTTAACGGGACGGTCCACCTTATAGACCTCACCCGAAACGCTCACGTAGCCCAAAAGCGACGCATGGCTTTTGCCGACGAATTCGACGACATAGCATGATTCATGCGGATCCTCGCCAAAGAGCTTCCAAACCACGCCATACGCGCGTCCCGCAGGCTGCTCGGGCATGACCGGAAAGCGCTTTTTGGGATCGAGAAACCTGAGCTTGTATGTCGGACGCTCTGCCACGAAATATCACCCTGATCGGTCGTCTAAAGAAAGAGCGCGCCACGGGCTCACCGAGGCGCATACTCGAAATCTTACACGAGTCGATAAGAAATAGTCCCCTTTGACCGAGGTTCGAATCCATGGGGAGTTTCCATAAAAGAAAAGCCCCCGTCGCCGGAGGCT
>CALLSU010000053.1:0-21834 GCA_938011935.1 uncultured Collinsella sp.
ATCATGCTTCACTCTCAAATCAACGCGCATAAAGAAAGCCTCCCATTTCTCATGTCCAAGAAATGGGAGGCAGTTCATTGGTGGTCTGGGCTTTTTTCATCTTGTGTGCTGCTGGAGCCGAGCGCGAGCAAGCCGCTGCTGTTTGTTGGGGTTGGCATTTTACTTTTCGATACGCTCCCTCAGCAGCTCCAACGCGTGAGCGTAGCCTTGCAAGCCCTCGCCAGTGATGGTGGCGAAGCAGGCTAGGCGTGCGTAGCTCACTTGGCGGAAGTCCTCGCGGGTCTCGACGGCGCTGATGTGGACCTCGACGGCAGGGATGGCGACGGCCTTGAGGGCGTCGAGGATCGCGACGCTCGTGTGCGTGTAGGCCGCCGGGTTGATGACGATGCCGTCGACCTTGCCGTAGGCTTCCTGGATCTTGTCGACGATGCTGCCCTCGTGGTTAGACTGGAAGACCTCGATCTCGTCGAAGCCCTGTGCGGCACCTGCCTCCTGGCAGATCTGCACTAAGCGGTCGTAGTTGTCGCTGCCATAGATGCCCGGCTCGCGAATGCCGAGCATGTTGAGGTTGGGGCCGTTGATGACGAGTGCTTTCATGGTTGCTTCCTTTGCGATTGGAAAACCACCACAAAGGCGCCTGTCCCCTTTGTGGTGGTTTTGGTTAGAGAGCGGGTGGGAGGGTGTCGAGGAGGGCTTGGGCGGTGTTGGCGGCGCAGTCGCGTGAGTCGATGATGTAGTCGGCCCAGGAGCGGTAGCGCGGCATGCGCTGCTCGGCGAGCTTGTCGATGCCATCGCGCGCCGTGATGGGGCGGCCCTTGTGGGCGAGCTCGTCGAGCTTGCGGTTGAGCATCACGATCTGGCTATTCTGGTGCAGCAGCGGGTAGTTCTCGTCGCGCGTGACCACGCCGCCGCCGGTGGAAAGCACCAGGCCGCTGCGCTTGGAGATGTCGGCCAGCGCCGCCGTCTCCTGTTCGCGGAACGCCGCCTCGCCGCGCTCGACGATAAAGTCGGCGCAGGGCATGCCCAGGCGCTCCTCGAGGGCGCGATCCAGATCGATGTGCTCTCGCCCCGTGAGCAGGGCAATCTGCTCGCCCACACGGGTCTTGCCCGAGCCCGGCATGCCGATCAGCGCGATGTTCTGTTCGCGGCGTGACAGGCGCTCCGTTACGTCCAGAATGCGCTCGCGCGGAGTGACCTGGCCGGTGTAGCGCTCAACGGCTTGCGCCGCCTGGGCCACGAGCATGAGCAGACCGCCGATGCAGGGGATGTCGCGGCGCTCGGCCTCGAGCATGAGTCTCGTGCGAGCGGGGTTGTAGACAATGTCGATAACGCCCTCGAGCGCATTGAGCCCCTCGAGTGTGCAGGGGGCGTCGGGACAGTGGGGGAACATGCCGGCGGGCGTGCAGTTGACGAGCAGTGCGGCGTCGGACTGCTGCGCGATGTTGTCGTAGTTGACTTCGCTCGTGCGGCCGACCGGCACGACGATGGCGCCCAGGTCGCCGAGCACCATGCTGGCAGTGGTGCCGGCGCCTCCGGTGGCTCCGAGCACGAGGACCTTCTTGCCGGCAATCTCCACACCCAGCTCCTCGACCAGGCACTGGAAACCGAAGTAGTCGGTGTTGTCGCCGCGCAGACGGCCATCGGGCAGACGCGTGATCGTGTTGACGTTGCCCATGCGTTCGGCGAGCGGGCTCAGCTCGTCCAGGTAGTCCATGACGGCGCGCTTGTAGGGAATGGTCACGTTGGTGCCTTCCCACTCGTCGCCCGTCATAAAGGCCGCGAGGTCCTCGGGCTCGCGCTCAAAACGCACGTACTCAAGCCCCGCGAGCTCCTTGTAGATGGTCGGGGTGTAGCTGTGGCCCAGCACGCGGCCCAGCACGCCGTAGGGGCGGGTTGTGGCGACGTCAGTCATCTAGAGCACCTCCGTGTAGCTGCCAAAGTAGGTGAAGCTCTCGCACACCTCGTCAATCGAGTCGAGCAGGTCGTCGAGGGCTTTGCTGCCAAAGGGACAGTCCAGATCGAAGTAGAACATAAACTCAAAGTCGCGCCCGGGGATGGGGCGGCTCTCGAGCTTGATAAGGTTGATGTTGAGTGCGTAGAAGCGCTCGAGTACGCGATAGAGGGCGCCCGGTTCGTTGGCCGTGGTGATCATGAGCGAGGTACGGTTGGCGCCGGGGTAGACGCGCGGCTCGCGACTGATGACGACGAAGCGCGTGTAGTTGTTGTCCGAGTCCTGAATGTTGGGCTCCAGCACCTCCAGACCATAGAGCGCCGCGCAGCTGCGCGAGGCGATGGCGGCAACGTCGGTGCGTTCGGAGCTGGCGACCATCTCGGCCGACATGGCCGTGTTGGGGTACTTGGTGGCGTGCAGGTCGTGTGCCTCGATAAAGCCGGCGCATTGGGCAATGGCCTGGCCGTGGCTGTAGACCTCGTGCACGTCCGCAAGCTTGGTGCCGGGCTTGACGAGCAAGTTGTGGTCGATTTTGAGGCGAAGCGAGCGCACGATGTGGAAGTCGAACTGGGCGAGCAGGTCGTAGACGGCGTTGACCGAGCCGGCGGTGGAGTTCTCGATGGGCAGCACGCCAAACTCGCAGAAGCCGTCGCGCACGGCGCACATGACGCCCTCGAAGGTCTCGAAAAACGCGATGTCGGGCACGTCGAAGAGCTTGCACGCGGCGATTTGGCTGTAAGCGCCCTCGACGCCCTGGCAGGCGACGGTGGCCGTTTGAGGGAAGGGCGTGTCGGAGGCTGCAGCCGTGGCATGGGCCTTTTGCGACACCGTGATGCCCTTGAGCTCGTTGATGTAGCGCTGCTGCTCGGCCTTGCTCATGCTCATGAGGAGGCGGAACAGAGTGATGGTCTGGGCGACGTAACGCTCGGGTGCGCGGCTGGCGAGGTTGTTGAGTTTGGAGCGCTCGCGGGCGGGGTCAAAGACGGCCTTGCCCATCTCGATCTTGGATTTGGCGACCTCGGTGGCAATATCCATGCGCTCGACAAAGCTGTTGAGCAGGGTGGTGTCGATGCCATCGATGGCCTGACGAATATCGGCAAGGTCCATGGATGCCCCTTTCACGTGTTGGTGATTTTTCTGGGACGGGGATTAAAAAATCATTGTGTGCCGAATGATTATTTAATCCCCGTCCCAGAAAAATCACTGGGTGGGCGTGGGGGCCGGAGTTGGCCCCCGGAGATTATTAGCGCTGGGCGGCGTCCTCGAGGAGGGCGTCCCAGACGGCGAGGGCGGCGGCTGCCTCGGCTACGGGGACGGCGCGCGGGACGATGCAGGGATCGTGACGGCCATGGACCGAGAGCTCGGCATTTTCCATGGCGTCCATGTCCACGGTCTGCTGCTCGCGGCCAATGGAGGGCGTCGGCTTCACGGCCATACGCCACATGACGGGTGCGCCGGTGGAGATGCCGCCCAAGATGCCGCCGGCGTTGTTGGACTCGACCGCAATCTCGCCGGTCTCGGCATCAATACGATACGGATCGTTGTTCTCGCTGCCGCGCATGGCTGCTACGGCAAAGCCCATGCCAAACTCCACGCCCTTCACGGCGGGAATACCAAACGCGATTTGCGCGATGCGGTTCTCGATGCCGTCGAACATGGGGTCACCGATGCCCGCGGGAAGCCCGTAGATGCCGCACTCCACGATGCCGCCGATGCTGTCGAGCTCGTCGCGCGCGGCCAGAATTTCCTCGCGCATGCGACCGGCAGCAGCGGCGTCAATGCAGGGCAGGTCGTTCGTAAGGATTGCCTTGCGGTCGGCCTCTCGATAGACCATGTCATCCATGGGCAGGTCGGAGATACCACCGATTTGTGCCACGTGTGCCATCACCCGAATACCGCGGGCTTCGAGTGCCTGCAGCGCGATGCCGCCGGCGATGCATAGGGGGGCCGTCAGGCGGCCGGAGAAGTGTCCGCCGCCGGCGACGTCGTGCATGTTGTGGTACTTTACGCGCGCGGGAAAGTCTGCGTGTCCGGGGCGGGGCTTGCGGCGTAGCTCGGAATAGTCTTTGGAGCGTGTGTTGGTGTTCTCGATAATCGCGGCTATAGGTGCGCCAGTGGTGTGTCCATCGACCACACCGGCGATGATATGTGCGGCGTCGGCCTCACGGCGCTTGGTCGCGGTCTCGTCGCGACCGGGGGCACGACGGTCCAAAAAGGCCTGCAGCTGCTCCTGGTCAACGGCGATGCCCGCGGGAATGCCATCGAGTGAGCAACCGATAGCAGGGGAGTGCGACTGACCGAAGATGCTCAGATGCAAAACGTTGCCAAAGGTTGAGGACATGTTACTCCTTCTCGAGCGTGACCTTGCCGCCCAGCAGGCGGTAGTGGTCGAAGAAATCGGGATAGGACTTGTTGACGGCCTCGGTGCCGTGGATCACGACCTCGCCGGTAGCACGGCTCGCGGCGATGGCGGCCATCATGGCGATGCGGTGGTCGTTGTGCGAATCGACCTCGCCGCCGGTAAAGGCGTCAACACCCTTGATGATGAGGTCGTCGCCGGCAATGCGCACCTGTGCGCCCAGTGCGGTGAGCTCGCGGGTGGTAGTGGCCAGACGGTCGGATTCCTTGATGCGCAGGCGGGCGCAATCGCGGATGAACGTGCGGTCCTGCGCCAACGATGCCACGGCCGAGATAACGGGCACCAGGTCGGGGATGTCGTGGGCGCTCATCTCAAAGCCAGCGAGCTTGTCGGACTGCACGGTGGCAGCGTTGGTGGAGCGCACGATGCGGGCGCCAAAGCGCGAGAGTGCGGCAAGCACGTTGCGATCACCCTGGGCCGAGCTGAGCGACACGCCCTCGACGGTGATGGGATCGGAGCCGATGGCGCCGGCGCACAGCCAAAAGGCGGCGTTGGACCAGTCGCCCTCGACAGCCACATTGCCAGGCGTGCGGTACGAGCCACTGGTTACGCGGAAGTTTGTGATCTCGGGCTGGCCGTCCTTGGCGGGGATACGCTCGACATTGACCTCGACGCCGAAGGCCTTCATGGCCTGGATGGTCAGGTTGATATAGGGGCGGCTCTCGATAAGGCCGGTTACCTGCACGCAGGAGGGCTGGGCCAGTAGCGGGGCTGCCAGCAGCAGGCCGGAGATGTACTGCGAGCTCACATTGCCCGGCAGGATAAAGGTGCCCGGGCGCATGCGGCCGCTTGTCTTGAGCGGAAAACCGCCCAGACCCTGCAGGTCGCAGCCGGCTGCAATGATCTCGTCCGAGAGCGGGGAGAGTGGGCGGGCGCCCAAGCGTCCCTGACCCACAAAAGTTGCTTCTGCGCCCAGCGCGCAGGCGACGGGCAACATAAAGCGGAGCGTGGAGCCGCTTTCACCGCAGTCAAGCGTGCCGCCGGAAAGGGCCTTGAGCAGGCCAAACTCAACACTCTTCATGGTGGGGTGGACCTGGAAGCCGTCCTCGACGGTCTCGATGCGAGCACCCAGTGCCGTAAGGCAGCGCACCGTGGCCTCGATGTCGGCGCAGGTGGTGTTGCAGGTGACGTGCGTCTCGCCGTTGGCAAGCGCAGCGCAGATGATCAGGCGATGCGCCATCGACTTGGACGCGATGGCGGGAACGGTGCCCTTGAGCGGGGACGGGGTGATGCGGGCTAGCATGCGGATGCGTCTCCCTTCTGGCCGAGGCCCTCGGCAATGAGTTCGTGGAAAGTGGAAAGCGGTGTGCGGTCGATGCTGCAGCGGCCAATGCCGTGCGGAATCACCAGGTCGATGGTGTCGCCCGCGCGCTTCTTGTCGTGGAGCGCCTCGGCAAAGACGGTATCGGCATCTAGGTCGCAGCGGGTCTTGAGGCCATGGCGGGCGCAGAGCTCCTCAATACGACCGGGCAGTGCAGCATCGCAAGCGCCGTGCAGGGCCGCGGCGCGCGTGATGATGCCCATGCCGATCGACACGCAGTTGCCGTGTCCGAGTTCAAAGTGCTCGCAGGCCTCGACGGCGTGTCCGGCGCTGTGTCCAAAGTTGAGGAGCTTACGCTGGTTGGTTTCGCGCTCGTCGGCGACGACCACGGCGCGCTTGATGTCGATATTGCGGGCGATGATGAGCGCTACGCGGGCCACATCGCGGTTGAGCAGCTCCAGCGTGAGCGGGGTCTTCTCCAGCTCGGCGAAAAGCTCCGGGTCGGCGATCACGGCGTGCTTGACGACCTCGCCGCAGCCGTCGGCGAACTGCTCGGGCGTGAGGGTGGCCAGGCACCCCACGTCGGCAATAACCACGCTCGGCTGCCAAAAGGCGCCGGCCAGGTTCTTGCCGGCAGCCAGGTCTATGGCGGTCTTGCCGCCCACCGACGAATCCACCATGGCGAGCAGGCTCGTGGGGATCTGCACAAACTTGCAGCCGCGCATGTAGGTGGCGGCCACAAAGCCCGCCACGTCGCCCACGACGCCGCCGCCGAGTGCCACGATCACGTCGGAGCGCGAAAGCTCGTGTTCGGCCACAAACTCCAAAATGGCAACGTAGGTCTCGGCGCGCTTATGGGCCTCGCCGGCCTCGAAGGTGCAGATGCTCACCTCGTAGCCTGACGCCTCCAGGCTCTGCTTAACGGGCATCTGGTAGAGCGGGCCCACGTTGGTGTCCGTCACGATGACGGCCTTGGTGCCGCCGGCGGTGGCGCGCACGAGCGGCCCCGCCTGCTCCAGCAAAAACGTGCCAACATGCACCTGGTAGGGGCGTGCAGTGTCGATATCGATGGTAATCGCCATAAGCTTCGGTCCTTTCGACCTGGCGTGATGGGTTGTCTAGTGGGAGGCCTCGTCGTCGAGTGCGCGCTTAATGCGGTCGCCCTCGGCAAGGAGATTCTCCAGATAGCGCTGGTCGCGGTCCTTGAGCGCGCGGCTGTAGGCGCCAAGCGATTCGATCAGATGGTCGATCTCGAAGGCGAGCGCGTCGGCGTCGTCGATCATGAGCTCGGACCACATCTGGGGGTTGAGGTGCGCTACGCGGGTGAGATCGCGGTAGCTACCGGCCGAAAAGCCGTGGTGGACCTGGGCAGTGGGGCTTTTGACGTAGGCGTTGGATACCACGTGCGCAAGCTGGCTCGTGAAGGCGATGACACGGTCGTGCTCGGCGGCGCTGGTCACGCTGAACTTGCCAAAGCCCAAGGGGCGCACCATCTCGCGCACCTGGCCCAAAAGCTCCAGCTTGAGCGCATCGTCCACCGCGGGCGGTACGAGCACCAGCGGGGCGCCCTGGAACAGGTCGGCGCGGGAGTGTGCATAGCCCGAGTACTGCGTGCCCGCCATGGGGTGCGCGCCCACAAAGTAAAAGCCGTGCTCGCGGGCAAGCTCAAAGGCGCGCTCGCACACGATACCCTTGACGCCCACCGTGTCAATTACCACGGGGCCCATGATGGCCTCGGTATCGGTGGCGTCGGCGAGTGCCTGGGCGTGTGCCTCGAGCCACTCGATGCAGGCTTCGGGGTAGCAAGCCAGGACGATGATGTCGCATTCGCCGAGCGTCTCGTCGTTGAGCTCGCCGGCGACGGTGCCCATGCTGGCAGCCGTCATGACGTCGTCATCGGGGTCCCAGGCCAGCACGCGGACGCCCGCCTGCGCATAGCCGCGGGCAAAGCTGCCACCGATGAGACCCAGGCCCACGATGCCGGCGCACTTGGGGCCACCCTGGTTAACGCGTGCGTTTCTCACCGTACCCATGGGCTACTCCCGAACGGTCTCTTGGCAGACGACCTCGCGGATGGCGCGGATGCGGCGCATGGTGTCGTCGAACTGGTCGGGGGTGAGGGCCTGAGCGCCGTCGGACCAAGCGTGGCTCGGGTCGTCGTGAACTTCGATCTCCAGACCGTTGGCTCCGCAGGCAGTCGCGGCGAGCGCCATGGGCTCAACATAGCGGGTGTAACCGGTGGCGTGGCTGGGGTCGGCGACGACGGGCAGGTGCGACAGATGGTGCAGCACCGGCACGGCGTTGAGGTCGAAGGTGTTGCGGGTGCGGGTCTCGAAGGTGCGGATGCCGCGCTCGCACAGGATGACGTTGTCGTTGCCCTCGCTCATGATGTACTCGGCTGCCATAAGCAGCTCGTCGACGGTGCCGGACATGCCGCGCTTGAGCAGGATCGGGGTCTGCGTCTTGCCGACCTCCTTGAGCAGGGGGAAGTTTTGGGCGTTGCGAGCGCCAATCTGCATGACGTCAATCTTCTTGTCGAGGAAGACCTGCACGTCGCGCGGATCCATGATCTCGGTGACGATCGGCATGTCGAGCTCGGCGGATGCCTCGCACAGCAGGTCCAGGCCGGCGGGACCCATGCCCTGGTAGGCGTACGGGGAGGTGCGGGGCTTGTAGGCGCCGCCGCGCAGCATCGTGGCGCCGGCGGCCTTCACGCGGCGGGCGATGCGGATGAGGTTCTCGCCCTCGACGGAACACGGGCCGGCGATGACCTGGAACTGGTCGCCGCCGATCTTGACGCCGTGGCCGCAGTCGATGACGGAGTCCTCGGGGTGGAACTTGCGGTTGGCGCGCTTGAACGGCTCGGAGACGCGCTGCACGCGCTCGACGACGTCCATGGACTCGAGCAGGAACGGGTCGATCTTGGTCGTGTCGCCCACCAGGCCGATGATGGTCTCGTTCTCGCCGCGCGAGACGTCGGTCTTGAGTCCCTTTTTCTCGATCCAGCTGACGATGTGGCTGACGGCCTCGTCGCTGGCGCTCTGCTTTAAAATTGCAATCATGGTGTGCCTCTCACCTCGATGGATAGTCCTTGCAAAAACGGCCCGCATTGCGAGCCGTTTTATATGGTGCATGAGAGTTTATACTATCTGACTCGCTTTTGCCGCCTAAAGCGTGCCGTCGCGGCGCGTCTTCCACGTAATTGCAAAGCTTTTTCTATTATTTTGTTAGCCCGTGGCGCACTTGGGTATAATGCCAACCGTTCGCCCTATTAGCTCAGGGGATTAGAGCGTCTGCCTCCGGAGCAGAAGGCCGTTGGTTCGAATCCAACATGGGGCACCATCGAACGTAAGACCGTCCGAACCTCGCATGGTCCGGGCGGTTTTCTTATACCGACGCGACGTGATGGGACGTGGTATGGCAGCAACGGATATCGAGCGCGGACTCTCGACCGCCGAGGTCGAGGAGCGCATCGCCGCTGGTAAGATCAACCGCAACATGGAGCTCAAGACCGAGTCGGTCCGCGAGCTCATTATCGAGAACCTCTGCACGCTGTTTAACTTGATCAACGTGGTCTTGGCGATTTTGGTGTTGCTGACCGGTTCGTTTAAAAACCTGACGTTCCTGTTCGTGGTGTTCTTGAACACTGCAATTGGCGTCATTCAGTCCATGCGTTCCAAGCGGATGGTCGACAAGCTTACGCTGCTCACCTCTAAGAAGGCCATCGCGGTGCGCGACGGCGCCGAGGTGGAGCTCGACCTGGACCAGATCGTGCTCGACGATATCATTCGCCTGGGGCGCGGTGACCAGATTCCCGCCGATGCCGTGGTGGTGTCGGGCGAGGCGCTCGTTAACGAGAGCCTGCTGACGGGCGAGAGCGACCTCATTAAGAAACAGCCAGGCTCCGAGCTCATGAGTGGCAGCTTTATCGACTCGGGCCTGCTGCGCGCCCGCGTGATCCATGTCGGCGCCGATAACTACGTGGCAAAGATCAACAACGAGGCCAAGTACGTCAAAAAGGTCAATTCCGAGATCATGAACGCGCTCAATGCCATCGTGCGGTTCGCGAGCATTATCATGATTCCGCTTGGTCTGGCGCTCTTTTCCTCGAGTGTGAGCGAGCTGTGGGATGCCGCAGGAACCCCGGGCGATAGCGCACTTTCCTGGTGCTTTTCCGAGCTGCTGGCCGGCCGTGTGCCTTCTTCGGCGCTGCTGTCCACGGTGGGTGCCCTGCTGGGCATGATTCCGCAGGGCCTGGTGCTGCTGACCTCGTCGGTGCTCGCGATTGCCACGGTGCGCCTGGCGCGTCGCAAGGTGCTGGCACAGCAGCTCTACTGCATCGAGACGCTCGCGCGTGTCGACGTTTTGTGCCTGGACAAGACGGGCACCATTACCTCGGGCCGTATGGAGGTCGAGGGCACCTATCCGCTGCCTGTTGAAGGTGTTGGCTTTGGCGCGGACTCGGATGAGGCAGCTGTCCCCGTCGAGACCACGGTGCTCGACTTTGCGCTCGCCAACGTGGCACGTGCGACCTCGGCAGATGCTAACGAGACCTGCCAGGCGCTGCTCAACTACTACGCCGATCGTCCGGTCGAGGTGTCCGAGCCGCTGTCGGTCATTCCGTTCTCGTCGTCCAAAAAGTGGAGCGGCGCGTCGTTTGCGCAGGGCTCCTATGTAATGGGCGCCGCGCAGTTTGTGCTCTCCGTTCGCGCATTTGCGCAGGTCGAGACTCGTGTGGCCGAGCTCGCCGATACCTGCCGCGTGCTCGTGGTGGCGCGCGTGGACGGCTTTACGCCCGACGGCGATATGGTGGGCGAGGCCGAGCCCGTGGGCTTTGTGACTATCCGTGACGAGATCCGCACCTCGGCAGCTGAGACTATCGGCTACTTTAACGAGCAGGGCGTGACCCTCAACGTGATCAGCGGCGACGACCCGCGTACGGTATCGTCGATTGCACGCGTGGTGGGCGTGCCGGGCGCCGACGCTTACGTGGACGCCACGACCCTCGATACGCCTGCCAAGCTCGATGCGGCGGTGGACCGTTATCACGTCTTTGGGCGTGTGACGCCGCAGCAGAAGCGCGAGCTCGTACAGGCGCTCAAACGCCGCGGGCACACCGTGGCCATGACGGGCGACGGCGTCAACGACGTGCTGGCGCTCAAGGAGGCCGACTGCTCCGTGGCGATGGCCGCCGGCTCTGATGCCGCGCGCAATGTGGCCGAGATCGTGCTCGTCGATAACGACTTTGCCTCGATGCCCGCTGTGGTGGCCGAGGGCCGTCGTTCTATCAATAACCTGCAGCGCTCTGCCGCGCTCTTTCTGACCAAGACGCTGTTCTCGATGGGCCTGGCGGCGCTGTGCATCGCCCTGCCGCCGTACCCCTTCGAGCCTATTCAGATGACGCTCATCAACTTCTTCTGCATCGGCGCGCCGGGCTTTGTGCTGGGCCTGGAGCCCAACAACGCCCGCGTGAAGGGGTCGTTCTTGATCAACGTGCTTAAGCGTGCGCTGCCGGCGTCGATTGCGGTCATTTTGGCCGCGGCGCTCGATATCTTTGTGGCGCGCGTATTTGGCTTTAGCCAGCTTACGCTTTCGACCATGTGCCTGCTCACGTCGTACGCGGCGAGTGTCAGCCTGATCTGGCGCATCTCGCAGCCGCTCACGCCCTTGCGCGTGGTGCTTTTCGTGTTTGTCATCGCTGGTATTTTGACGGGCGTTATCGGGTTCCCGGAGCTGCTGTCCATCGCCAACCTGTCGATGGGCCAGATGGTAATCTTGGCTGTCATCGTGGTCTTTACCTGCTCGGTGTTCTTTAAGCTCGCCACGATGATGGATTCGCTCAAGCCGCGTCGTCGTCATGCCGCAACTGGTTTTGGCCGCGGTGTGCGCGTCCACCTGGGTCGCGGTGGCGGCAAGGTGAGCTCGACGGGTTCGACGGCCGAGCGTTTTGCCAAGCGCGTCGCCGCCGACATGGCGCAGCGCCGCGAAGATCGCACCGCTCGCGAGGCCGAGGCCCGCGCACTCGAGGGCGTGGCCCAGGCCCAGCCCAAGAAAAAGAAGGGTAGCGGAGCCAAGCGCTCTCGCGTAACCAAGTCCGCCCAAGGCATCAAAGTCTCGATGCCGAGCAAAAAGAAGAAGTAACTACGCGCCCTGGCGATGTTGAATTGGTGCCTTGCTCCTGTAGGGCCGTGGCGATGTTATGCTCTAACCTCGATTATTTGAATTGCTTCGAAAAGAGGATGCCGTGATCTGCCCGCATTGCCTTAAGACTATCGAGGACGGCGCCTCGTTCTGCCCCTACTGCAACGCCTATGTGGGTCCGGGCGATGGTCCCGAGCACACCGAATTCGTGTTCTGTGAGGGCTGCGGTGCCCGTCTTTCTCCGCATGATCGTACGTGCCCCAAATGCGGACGCCCCGCTCCGGGTATCCTCTCCGAGGATGCGGCAGCATCCGACCTGGCAGCGGGCCGCACGGCGGGCTTTCCGCGCCTAACGCAAGAGCAGATCGATACCGAGGTGCCGCATGCGCCGGCCTCTGCCGCTGCGGTGCTTTCGGACGCCGCCGACCCCAATGAGACCTGCGTGCTGCCAGCTTTCGATAAGGATTTCGGTATCCCCAAGGTCGATATTCCCACGCCCGTTTCCCTGCATGACGATGCTCAAAAACCCAAGCGCAAGGTGCACCCCGACGAGGACGCCTATCACAAGCATAAGCGTCATATTCCCAAGCCGCTCATTATCATCGCGGTCCTTGCCGTCGTGTGCGGTGGTGCCTATTGGTTCGTGACGACCGATCCCATGGGTGTTATGCCTGGATTCTACGACCAGTTTGGCCAAGCTGCACAAACCACCTTCCCCACGCGTCAAAAGGGCGAGGCGACTGAGGACGATACCAAGCAGGGCGATTCTGCCGAGGTGGTTCAGGAAGAAACCGTGCTCACCGATGATCAGCTCTATACCAGGCTCGATGGTCTGTATCAGACCATCGTGTCCTACGCTGACGAGGACCAGATCGGCGAGGTCATCGATTCCTTTAACAACGGTTATCTCCGAACGCCGCTGTCCACCCGTCAGGAGCTGTCGCAGAGTGCCTACGCCCTACGCGACCAGATCAAAAAGACGCAAGATGAGCTCAACAACCTGAAAGTACAGGACGATACGGTCTATGCGGATGACATCGCCCACTTAAAGCAGCTTGCCGAGTGGATGTATGAGCGCGTCGACGTGATCTGCCAGAGCTGGGATATCTCGCTGGCCATTCCCGATGGCGAGTCGATGAGTTCCCACCAAAGCGAGATCCTGGCGCCCATCGCGCAGGGCGGCAACAGCGCGCTGAACCAGTACGATGCCAATGTGGGTTCCTGGAAGCCGCAGCAGCGTTCCTAAAATTAGTTCGCCATAGTCGGCATAACCTACGTGCGCAATTGATGTAAACCCGTGCTTATTGCTACAATTCGTACAAATATGCTTTAAACGCACGAGGAAGGAACCACATGTTTGGTTTTAAGAAAGAGCTCTACACGCCCGAGTATCAGCTTGTCGGCGACGAGTGCGCCGTAATCGAGACGTCGAAGGGTACCATCAAGGTCAAGTTTGACGGCGAGGGCGCTCCCATTCATGTCGCGAACTTCTGCGAGCTTTCCACGATGGGCTTCTATGATGGCCTTAAGTTCCATCGCTATGTGCCCGGTTTTGTTATCCAGGGCGGCGACCCCAATACCCGCGACATGTCCGGCGCCGACGTCGCTGCCGGTCTTGAGGGCCCCGACGGTATGCCCGGTACCGGTGGCCCCGGCTACTGCATCAAGGGCGAGTTTGCCACCAATCCGCGCAACAGCCATGTCGATGGCGCCCTTGCCATGGCACGCTCCATGGACCCCGATTCCGCGGGTTCGCAGTTCTACTTCTGCCTGGGTGCCCAGCATAACCTCGATTCCGGTTACACCGTCTTTGGTACCACGGTCGAGGGTCTCGATGTGATTTCGCAGCTGCGTGCCGGCGACGAGATCGTCCATGTCGAGATCGTTCACGAGTAAAGGGGACTTCCTTGAATAGCCAGCTGATCCAACAGGGCCGCGCCGCTTACCGCGCGGGTGATTTTTCTGCTGCAGCCCAGATGCTTGGGGCGGCAAAGACTCCCGATGAGATTATGGGCGAGGCCGATCACCTTCGTGGCAACGCCTTGATGCACCTTGGCATGTATGCCGAGGCCGCCGAGGCCTATGCCGCCGCCCTCAACGACGGTACCTACGGCAAGCGCGGCGCGCTGCTCACCAACCGCGGCAAGGCGCTCGCCGCCGTGGGCGACTACACGACGGCCGCTCAGGCTTTCTCTGCCGCTACGCAGGATGCTTCCTATGCCACGCCGTTCAAGGCCTATCTGGGCCTGGGCAATGCGCTGTTCCAGTCGGGCGACTATGCCAACGCGGGAACCGCCTTCCGTCAGGCTGCCATCGACGGCGCCAATCCGGCTCCTGCCGCCGCACTCGGCGAGCTCGGTCGTTGCTTCATTAAGCTCGGCCGTCCGGCGGATGCCGTGGAGACCTACCGCACGGCTATCGACTTTGCCGGCCCCCGCGACGACACGCGTGCGCTCAACGCCGGCATGGGTCAGGCGCTTTCTGCCGCCGGCCGTCCCTCCGACGCACTCGACGCCTTTAACGCCGCTACTGCCGATGGCATCTACCAGCTCACCTCCGAGCAGGCCGATGAGCTTGCCCGCGTGCACGATTCGCTTGCCGCGCTGTCTGCCCAGACGGCTATGGCCACGGCTCCGGCGCCCGCGATGGACGCTCCTGCCGTCGATCCGCTCGATCCTACGGGCGCGACCGGTCAGTTTATGCCCGATCCCTCGGACACCGGCTTCTTTACGCTGTCCGAGTCCGAGATGGTCCAGCAGGACCGTCAGGATCGTAAGCAGGCCAAGGTCCGTCGTCGCCATCGCCACACGGGTCTTAAAGTCTTCATCGTGCTGCTTCTGCTCATTTTGATCGCCGCGGGCGGTCTGGGCTTTGCCTACACGCGCGGCTTTGGCTTCCCGTCTCAGGAGTCTGTCGTTACCGATCTGTTCCAGGCTGCCGGCGACGGTGACGCCGCAAAGGCCGAGTCTTGCCTGGCCTCGAGCCTGTCCGAGGACGCTAAGTCGATGATCATCTCCTCGATTCCGCAGGGTGCCACCGTGTCCGTCGTGGGCATGGATCAGTCCATGACCGAGACGACCGCCAAGGTGAAGGCATCGCTGTCCAAGGGCGGCGAGCAGGAGTACACCGTCAAATTCGTGCGCTCCGACAACCATATCGGCTGGGCCGTTTCTTCGCTCGATATGGATTTCTCGGCTGCTGACAACCAGTAGTGACCTTATGGGATTTAGCTTTGCCCGGCGCTTCACCGCAAGTGAGGTGCCGGGCTTGCGCTAGTATGATGGGCTAGTAGTTTTCCAGCAATCATCCAACACATCAGGAGTTGCGTTGTTTTCTTTGATGGATATGTTCTTCGGTAGCTATGCGGGCGATCTTGCCATCGACCTCGGCACCGCCAATACGCTTGTCTCCGTGCGCGGCAAGGGCATCGTCATTCGCGAGCCCTCTGTTGTCGCCATCGACAAGAACGACGAGCGCATCTTGGCGGTCGGTATCGAGGCAAAGCGCATGCTCGGCCGTACGCCCGGCAACATCGTGGCCGTTCGTCCCCTGAAGGACGGCGTCATCGCCGACTTCGATGTTACCGAGGCCATGCTTCGCTACTTTATCGACAAGGCGTCCGAGAAGCGCTATCCGTGGACTCCGCGTCCGCGTGTTGTCGTCTGCGTTCCCTCCGGTGTCACGTCGGTTGAGAAGCGCGCTGTCTTTGAGGCCACGATCCAGGCCGGTGCCCGCCAGGCCTATCTGATCGAAGAGCCCATGGCGGCTGCCATCGGCGCCGACCTGCCCGTCGAGGAACCCACCGGCTCCATGGTCATCGACATCGGTGGCGGTACCACCGAGGTTGCCGTTATCGCTATGGGCGGCATCGTCGTCTCGCAGTCTATCCGTATTGCCGGCGACGAGTTCGATCAGGCCATCCTCACGCACGTTCGCGATGCCTACAACCTGGCCATCGGCGAGCGTACGGCAGAGGACATCAAGATCAAGGTCGGCTCCGCCGTGCCGCTCAAGGATGAGCTCGACGTCGAGGTCAACGGCCGCGACGTGATCACCGGTCTGCCCAAGACCGTGCGCATCGAGAGCGAGGAGATTCGTCGCGCACTCAACAAGCCGCTCGACGAGATGGCCAAGGCCGTCAAGGACGCACTCGACGCTACGCCTCCCGATCTTGCCTCGGACCTTATGTACTATGGCATTTTGCTGACCGGTGGCGGCGCGCTGCTGCGCGGTCTCGATGTGCGCCTGCGCGATGAGACCGGCGTTTCGGTCAACGTCAGCCCCACGGCGCTCGATAACGTTGTTAACGGCTGTGCCCGCGTGCTCGAGGCCAATGCGTTTGATGGCGGCTTCGTCCAGACCAATGCTTAATTTCCAAAAGGTGGATTCCATTTGGCACGATCTTCGGGTTTCTCCACAAATCTGAATACCAAGCGACAATCAACGGGTATGCGCCCGTTGATTGTTTTCAGCCTGATTTCGGTGTTGCTGCTCACGTTTTACATCCGCGAGGGCGAGGCAGGACCGATTCATGCCGTGCGCTCGGGCGTGACGACGATTACCTCGCCGGTGCGCTTTGTGGGCTCGGCTGTGGCGGCTCCCTTCAATGCGATCGGTAACGTGTTCTCTAACCTTACGGCGTCGCAGGACACGCTTGACGAGCTTAAGAAGCAAAACGAGGAACTGACCTCTAAGGTTGCCGAGCTCTCCGAGGCTCAAAAGACCGCCGAGCGTCTGGAGGGGCTGGTCGGCCTGCAGTCGACCTATAACCTCAAATCGACCGCTGCTCGTATCGTTGGTGCCTCCGGCGATGCCTGGACCTCGACCGTTACCATCGACAAGGGCTCTGCCGACGGCCTTACCATCAACATGCCCGTGACGAGTTCTGCCGGTGTTATCGGCCAGATTATCGAGGTATCGGCCAAGACCTCTACCGTGCGCCTGATTGGCGACGAGAACTCCGGCGTATCCGCCATGGTGCAGGACACGCGCGCCCAGGGTATGCTGCAGGGTCAGGCTGACGGCACGCTGCGTCTTGAGTACGTGAGCGTCGACTCCGATGTTAAGGTTGGCGACATCATCGTGACCTCGGGCATTGGCGGTGTGTTCCCCAAGGGTCTACCGCTCGGCACCGTCTCGTCGGTTGAAAAATCCGCAAACGACGTGTACTACACCATTGTGGTGCGCGCCCAGACGACGGCCGAGAACAACGAGGAAGTGCTGGTCATCACCTCGCTGACCGACGAACAGTCGGCCTCGGATGAGGACGTGAGCACCGCTAATAGCACGCCGCAGGGAACGTCGCGCGATGCTGCGACCAAGACGAAGGACGAGAGCTCGGATGACGGTTCCGACACGTCCGAGACGACCGATTCCGGCTCGAGCGAATAGGGGGCATGTCCATGGATCTACACGAGCAGGGGATGAGCTCCCGCACGTTTGTAATCGCCGCCATCGTGTGCGTGCTGCTGCAGGCAGGCCTGGCACCGCAGATCTCCATTGCGGGCGGTCGCGTCAACTTTATGATTATCCTGGTGTGCATAAGCGTGTTCTCGGGCGACCCGACCCGTGCCGTCGTGTGCGGTTTTTGCAGCGGCTTGTTCTATGACCTTTCCGCTGCCGTGCCGGTGGGCGTTATGTCGCTCCTGCTGACCGTGGGTTCTTTTGCCCTGGTGCACAGCGCCGCCGGTCAGACGGGTGGTACCCCGAGTGCGCGCGGCATCACGGTGGGCACCTTCGCGCTCGTCATTAATGTGATCTACAGCATCATCTTGCTGTTTATGGGTTTGGAGACGAGCTTTGTCGTGGCGATCTTCGGCCATGCGCTGCCGTCTTCGATCCTGACGGGTCTGGTTGCCATTCCATTTTTGATGTCCGGCGTCGTGCCGCAGTCCGGCTATGGATTCTCCGCACGTGGCGGACACCAGACGGGTATGCGCTTTAAGCCCAAGACCCGCAAGCTCAAATAGGGGAGGCCCGTAGATGTCTTCCCAGATGACGGTTATTATCGCCGGTATCGTGTTGGTCGTGGCCATTGTGGTCGCGCTGGTTATCATGCGTCGGGGCGATTCCCGTTTTACCTACGATACGCAGCATGGAACGGCCCCGCGCGCCACCGAGGGCGAGGGCAATACCGCGGCGACCGCCTTTAAGGGCCGTTTTTCCATCCTCACCGCGGGTGTGGGCGCGATGTTTGCGGCGCTTGCCGTCAAGCTGTGGGGCATGCAGATGGTCTCGTCGGACTATTACGAGAAGCAGGCTAATAGCAATCAGACGCGCACCGTTACCACACCCGCTGTGCGCGGCCGCATCCTCGACCGCAATGGCGTGGCGCTTGTCCAGAACCGTCCCTCACTTGCTGTCGTGGCCTACCGCGATCTTGCCGAGGATGAGGTTCTGGTTCGCCATCTTGCCAACGTGCTCGGTATGCCCTATGTGGCGGTTCTGCGCAATATCCAGGACAATTCCGAGGGCGCCCAGAGCCTGCATACCATCGCGACGGACGTCCGTCGCTCCACGGTTGCCTATATTCAGGAGCATGCTGGCGAGTTCCCGGGCGTCAAGATTGCCGAGCGTACCGAGCGCCAGTACCCGTACGGCGAGACGGCATGCCATATCTTGGGCTATACCGGCACCATTACCTCAGAGCAGCTCGAGGCCCAGAATAAGAAAACCTCTGGCGATGATGATGCTTCTGCTGGCCGGATTACGTACCAGTCGGGCGATATCGTGGGCCAGGCGGGCGTCGAGAGCTACTACGAAAACCTGCTGCAGGGTATTCGTGGCGAGCAGACCGTCAAGGTCGATGCCTCGGGCAATGTGACCGGTCAGGCCGGCGCCGTGCCCGCGAAGGCCGGCTCCGACATTAAGCTCACGCTCGACCTAAAAATCCAACAGGCCTGCGAGACGGCACTGTCGAGTGCTATCGAGCTTGCCAAGACCACTGGCTACAGCAATGCCGGCAACGGCGCCGTGGTGTGCCTCGATCCCAACAATGGCGAGATCCTGGGCATGGCGAGCGAGCCCAAGTTCGATCCGTCCGTCTTTATCGGCGGCGTCTCAAATGACGTGTGGACCGAGCTCAATGATGACGAGGGTTCACACCCGCTGCTCAACCGCGCCATTAGCGGACAGTACATGTCGGCCTCGACCATCAAGCCACTCTCGGCACTGGCCGGTCTTGAGTTTGGAACCTACACCTCAACGCAGACAACCAACTGCACGGGCTATTGGACGGGCCTGGGCAAGGCTTGGGGCAAGCGCTGCTGGCTGACGTCTGGCCATGGCACCATGACGCTGCAGTCGGGTATCGCCAACTCGTGCGACCCCGTCTTCTACGACATGGGCAAGGCGTTCTTTTATGACGAGCAACATCCCGAGGGCCTGCAGGAGGTCTTTCGTCGCTGGGGCCTAGGCAAGACCTGCGGTATCGATCTGCCGAGTGAGGGCGCGGGCCGTATTCCCGATGCCGAGTGGAAAGAGTCGTACTTTACCGACGCCTCTGCCGAGGACCGCAAGTGGAATGCCGGCGATATGACCAACATTGCCATCGGCCAGGGCGACATTTTGGTGACGCCTCTGCAGATGGCATGCGCCTACATGGGCCTTGCCAACGGCGGTAAGCAGTACGTGCCTCACGTGTTTTTGTCTGCCGTGTCGCGCGATGGCGACGGCGATGCCTATAAGTACAACGGCAAAGGCAAGAAGAAGCGCTTGGAGGCCAAGATCAACAGCGATTCGGATTTGGCTCTTGTTCGCAACGGCATGCACGACGTGATTTACACGGCATCGACGTCCCTGGCGGCTCACTTTGGCACCCTGACGCCGCAGGTATACGGCAAGTCGGGCACGGGCGAGAAAAGCGGCGAGGACGAATACGCGTGGTTCTGCGCCTATGCGCCGGCCGATGATCCCAAGTATGTCATCGCTACTGTCCTGGAGCAGGGCGGCGGTGGCTCAGATACCGCGATGCATGTCGTGCGCGACGTGCTCGGCGCGATTTATGACGAGCCCGATACCTCTTCGGCCTCGGGCGATTCTTCGGTTCGATAGGAGGTTGCGATGGATTTTTCTCCGGCGGATCTGTTCCGTTCAACCAAGACCGGCTCTCGCAGCAGCCTGGACCGCGTCAACAAGCAACTTTCGGCCTCGCGCGGTACGTTTCGCCAAAAGGTGCATATCGGTGTGCTGCTGGCTACCGTCGCGCTCGTTGCCTATGGCGCCATCATTATTTGGTCGGCGTCACAGTTTAAGGCCGACGCCTCATTCTCGCGCCACCTGCTGGGCATTGGCATTGGCGCGGTGCTTGCGGTGCTCGTCTGGCGTACCGATCTGCGCGGCATCTCTAACTTCTCGACGGCGCTGCTCGTCATTGACCTTATTGTGATCTTCTCGCCCAAGATTCCGGGCCTGTCCTATACGGGCGGTCTGGGCATGACGGGCTGGATCAAGATTCCCGGTATCGGCTTGACATTCCAGCCGGTTGAGCTTGCCAAGCTCATCACCATCTTCTTTATCGCCACGCTTGGCTCGCAGTATAACGGCCGCATCGATACCGTTCGCGACTACGTCAAGCTCTGCGGCATGCTGTCCATTCCGTTTTTGGCCGTCGTCGCCATGGGCGACCTGGGCTCGGGCCTGGTCGTGCTGGTCTCGGGCGCCATCGTCATCTGCATGAGCGGTGCACGCCGCGAATGGGTGCTGTCGACCCTGGCCCTGCTCGTGGGCCTGGTGGCCCTCGTCCTGGCGCTCGATTCGGTCTTTGATTCGTTGCTCGGCCACGATGTGCTCATCAAGCAGTATCAGATGAACCGCCTGACGGTCTTTATCGACCCCGATAATGCCGATTCGGACGATGCCTACAACCTGCAGCAGTCGCTTATCGCCGTTGGCTCGGGCGGCTTCTTTGGTAAGGGTTTGGGCCATGCGACGCAGTCGGCCGGCGGCTTTCTGCCTGAGTTCCACACCGACTTCGTCTTCGCCTTCCTGTCCGAGACCTTTGGCTTTTGCGGTTCCTTTTTGCTCCTATGCCTCTACGTGCTGCTGATCTTTTCGACGATTCGCGTCGCCTTTAAGTGTGAGTCGCTGTTCTTGCGCCTATCGTGTGTGGGCATCGTTGGCATGTGGGCGTTCCAGACCTTCGAAAACATCGGCATGTGCATCGGCATGATGCCGATTACCGGTATTCCGCTACCGTTTATTAGCTTCGGTTCGTCTTCGATGATGATTCAGCTGCTGACGGTGGGTATCGTACAATCCATATGGCGGCATCGTTCGGGCGCCGCGTAACCGCTGGAGGGGTTTGCTATGAAAATTCCCGTAGATAAGCTGACCCGCGCTTTTAAGATGGGCGCGTCCGTTAAGAAGGATTCCGATACGCCGGTGCGCGTCTCGGTCTATCTGGATTCGTCCGCCTCGCGCTTTCTTGCTGAGACGGTGCGTGACGCCTTTGTGCCGCAGACGACCTCGGGCATTGTGCGCGTCGAGCGTCTGGGGGAGGAGCGAATTGCTCCAAAGACCGATACCGATGTGGTACTGGTGCTCTCGTGTGGTTCCGACCGCCTGGAGAGTGCCGTGCAGGAGCTCGTGATCGCCGGCGCGCCCGTGTGCGTGCTTGCCGAGTCTGCTGTGGAGGTGCCGTTTATCGAGGAGTCCACGCCCATGCTCGGCGTGGTGGCGGCAACCGATAAGACGTATCTGCTCGAGACGCTTGCCCGCTGGATTCTCGATCGCACCGACAAGGAAACGGCTTTTGCGGCGAACTTTGCCTTTATGCGCATCGCGGCAGCTAATCGTATCATCACCTCGTGCGCGCTCACCAATATGGCGACCGGTGCGCTGGTGTTTTTGCCGGGCGCCGATTATCCCGTTATGGCGCTGGCGCAGGTGGGCATGCTCTTTGAGCTCGCTGCCGTCTTTGGACGCGGCATTAAGCCTGAGCGCGGCTACGAGGTCGCGGGCGTGCTTGCCGGCGGTCTTGTGATCCGCGCGGTCACCCGCGCGCTCGTCAAGCAGACGCCGCATATTGGGTTTGCCGTCAAGGCGCTCACTGCTGCCGCGGGC
>CALLSU010000054.1:0-1591 GCA_938011935.1 uncultured Collinsella sp.
AAGATCAATCCCGGCAAAACAGTATATATAGGGTTCGACACCCGGCCGCAGGCGCGCGAGTTCGCTGAGCTTGCGGCAGGTGTGCTTGCAGCTCACGGATTGGACGCAGTGCTCGCATCTCGGCCTGTCCCGACCCCCGCCCTCACGTGGGCGGCGGCGTATGACGGCGGGGCCTGCGGTGCGCTCATGGTGACGGGGTCCCATCATCCGCAGGGGTATCTGTGCCTTAAACTACGCATGGGAGATGGCTCGACGGCCAATCAGGATGTCATCGAAGAGCTCGAAGAGACCATGGCCCCCGAGCCGATGGGGATCGAGGAAAGCTATCGCACCGCGGATATTATTCCTGACTATATGCAGGCGGTGGCGTCGTTTGTCGATGCCGAGGCCATTCGAGCCGCTCACCTGCGTGTGGTGGTTGACCCCATGGGCGGCGCGGCCCAGGGATATCTTGCCGACCTGCTGCGGGAGCTAGGCGTCGAGGTGCACGAGATTCATGCCGGAGAGTCGTCCGATCAAGAGGACATTTGCCCCGACCCTGTTGAGCCATGGGTGGACGCTTGCGAGCGTGCAGTTGTCGAGGACGGGGCGTGCGCGGGCCTGGTGACCGACGGCGATGCCGATCGTATCGGCGCGGTCGACGAACGCGGTAGATATATACATCCGCATCAAATCATGGCGCTTGTTTTGGGCGACCTCGTTCAATTCCGCAATTTGGAGGGGCGTGTCGTCGTCAATCTCTCGTGCTCGACACTCGTACGCCGCATTGCTGAGGCGCTTGGCTGTCGCGTGACCGTTAAGCCGGTCGGTTTCAAATATATAGCTGCAGAGATGAAGAAGGGCGGCGTCCTCATGGGAGGCGAGGAGGCCGGCGGCATCGGCATCGCCGCGCATATGCCCGAGCGCGATGGAATCCTTGCTTGTCTGATTCTGTGTGAGCTTATGGCAAAGACGGGCGCGCCCTTGGGCGTTTTGGTCGATCAGCTCGAGGCCAGTTTTGGTAAGACGAGCTACGGGCGTCGCGATTTGCGCCTTGAGGCCGAAGACGCCGAATCGCTGCGAACGCTGCTTCCTGGCATGAATCCCAAATCGATTTGCGGCAAGGCGCCGCAGACTGTAAGCCATATGGATGGTCTACGTTTGGCATTCGAGGATGACACCTGGCTGTTGATCCGCCCCAGCGGGACCGAACCGGTGGTTCGTGTATACGCCGAGGGGTTCTCGGTGGAGGAGCGCGATGAGTTGCTCGATGCCGGCTGTGCCTTGGCTAAGGGAGCCTATCAGCTTTAGCCATATGACGCTTCACTATAAAGAGGTCCTCGGCGAGTGGTGGAGAACGGCCGGCAAACGTAAGCTGAGTATTAAAATGTGTAGGAAATGTGTACGCCCAGATTCCCGCCCGCGGGGGCCCTCCGGTCTGGCAATATATCTCCTTGCCGCGCGGCCCGGTCGAACCGGATCAGCCGCAAAGCGTGCACCTTGAGAACCGGATACTGCGAGGATGGACACTTCCGAGTGTCGCATCCGGGCAGACATCGAACCATTTGAAATGGTCTAACTTGGATTTGTTTTTCGCAAGGCCGCCGAGAGG
>CALLSU010000055.1:0-1513 GCA_938011935.1 uncultured Collinsella sp.
CCATGCGGGCAGCTTCCAGAATCGTCGTATTCTCCGGGACCTGGATCATTTTGTTGTCAATCGTTACCGTTACCATGCTCTGTTTCGACCTCCTCTGAAGTTACCGTAGCCAAAGTGGTCGCAACGCAGGCAGCGGCTTGCCTCTTGGCGTGCCTCCTGCTCGGTGAGACCCTGCTCGACCAGATTCCAATCGTGGATGCGCTCGCCGGCCTCACGCTCGCCCAGCTCGCAGCGGCCGCACTCGTGCTTGCCCTTAAACTGCACGGTCGGCAGCTCAACGTCGAGCTTGATCTTGTGGTCAAAGCCCAGGTAGCGGTCGATATTTGCCGAAGCCACGCGGCCAGCGTTGATGGCCCGGATGACCGTGGCGGGGCCGGTCTGGCAGTCGCCGCCGCTAAAGAGACCATCGAAGTTAGGCACGGCGCCATCCGAATCGGTGACCACGCAGCCCCACTTGCAGGCGATGCCCATGTCCTCAAACGGCTTGGAATCGATGTCCTGGCCGATGGCCACAAACACGCGCTCGCAGGGAATGACGCGCTCGGGCGTGGCGGCAGCACGCGGGGCCGGACGCCCACGACGGGGCTCGCCGATAATCTGCGGCTGCACGCGCAGGCCACTCACGCGACCTTCCTCGCCCGTCTCGATAGCGAGCGGAGCCGTCAGCTCCAGCACCTCGCAGCCCTCGGCCTGGGCGCCGGCAATCTCGGCATCCTGGGCCGTCATGTCGCAGATGCGACGGCGGTAGACGATGCTCACCTTTTCGGCACCGCAGCGCACGGCAGAGCGCGCCACGTCCATGGCCACGTTGCCGCCGCCGATGACGCACACGCGCTGGCCGCTCAGGTCGGGCAGCTCATCGTCGCCGATGGCGCGCAGCATCTTGACGGCCGACTCCACGCCGAGCGCCTCTTCGCCCGGAAGGCCGAGCTTCTTATCGCTGTGGGCACCGATGGCTAGGTAGACGGCATCGAACTCGTCGCGCAGGCGGGCAAGCTCCTCGCCATTGACGGAGTGGTCGAGTTCCACGTCGATGCCGGCGCTCAAAATCCAGTCGATCTCGGCCTGCAGGCGCTCGCGCGGCAGACGGTAGCTGGGAATGCCATAGCGCAGCATGCCGCCCAGGTGGTGACGCTGCTCTATCGCATTGCGGGAGAACCTGCTGTGGATGATTCCAAGGCCCTGCCCTTCACCGACGTGAATCTGGAGAGCTGGTACGGCAGCGCCCTGCGTTGGGCTTACCAGAACGGCATCACCACCGGTGTCAGCGCGGATACCTTTGCGCCTGACGACTGCGTGACGCGCGAGCAGTTGGTTTCCTTCCTCGCTCGGTATGCCAAGGTGACCGGCGCCTATGAAAAGGTGTCCGAAGACCTAAGCAGCTTCTCTGACAGAGATCGTGTCTCCTCCTATGCTGTGGAATCCATGCAGTGGGCTGTTGCCAACGGCCTCATTCTCGGCACCCCCGGCTCCGGTAAATCCTTTGCCGCCAAACGGGAAATCGCCAATGTGT
>CALLSU010000056.1:0-82353 GCA_938011935.1 uncultured Collinsella sp.
CATGCTTCACTCTCAAATCAACGCGCATAAAGAAAGCCTCCCATTTCTCATGTCCAAGAAATGGGAGGCAGTTCATTAATGCCCGCCGGGCGTTTTGTTAAAAGAAGTGAAAGCACTCATTGGGGACGTACTTAAATGAGCGCCCGCAGAATGAGAGTGGATAATCTCCCGTTTTTAGCCTGTTTGTGGGCTCAAAGTGGGAGATTATCCACTCTCGCCATTTGGGCGTCCAAAAATCCTCGCTCGTTTTGTCTTAGTCATTGGGGACGTTCTTAAACGACTAGTCGCTGGCGACGTCCCTCGCCGTCGGCGGATTTTGGGACATGTGGCCCGCTTTTTGGGCCCGCCTGTCGGTACACTAAAAGCACTATGGGTACCTGCGAGCGACATATCGGCCACGCGGCCGCCCGATCCGCACCCGTGGCGGATCCCAGGGGCGGCAGGCTCTTCGCCATGCCGCGATTCCTTGTTGGCATATCGCATGGCGTGTATCGCCACCGCGTCTTTGTTATCGCCGGCGCCATTACCGCGCTGTTCCTTATGCTTTTGGCAGTCTTGCCGGCACTGTTCGTCTCCGACCCCAAGCTTTCCAACACCGTGCCCGCCTATAGCGAGGTGTCCGAAGAGGTCGTGGATGCGCTCGTCCACTCGAGCTCTCTCCCGCTGCTTGTCGCCGCAATTGCATTTTCAATCTGGGGTGTGTTGGCGTACCTACGCTGCTTGGACTACGTCTTGCGCCGCCGCCTTGTTGCCATCGCCGCCATTTGTGCCCTGTGGATGATCGAGGTCATCCTCAAATATAAGTCGTTCACGCCGTTCTATGCCACCGTGCTGTGGTACCTGTACTACGTGCCCATGACGCTCATTCCGCTGGTCTACCAGCTGTGCGGTCTGCGCCTCGCGGGTTTGGAACAGCATCGTATGGGGCGTCGGTACCGCACCGTTTTGTGGGTCATGGCTGTCCTGCTTATCGGCTTTGTGCTTACTAACGATGTTCATCAGCAGGTCTTCCATTTCGATCGATCGAGTGGAACCTGGAGCAACGATTACACATATGGTTGGGGCTACGGTACCGTTCTGGTATGGACAGCCTTTAACTTCGTTGCCTTTTTTATCTTGGTAGGACGGTCCTCGTCTTTTCGTATTCAGCGTTTCTCGGGCACGGCCGCGCTTGTCCTATTGGGCGGCGCGTTCTTTGCCATTTCATATGCGCTGCGTGTGCCCTGGGCATGGAGGCTTAATTTTTCACTTGTCTACTGCGTCCTGTGCGTGGTGGCGATGGAAATCTGTCTCGATTGCGGTGTCATCCCGTCGTACCACGATATCGCCGGTATTTTCGGCACCTTGCCGCTTGACCTCAAAGTTCTAACGCGTGACCTGCAGGAAGTCTATGTCACGCCGGTGTCAAAGCCAATGCCGGCGGGCGTGTGCGAAGAGCTGCGAGCCCAGGAACACGGGCATGCCCATGCCTTTGCCGTGAAGTCCAATCCCGATGTGATGTACCGAGCCTTTCCACTGCTGGGCGGATCAGCCCTGCTTGCCCAAGACGTGTCGGATCTCAACGAGCTTAACCGTGAACTGGCACACCGTCGCATGGAGCTGCAGCGTCAAAACGAGCTGCTCGCCGCCGACTACGACCTTAAGACGCACCTGGCAGACCAAGAGGCCGAGACCTTGCTGGTCCAAGACGTGGACCAAGCGCTTGCCCGCGCGCTCAAAGGGATGTACGACCTGTTGAGCTCGCTGCCGCCATTGACCGACGAAGCGTCTTCGCGCGAGCGTTACCGCATGCTGCAGCGCGCCAAGATGCTCGTCGCCTATTGCAAGCGCAAGGGGTCGCTCACGTTGGCACAGCACGGGGAGAGCGGTTTTGATCGCGACCGCATTCAGCTCATTGCCAACGAGCTCGCAAGCGACCTGCGCACCATCGATATCGATTGCGCCTCGATTATCGCCATACGGCGCCCGTTGCACGCCAGTACGGTAAGCGCCCTGTACGACTGCGTGTATGACTTTGCGTTTTTTGCCTACACCACCGACCATCCGGCGCTTATGTATCACTTGGGCGACCATGACCGATGCAGTGTCGAGCTGCGCGCCACGCTTTTTTCCAACGATGATGAAGATCTTTCGCAGACGCCCGCTGCGCAAGAGCTCGAAAGCGCTCTGCAAGGGCGCAACGTGGCATACCGCCTTGAGGGCGAGCCCGGCCAGCTGCGCATGATCGTCTTGATGCCGAGGGCGGGTGAGTGACGATGCAGATTTCGCTCATTCTTCCCCAAATCATTGCGCTCGATGTTGTCTTTGCCCTGGCTGCGTGTCTGCAGACGATCCACGTCCCGCTCATTTCATCGCGCCGCTCGTCCTATAACCGTAAGGTGATTTGTGCCTACGAGGCGAGCCTTGTGCTTCACCTAGTTATTTCGGCGCTCATTTTGTTCGCGTCGTCTGGCTCATATCTGGTGGCGCCGCTTGACGTTTGCGCCAGGGCAATGGGCGGAGCGTTGTGGCTCAATGCCGTGATCTTTGCCTACGGCGTGGTGCTTATGGTGCGCTATCGTCGCCCCGTCATGCTGGTCGAGCTGCTGCTTGTTGTCACCGTTACACCGCCGGTGGTTTTTGCCATGGGCTCGGCGTGGACCGTTGTCCTTATCACAGAGGGAGCGTTCTTCCTGTTCCGTTCCATCGCGGCGCTCTTGATGGACGTCCGTAACCGCCAGAAGGATATTACCGCGTTCTCGACGATCGAGACCATCAACGTGATTCCCGTGGGCATCCTGTATCTGGACCCGAGGGGCCGTCCGCTGCTCATGAACCGCTGCATGCGCAAAAACCTGGTGGAACTTCATATGCCCACCGATCTAGGTGACATGAGCGGCACATGGAACGACCTGCGCAAACTCAGCATGCAAATGCCCGAAAGCAGTAGGAACCGTGTGCGGATTAACTTGGATCGTTTTGGTGATGCTCGCGCGGTGATCGAGATTTCTCCCGCCGAGATTCGCCTATTTGTGCACGACGAGGTTATGGTTTCGGGCCGCCTCTTCGAGCGCATTATCGGTCTGGATGTAACAGAGTATGCGCATGCCCATGATCGCCTAGCGCAAGCCAACCACCTGCTTGAGCTTGCGGGCCAAGAGCTCCAAGCCCAGATCGAAGAAGTCAAAAAAGTTGCTGACAATGCGGCCTATCTGCGTATGCGCGCTCGCGTGCACGACGTGATCGGGCAGCGCCTGTCCATTCTCCATCGTTATCTGGAGGAAGGGCGCCTGGATGACGAGTCACTCGAGCAGATCGACCCGCTGCTGCGCTCAATCGCTGCCGATCTGCGTAGCGGGGGCGACACCGAACCGGCAGAGCAACTGGGCGATATCGTCCATGCCTTTGGCCTGGTGAGCGTGCAGATCGATGTGGAGGGCGAGCTGCCAAACGACGCGCGTGTCGCCGCAGCATTTTTGCAGATTATCCGCGAAGCCTCGACCAATGCCACCAAGCATGCACAGGCCCATCAGGTCCATGTGCGCCTGTGGCAGGAGGGGACGGAAGACGGCGCTGTTGCGCGGATGGCCGTTTCTAACGACGGCGCGCCTGCACCCGTATCGTATCGCGAGGGAACGGGTATCCCAGGTATGAGGCATGTCGCACAGAATCTGGGCGGCAGCCTGGAAGTCCACACCGCCCCGCCCTTCACGCTTACGGTGTCCATCCCGCTCGCCTCCAACGCCACGGTCCAAAGGAGAAGCTCATGATCCGCGTCCTTATAGTCGAAGACCAGGCCATCCTGCGCGAGAGCCTGGCGCGCTCCGTTGGCGACCAGCCCGATATGACCGTTGTTTCCGCCATTGCCGATGCTTCCGAGGCCTTGGGTGTCGCGCTCAAGGAGCGCCCGGACATGATACTGATGGACGTATGTACCGAGCACGATTCCAACGGCATCGTGGCGGCGGCGCGCATCAAAGAGCGGCTGCCCGAGTGCCGCGTCATTATCATGACGGGTATGCCCGAGATCACCTTTGTGGACCAGGCGCGCGAGGCGGGCGTTGACAGCTTTGTGTATAAGAACGTCGGTATCGACGAGCTATTCGCCGTGATGCGCTCCACGCTGGCGGGTTACTGCACGTTTCCCAAGCCGCCCGAGAGCATCTTCTCGGGCACGGCGGCCCTCGACGATGTCGAGCTGTCGATCTTGCGCCTTGCCTGCGAGGGTAAGAGCCGCCGCGAGATCGCGGCCGAGCTGTTTATGAGCGAGGGCACCATCAAACGCCGCATCTCGGAGATTCTCAATAAGACCGGCTACGACAACATCATGCGCTTGGCCGTGCGCGCAGTAACGGAGGGCAGCATCGTTCCCAACATGGAGCGCTAGCGCTCGTTACGCATCGGCATAAAGCGGCGGGGCCGCAGGATCAACTCCTGCGGCCCCGTCTGGTGCGCGCGGATGTGTCCGCCAATCCGCGGCTGATGTTACGTGCCGTTACGCGATGGTTGCGCTGTAAGAGGCGACGTCTTCGTAGGAATCGGTCAGGTAGGCATCGATGCCGATGGTCGTATTGACGAGGTCGTCAAGGCTGTCAAGCTCGCCGCTCGAGAACGTGAATTCCTCGGTGGCGTTGGTGCCGGGCATCAGGTGAGCCGAGAACCAGGGTTCCTTCATGGTGCCGTTGACGTTGGTCTTGCCGGAAGGAGCGTAGAAGGTCAGGTCCTTGTCGCTCTTGTTGGTGATGTTGACGACAAAGCCGATGTCGCCCCAGTCGTCCTTGAACTTCTCGGTGATGGTGATGGTGCACAGATCGTCATCGGCGACGGTGACGGCGGGGGAGATTTCGACGCTCTGGACATCTTCGTCTTCGACGGCCTCATCGATCTCTTCTTCCTTCTCGGCGTTCTCGCGATCCTTCTTCACCGTACCGGACAGATCCTTGTCGGACTTGGTGAAGATGAGCTTGTCGCCTTCCACCTCGAGGACGAGCTTGTCGTCCTTGAGCTTCAGGTCGTGCGACTCATCTTCGGCGGTAATCGTTACGGTGGTGGCGTCCTTGGCCTCCCATTTCAGGTCGGCGACCTCAAGGAACATGTCGAGGACGCCCGTGCCGTCTTCGTCGAGGATCAGGATACAGTTGAGGCCCCACTCCTTGAGCATATCCATGTACTCATCGGTGAGCTCTTCGCCGTCCAAGGTTCCACCCGAGTACTGCCAGCTGCCGACGAAGTTGGCCTTGGGGTCTTTGCCGCCGCCGCTGCAGCCCGTCAGGGCAAAGGCGAGCGCCAGGACGCATGTCAGAAATGCGAGTACGGACTTTTTGAACGTTGTCTTCATGGTGTCCTCCTTCATCGAACGAAACCCATAGAAGCAAATGCGGGGGTGGCGGACCTCCCCGCCAATTACCAGGTAGAGGGGCTAGGGCCGGGGTGTTCCGCAGTTGCTGCAGAACTTGCCGCCGTTTTCGCTGCCGCAGTTGGGGCAGAACCACTTGGTCGGTGCCGGGGCGGGTGCGGGACTGCCACACTCGGGGCAGAACTTGCCGGTGTTGGTGGCACCGCAACTGCAGGTCCACGTGCCGGCCGCGGGGGCAGCGGCAGGAGCCGGTGTGGGGGCGGGTGTCGGAGTCGGCTGTGGGGCAGCTTGCTGCTGTGCCTGGCCGGCGGCGAACAGCTGGCTGGCATTCATGCCGCCCATGCCACCTGCCATGCCCATGCCCATAAAGCCTGCCATCGCGCCGTTGGGGTTGGCGGCTGCTGCGCGCATCGCATCGCTCTGGGCGCTGGCGATGTTGGCGGCTGCCATGGTGGGATCGCGCATGACCGCGGCCTTCTGCAGGTCCTTGATCATTTGCTCGTCCTCTTGCGAGGCGGCGATGGAGTTGACGCCAAAGCTCACGATCTCGACGCCGCGCAGGTCGCGCCAGTCGGCAGAGAGGACCTCGTTGAGTGCACGGGCGAGCTCGGTGGTGTGGCCGGGGATGGCGCTGTAGCGGATGCCCATCTCCGAGATCTTGGCAAAGGCGGGCTGCAGGGCGGTGAGCAGCTCGGACTTAAGCTGGCTGTCGATCTTATCGCGCGTGTAGCTATCGGTCACGTTGCCGCACACGTTGGTGTAAAACAGCAGCGGGTTGGTGATGCGGTACGAATACTCGCCGTTGCAGCGCACGGAGATGTCGACGTCCAGGCCAATGTTGTTATCGACCACGCGGAAGGGCACAGGCGAGGCGGTGCCGTACTTGTTGCCGATGATCTCCTTGGTGTTGATAAAGTAGACGCGCTGGTCCTTGCCCGCGTCGCCGCCAAAGGTAAAACGGCTGCCGATATTGGCGAAGGTCTCCTTGATGGAGTCGCCCAGATTGCCGCTAAAGACGCTTGGCTCGCTGCCGGTGTCAAAGACGAACTCGCCGGGCTCCAGCGCGACCTCGATGATCTTGCCGTTTTGCACCACGAGCATGCCCTGGCCGTCGTTGACGGCGATGACCGAGCCGTTGGAGATGACGTTGTCCTCGCCGCGCGTGTTGGAGCTGCGGCCGCCGGTGCGCTTGCTGCCCTTGCAGGCCAAGACGTCAGCGGGCATCGATTCGCAATAGATAAATTCCTTCCACTGGTCGGCCATGACGCCGCCGGCAGCTCCCAATCCAGCTCTCAAGAGTCCCATGGTGATCTTCCTTTCTCGTCAAAGGTCGGGTGGTATTGGTCAGAATGGCTAATCGTCCTTGTCGTCTTTCATGACAACGGTGGTCTCGGTGTGGCTGAAGGTGTCGTGCTTCTCGGTCAGGTCGAGCTCGCCACAATACTCATCGGCATGGGTTGCTTCGTTGGCCGTCTTAAGCTGGCCTACCAGTAGCACGTCTCCGATAATCACGATGATCAGCGGCGCGATGATGTTGATGAGGATACCCTCGATATCAAAGGTGAGGTAATCCGGATCGAAGGCGTTCTCACCCATAAAGAGAATCTGGGAGAGGATAAATCCGATCACAAAGAACAGCACCGAGGCAATAGCGAGCTTGGGCTTGGAGCAGGGGAGCTCGCCGACCAAGCGGCCGGTCTGGCCGTTCATGGCAAACAGGTAGCTCTTGCCGTTCCACGAGGTGGAGAGCATCCAGACGGGGAACAGGGCGTAGTCGCTGTCTTCCCAGGTGTAGTCGAGCTGCTTGCTTTCGACCGTGGCATCGTCATATTCGTCGACGACGGTCTCGCGCAGGGCCGAGATCGTGCTCTCCTCCATACGGCGCTCGGCGCGCGCCTTGCAGGTCTCGCAGTCCTCGTCGTAACGGTTGGCGATGTAGCCGGGCATATATGCGACCGAGAACGGACGCAGTGCGTCGTAGTCAAACGGCTCGATGGCGTCCATGTGGCCGTCGGGCATCTTGGACGATCCGTCGACGGGCACGCGCTTAAACGAGATATTGCCCTTGCGATAGGCATCGTAGTGGTCGGTGGTCGTGACGGTGCGGTCGGATTCCTCGGTCACGGTCTCGTTGGTCGCGTCAAAGTACACTTCGCCGTCAACGCGGGCGCCGTAGAGCCAAAACGGCACGTAGACACCTTGGACCTCGTCGATGTGGTTGCCGGTGACAAAGCTCTTGGGCAGCAAGATTTTGCCCTTGTAGTGTTCCTTGAGTGCGGCCGTGACGTCGTCGCGCCCGAGCTTAAATGGAATCACCAGGTCGGGCGAGAAGTCGCCAGAGAGCTGGCCGGGCGCCACGGCGGAGTTGCCGCAGTACGGGCAGGTGGTGACGGCGACGGTGCCGTCGGACACGAGCTCGGCGCCGCACGACGAGCAGATATAGCCGGCGTTTTGGGCGAGCTCCTGCACGGCATCGTCGACAGCAGGTTTGGGAGCTGCGGCTGCGGCATCGGCTTTGGCATCTGCCTTGTCCTGGCGCTCGCGATAGAGGGCCTCGACTTCTTCGACTTCAAAGCGTGAGTCACAGTAGTCGCAGACGAGCTTTTGCTCGGCACTGGCAAAGTGAAGGGGGCCGCCACACGCGGGGCACTGATAGTTGACGCTCTCGAAGGCCATGATCGGTCCTTTCCGTGCCGGAGGCTATGCGCCGATGGCGCCGCCGCAGTATTCGCAGCGCCCACTGGCATCGGGAATGGTGGTGGCTCCGCAGAAGGGGCAGGTCACCGCGGTCTTGGGGGCCTTGGCGGCCACGACGCTGTCGCGCGTCTCCTGGCGCAGCTGCACCAGCGCGTCGCGGACCTCGGTTGCCTGGCGCTTGGCCTCGCGGTATTCGATGGAGCCGCGCTGATCGATGGTGGAGTCGTTTACGCGCAGGTTGATCTCGGTAAAGTACGGCGTGTTGACGTGAATGGTCAGATTAAAGTCGTAATCCAGGTCGTAGCGCGGCGGGTTGTAGCTCTCGCGCTCGCCGTCCTTGGTCTCGCGATAGATTTCGGTGCGATGCTCGTCGATATCCATATCGCAGCCGAGTACCTGCGAGAACTCGATGATGTCGGGATTGGCGTCGCGCCAGCGGCTCTGCGAGGTGATGATCAGCAGGCCCGCGTCCTCATCGAGCATGATGTTGGTGCGCCCGGCAGAAAGCGTGCGCGTGGGGTTGAACGACGCCAAGCGCTCGGCATTGGCCTCGCGGTAGGCGAGCTGCTCGCGGATATCGTCCGCGGTGCTGGAGCGATAGCCGTGAAAGTAGGGGGAGAGCTTGCCGGCGCACTCTTTGCACAGGTAGCCTTCATTGATTTTTGTCTTACCTAGAAGTCCCAGCTCGGTACCGCAAATCGCGCACTCTTTCTTCTCGAACATCTTGTCAAAGAAGCCCATGGCTGCCTCCCATCAACTGGTAGCGTGTGTCACTTTTGATGATGGGGGAGTGCGCGATCTTTCACGATACCCAGACGGCTCAACGAGTCTCCACAACTGGGACACATGGCCCATTTTTCCTACTCATTGGGGACACTCTTTGTCGAATGCGGCGGCTGCCGAATGTGGGCGCCGTTCTTGCTATGCCACGGTCACGGCGATCTGGGCGTAGCGGGTGCAGGGGCGCTCGGCGCGCGTCTGCACGGTAAGCGTGAGTACGAAGCGGTCACCGGGCTGCGCGTCGGCGGGCACGATGAAAGCGGTGTCCACCGTGCATTCTTGCCACATCGACAGATCCTGGACGCCTGCATAGCTCGATGGGTCTACGGCCACATCCCAATGTGCATCGAAGCCCTTGTCGTCGGGGTCGACGATGGTTGCCGCAAGGGCGACGCGCTCGCCGGCTGCGGCGCTGCGGTCGGCCGTGACCTCGACAACATGTGCCGGATGCGAGCAGATGGCCGGATCATGGGCGCACCATTGCGCGCGGGCGGCAAAGTTTTCCTGATAGGCACGCAGATAGGGATTGAGATTGTCGTCTGCGGGCGTGCCGATGGAGGCAAAACCGGCGGGCGCGCTCGCATCGGGGTGTCCATCAAGAAACATGCGGCCCAGCAGCGTATCGAAGTCGCGGTCGTCGATGCCGCGCAGGCCAAACGGCAGCAGTGGAATATAGGTCATGCTGTCGCCTTCGGCCATAAAGTCGCCGCGCTCAAACTGCACCGCGGGCATGCCTTCCAGGCCCCAATCCAGGCGGGCATGCTTGCCAAACTGAAAGCGCTCGGGTTCGTTTTCGTAGACCTTACCATCGCCATAGAGCATATAGCGTGCCATGAGGGGGCCGTTGCCCTGCGTGAGATTCTGCTCGGGCCAGGGAGCCTTAAACAGCGGCAGCGTATCGGGCTGAGCTGTTTTGGCGTCGAAATAGTTGCCATACATATAGGGCGTACGCCAAAAGATGAGCTCGGGAAAGAGCTCGCGCCCATGGTCGAGCCACGAGTTGTCCTGTCCCACGCCATCGGCAACGCCCATCACGCGCACCTTCTGATAGACCTGCTGCTGCACGGCGGGCCACTCGGGCGTGGCGCGATAGCGCTCGGCAATACTCATGAGGGCGCGAACGATCGTATTCATACCACCCCAGCTGAGCAACCATAACGTACGCGGATCATCATCCAGAATCGCCTGCGCAATTACGCGAGACCCCTCAGTTTCCTCAGTCACATCACCCTCAAAGGCAACATTTCCCACAAACGTACGCTCGATCATCTGGGCAGGCGTGGGAAACGGCGGTTCACCGGCGGCGTCCGCATTTGCCTGCAACTGCGGCCAAGCCTGGGCATATTCATTACTCCAGAGACTCTCAATCCAATGCTCGGGAAACGGCCGATACTCACGAAGCTCGCCGGCTAGCGGATCGGGCTCATGAGGCACAACAGCCCACTCATAAGAGCGCCGCCCTTTGGTCCGCCAATGCGAATTCACCTCGCCGAGCGTATGAACCCCATCCCCAAGAAAGTGATACTGCGAAGCCGTATACACCACAGCCTGAACATCAAGCAAGTTGAGATACAGAGCCAAATGAACAAGCGAGTTCATATCGTCGACTTCCATATCGGTAGCAACAATCACCCGAGTCAACTTCTGGGACATAGGAACAGCTCCAATCAAAATCAATTCAGCCAGTTACGCGCAAGGCAAGACGGGACCCATGCCCCCATCGCCACCGACCCGGCGGCCCGCTAGAAGCGGCCGGCCAGGGTCACGGCAACGTCAACGCAGCGGGGACCGGGGTTTAGTCTTGCAAACATTCCGCAGGGGGCATGGGCAGGCGCAGCGCGAAGCGCAAAGCGCCAGCCCATGCATGCCCGAGGACGTTTGCAAGACTAAACCCCGGTCCCCGCGATGGGAGGGCTTAGCGGTCGACCCTGGCCGACCACTCCCAGCAGCCCACCGGCTCGCCGTCGATGAGTACGTTGCCCCCGTCGAAGTCTTGATAACACAGGTCGTTGAATTGGTGGATCCACACGCCGTGGTTGAACGTCTTCTTGGCCGAGCCGTCGGCCTCGCGATACACGCCGGTCAGGTCCTCGACATGGCTAAAGTAGGTGAGGTGCACGTTGGCGCCGGCATCGCGCAGGCGCGCCGTGAGCGGCAGCACGGTCTGTTGCGGTGACACGAGCTCGTCGCCCTTGGAGTGCGTAAACCACAGCGGCGTCTTGGCGAGCGCGGCCACGTCCTCGTCCGTGGCGTTGTACCACGGGGCGCAGCAGGGAAGGCCCGCGGCGAAGAAATCGGGGTAGTCGGCGCACAGGCGCAGGGTCATAAAGCCGCCGTTGGAAAGACCGGCGACCACGATGCGGTCGGTGTCGATGCGGTCGGCATGCTCGGCGACAAACTCATCGATAAGTGCCTTGAGCACGGGGGAGTAGATGCTCTGGTTGGAGTGACCAAGCTGCTCGACGCCGTTGTCCATCCAAAACGTGGGCGACTGCGGTACGAGCACCCAGGCAAAGCCGCCAAAGTAGCGCTGGATCTGCGCCTGGCTGATGGCCGTCACGCGGTTGCCGATATAGGCGCGCGTGGCGCCTTCGCCCTGCGTGGCGCCCTTGCCCTCGCCGGCGCCGTGCAGATACACCACGAGCGGTGCCTTTTGGGGCACGGCCGTGGCCTCGGGCGCAAAGGGGTTGAAGCATGCCGAGTCCTCGGCCTTAAAGCTGGGCTCAAAGAAGCCGTATTCGAGCGCGATACCGTCGACGGCGGTCTTTTGCGTGTCGTTGCTCCAGCCTTTGAGCGCAGGGCAGATATCGCCACGGCAGGTGTCGAAGACCAGGCCGCAGGTGGGATCGTCGCCGTCGTTGCCGGGAAGAGCCGCGAGCTGCGTGATGTGCAACTGGTCATCGAGCATGCGCGAGCCCATGACGCCGCCTTCGATCTTTTTGGTCAGGCGCTGCTCGGCGACCTCGAGCGCCACATGGGTGCCCACGGCGAGCTTACGTCCGTTCTCGTCGCACGGATATGCGGCGAGAATGTCGATGTAACCCACGGAGGGCGCGGCATGGTCGGCGCCGCGTTCCTTGCGCATCAGAACATCGCCCGAGCGCTCGTGACGCTCTACATATATATGGAAGGTGTTCGCGTCGATGTCGTTGGCGCGCACGGTGCAGGGCAGGTCGAGTACGACCTTGCTGATCCAGGGGCCAAAGTCGCCCAAGGTGGTGACGGTTGCGTAGGTACACAATTTGAGTTCCATGAGCTGCCTCCCTTGCGCCGCGAATGCCTGGCATCTGCGGCAATACAAACTAAACATGTTTAGTGTAATCTAGAATTGAAGAATAACCAGATGAACTCGGTAAACGGCAAAATTGAACACGTCGTGAACTACTAAACGTATGTTTACTAGCTTCTAGCAGGGATTCTGTTGATGAGTTAACAGATCAGTGAGGTGTTCATCAAAATAAAATCCCACGTAAATGGCTATATATCAATAGAGGGTCAAAGAGACCATCTCCCGCCATTCAAATACGTTCACCCCCGATTTCCTACCGTTCACCGGACTGTAGACGGCAAAATTGCCATAAATTCGGCGCTCCGTGTAAACTAAAGCCAGTAAACGTTCAGTAAACACCTTGTTTACAAAAGCGTATCCAAGGGTCCGGCAACCGTAAGGGGTTATAGTCGCCGGGCCAAAGGCGTGCCTAAGCCCAAGGGGGCTGGCACACGAAGATATGGGGAGGGGTCCCATGGCAGTAGATAACAAGCAGATTGCCACCGATGTCCTCGAGCTCGTGGGCGGTGCGGAGAATGTTTCCGTTGCCACCAACTGCATGACGCGCCTGCGTCTGACGCTCAAGGATAACAGCAAGGCCGACGTGGAGAAGATCAAGAAGGTCAAGGGTGTTCTGGGTTGCCAGTTTGCCGGCAGCCAGCTCCAGGTCATCATCGGCCAGAACGTGCCCAAGGTGCTCGCCGAGTTCGTCGCCATCTCCGGTGTCAAGCAGGGTGAGGCCGTCAACGAGAACCTCGATGCTCCCAAGGAGAAGTTCGAGCTCAAGAACCTGCCCAATATCATCCTCGACTATCTGTCGGGCTCCATGACCCAGCTCATCCCGCTGCTCATGGCCGGCGGTCTGTTCCGTACCATCGCGGCCGTCCTCGGCCCCACCATGCTCGGTGTGCTCTCGGCCGACGACCCGACCTATACGTTCCTCTACACCACGCTGTACGAGGCCACGTTCACCTTTATCCCCATCTACCTGGGTTATGCCGCGGCTAAGAAGCTCGGCGCCAGCCCGGTGCTCGGCATGCTGCTCGGTGGCGCCCTCATGGCTCCTTCCGTGGTGAGCGTCGCCACCCAGGAGGGCGGCGGCATCATCTCCGTCTACGGCATCCAGATCGCTGCTGCCAACTATCAGCAGTCCGTCCTGCCGATCATCCTTTCGGTGCCTGTCCTCTACTTCGTCGAGAAGTTCTTTAAGAAGGTCATGCCCGACGTGCTCTCCACGGTCTTCACGCCGTTCTGCACCATGATCGTCACGATCCCCATTGCCTTCATCGTCCTCGCTCCGATCGGCAACGAGATCGGTACGCTGATCGCCAACGCCCTCTTCGGCCTTGCTGACCTTGGCGGCATCGGCATCCTGATCGTCATGGCCGTCCTCGGCGCCTTCTGGCAGCTCTTCGTGGTCTGCGGCATGCACATGCCCGTCATCCTGCTCGCCCAGGTTCAGATCATCGCTGCCGGTTACGATCCCTTCGTCTTCGTTTCCACCAACTGCGCTATGGCCGCTGTCTGGGGCTGCGCCTTCGGTGCCTTCCTCAAGATGAAGAACCCCGACGAGAAGTCTCTCGCCATCGGTTACGTCATCTCCGCCATCGCCGGCGGCGTCACCGAGCCCGCGCTCTTCGGCATCCTCATGCGCTTCCGTCGCACCATGTTTGGCATGTTCATCGGCGGTGCCATCGGCGCTGTGTTCTCCGGCCTCATGGGGGTTACCTACTACCTCGCAGGCGGTGCCTCCAACTTCCTGGTCTTCACCAACTACCTGCAGGGTGGCCAGATGAACACCGTCTGGGCTATCGTTGGTATGGCAATCTCCTTTGTCATCGCCGCTGCCGTCGTCTTTGTCTCCGGCTTCTCCAAGGAGGAACTCGCCGAGATGGAGGCCTAAGGCCAAACCGTTCGGTCACATATGACCTCACCTACACGACAGGGCCCCGTCAGGCGTAAGCCCGGCGGGGCCCTTCTTGCAAGGTAGACTGATGGGGCGGACGGGATTCGCCCGCGATGGTTTGCCAAGCGGCAGGGGCTTTCGCACGGGGTTACCGCGAAAGCCCCCGGCGGTTCGCAAATCCTTTATCAAACGAAAGGACATGCAGATGAGTTTGGGAAAGCTGACCGTCAACGGTCGCCAGGACGGCTTTTTGTGCGAGGGCAAACCGTTCTTCTGGTTTGCCGATACGTGCTGGAGCGCATTTACGAGCATTGCCGAGGATGACTGGGACTACTACCTGACCCGCCGTGCCGAGCAGGGCATGAATGTGCTGCAGATCAACACGCTGCCGCAGTGGGACCGCTGCTGCCCCGACCTGGGCATTTGGCCCTATGCCAGCGAGGACGGCGTGCACTTTGATTGGTCCCGTCCCAACCAGGCATATTGGGACCGCGCCGCCGCCATGTGCCGTGCTGCCGTCGAGCACGGCATCCGTCCGGCGCTCGTGCTTATGTGGTGCAACTACGTGCCCGGTACCTGGGGTGCCAAGATCGCCGAGCGTTGCGGCGCCGAGGTTATGCCGCGTGAGGAGGTCCGTGCCCACGTTGCCCGCGTCGTCGAGAACCTGGGCGAGTTCAACCCCGTCTACGTGGTGACGGGCGATACCGACTTTGCCGGCGACGAGGCGATCGCCTATTACGAGGACGCGCTCGACGAGGTCGTCAAGCGCGCGCCCGAGGCGCTGCGCACCATGCATATCAACCGCGCCAATCGCACCATTCCGGCGCAGTATCTGGACCGTCTGGACTTTTATATGTTCCAGCCCGGCCACAACTACGAGGGCCAGCCCGAGGCATGGCGTCTGCCGCAGGACTTTATCGCCAACTACCCTAAAAAGCCGATGGTCAACTCTGAGCCTTGTTACGAGCAGATGGGTGCGTCGCGCAATGTGTACTGGCGCTTCACCGCGCAGGATTGCCGCGCGAGCGTATGGTCGTCGATTCTTGCCGGCGCCAGTGCCGGCGTAACTTACGGCGCACATGGCGTTTGGAACTGGCAGACATCGCGCAGCCAAGGCTCGGTGCTGGGCGAGGGCTTCGACATGCCGTTCCGCTGGCAAGAGTGCCTGCAGTTTGCGGGCGTGTGGGACTTTGGCGCGATTGAGCATGTGCTTGCCGGCCTGGGTGCCACGGCTGCCGACGACGCGCTTGCCGTGGTTCCGGCGCAGGAGCTGCTCGATGACGCGCGCGAGGCCATTCGTGTGGCGCGCGTTGGCGATCGCGTCGTCACGTACCTGCCGCGCACCACGGCGCTCAAGTTTAAGCTCGACGGCGCGCGCGGCTGGACGGCGACGGTCCTCGACATGGAGGACAAGCGCATCGCCAAGCTGCCCGTCCGCGATAACGGTGACGGCACCGTGCGCGTGGCTCAGCATCCCTTTGAGCACGACGCTCTGGTGATCCTGGCCCCCGGGCGCTAACGGCTCTTCTCCAATATTTACAGCCCAGTCCCTTTCATTAGGCTGCGACGGAATGGTTCCTGCATGACGGCTTTAAGCTGCCAGGGGGAGCCATTCCGCCACGCTCATTGGGGACGTACTTAAATGAGTGGTCTCGTGAGTTTGAGGGCGAGTCGGGCGCTCGATACAAGGTGAGTGTCGTGGACACATGGGGCATGACGGAGGAGGAGCTTCCCGGAACCTTTGAGGGCAAGTTCCGCATCGATCTCCCAAGTAAGCAGTATATGATGCTTCGCCTGACCAAATTAGAGGCGTAAAACAGAGATAATCGGCACCGGGCGTGACTTGCTGCACGACCATCGCAGAGGGGTAGCCCCTGTGATGGTCGCGGCGATGCGCGTCCGGGGCTACGCTTGTAAGGAGTGAACATGCAGGAGTTTTTTGGAATCGATGTGGGCGGTACGGCCGTTAAATGGGCTGTGCTGGGCGAGGATTTTTCCATCCGCGAGCGCGGAAGCCTGCCGACGGGCTTTACCACGGCTGAGGAGACGGTCGCGGCGCTGATCTCGCTCGTCGAGCCGTATCGCGAGCGCGTGAGCGCCGTGGGCGTGAGTGCGCCCGGCGGCATCTACGAGGGAGATGTCACAGGAACGATCCATCGCGGCGGTGCGCTCACGTTTATGGATGGCTGTCCGCTCGGAAAGCTCATGCGCGAGGCACTGGGGGTGCCGATTGCCGTCAATAACGACGGTAAGTGCTGTGCACTCGGTGAGTATGCGGCTGGCGCTCTGCGCGGGACGCGTTTTGGCGTGGTGCTCGCTATCGGCACGGGCATCGGCGGCGGTATCGTCATCGACGGCAAGGTCCTGCGCGGCGCGCACTGCTTTGCAGGCGAGTTCAGCTTCTTGCGCAACGATGTCACGACTGCCGCGAACATGGGAAACTCCTTTGCCGATTCGGGCGGTTGGCGTGCGCTCCGCGATGCTGCCGTTGCCGAGAAGGGCCTGCCTGCGGGTTCTCCGGTGGACGGCCGTCGCGTCTTTGAGTGGATCGCGAGTGGTGACATGGCGGCGCAGCGCGCACTCGACCGCTACGCTCGCGCCTTTGACGGACAGCTCATCAACCTGCAGGCCGTGCTCGACCCCGAGGTCTTTGTGATCGCAGGCGGTATCTCGTGCCATCCCGAGCTCGTTGATGTCCTGCGTGCGCAGATGCCGCTGGCCCTCGCGAGTTACGAAGGGGCCCTTGCCGGCATTCCTGTGCCGCAGATAAAGGCGGCCGAGCTCGGCAACGACGCCAACCTTTACGGTGCCGTCCAGGAGGCCATACGCCTGGTGTAGCGCATTGGACATAATCATTGGGGACGTTCTTGTTTGACTAGTCGTTTAAGAACGTCCCCAATGACTACCCACAGAATGAGAGTGGATAATCTCCCGTTTTTGGCCTGCATGCGGGCTCAAAGTGGGAGATTATCCACTCTCGTCATTTGATTGGCACTTGCGGCACTTGCACTCATTGGGGACGTACTTAAATGAGTGGCAGTTGGGGGATACTCCTTGTCGAGCTGCAAGCCGCGCGCCCCTTCTGGGTCATGCGGCTCAAAATCGCGGCGTCATGCGGACGGCTGGGGTCGAATTTGCAACATTTCGAACTTGGCTTCGATATTGAGATTGGTTCTTTATTAAAATGGTGTTCCGGACAACAAAGCGGGTGGGGGTTACCATGAGGGACCTGGGAGACACAACCGCATATTTGCGCCGGGGCATGCGGGAGATTCTGTGCCTAGCGCTGTTCTTCTTCACGTTTTTGGCGTGCGAGTATTTCTTTGATGCGCGCATGGCCGAGTTCGTGCCATCGAGTGAGGTCGTCATCTACGAGAGCATCGTTGTCGGCGCGAGCGTGATTGGCTTTTTCGTGCGCCCATTTCTGTACTATCGCCGTCCCCAGACGATCGATGCGACGAGCGATATTACGGGCGTGCTGTTGGTATCGGCGTTGCTGCTGATGATTATGGCAGTGCGGTTTGAGGTAGTAATTGCCGGCGGCCTGGTGGCGTGCTGCGCCCTGGGCTATTGCGGATCGACCGCCCATGCCAATCTTGCGCGGCGTTTTGCGCAGACGCCCTGCCTGGCGCGCACCGTGGCGGTTTCCTATGCTGTGGGCATTTTGGTGCAGGTGCTCAACCATATGGTGATGCCTGCGGGCATTCCCCAGCAGTCTGTTCTCATTGCCTGTGCGATTGCGCTGGTGGGGCTGCTTCACGGTGTCCGCCGCGCTAAATTGCGTGATGAGCCTGCGCCCGAGTTCGAGGTCGAGATTGCCGAGCTATCGGTCGATGCGTCGGAGCGTGGCGCCAGGTGGCACGATGACCCCGAGGCAAAGGCGGCCTTTCAGGGTGCCGTGGTGCGTCTGACGGTGGCGACCGCTTGCCTCACCGGCGTGTTCGCGGCCCTCAATGCCGGCCTTACGACCTCGCATGCCGCTGGCGCTATCGATCTGGGCGACTGGCCGCGCTTGCTGCTGGTTGTGAGCGCCCTTGCCGCCGGCGTCCTGTATGACCTGCGTGGGCGTTCGTATATGAATATCATCATGACGTGCGCCGCCATGCTGTCCACGCTCTCGTTCTTTGTACTTATCACCGATGGCAACGGTGGCAACACGCTTGCCGCCACGATTATCTTTTACCTTGGCACGGGCTTTTTCGTGGTGTTCTTCACCGCGAAGTTCGCCGCGATTTCGATGTATGCCCGCTGGGCGTATCTGTGGCCGTGCATGGGCCGTGTTATCAACAACGTTTGCTCGATGCTCGTGACGGCTCCGGCAGTGGCGATTATCTCGAGTCAAAACGTGCTGGCGGCAGTGAGCGTCGTGCTCGTGCTGTTTGTCGGCATCGCGATTTCGCTGTTAGGGCAGTTTGGACAAGACGGTGAGGGCGAGGCGACGCGCGGCAGGCTGGCGCTTGCCACCGACGATCTTGGCGCGAGCTGTGAGCCCGGCCAGGCCGACACGGTGCCCCTGGAGGCGCCGGAGCTTTCGTTTGACGATCGGCTCGATGGCTTCGTTGCCGCCTTTGGGCTCACCAAGCGCGAGCGCGATGTTCTGGAGGCACTGGTCGTTTCGGACGACAGCGTGCAGGACGTGGCGGCGGCACTCTTCCTTTCGCGCTCCACACTCTATCGCCACATCGCTTCGATCAACAAAAAGACCGGTGCCTCCTCGCGCGTAGCCCTCATCAACTTCTTCTGGTCCTGGACACCCCAAGACTAGCTAACCACCACAAAGGTGACAGGCACCTTTGTGGTGGTTTTTTACCTGCAAAAATATGAATATGAGACATTTGTCACCTGCCGTTTTGGTGCTCAAAGGCATATGAATGTGATGCTGAGCAGAGCAGAACGGAGGGGGTGCACCTATGGCGTCTCGGGATTGCGCGTCTAATAAAATTGCGGGCGCGCTTATCGCCGTGGTGGTCTTTGCCGCGGCGGTGACACTCTTGCGAGTTTACGTTGCCGGCGACCATGGCGCTCAGGGAAAGACTGCCGCGCAAGTGTCGCTCAACGATTGCGCCGCCGTTCCGGTGGCGGTCAAGCTTATCGAGGACGGGGAGGCGCGGACGGTCTATGAGACCGACGATGCCGAACTGGTCGCATCGACTTTTGCTGCGCTCGATGGCTGCACCGTGGGGGATGCGGTGGATGAGCGGACGAGCGATGCCGGCCGAACGCTCGTCTTTGTCTATACGGATGGCTCGGAGCAATCGGTGGAACTTGAGGGCAAAAACATCGTGCTCGATAAGACGGCGTACCGACTTAACGGTGCCGATGAGTTATGGCGGCAGCTTGCCGCGATCAAAAACAGCTAACGAAATTAGGGGTGTACGGGATGAGTGAGTTGAGATTCTGCCCAGCGTGTGGGGCGCAGCTGCCTCGGGTCGCCGGCGTGCCGGTACGATTTTGCCCGGGATGCGGCGTCCGACTTGAGGGCGTTGTGGGCTACTCGGGCGCCGTGGGGCCTACAGATGGGGCGACTGCCGATGACGATGCGGACGAAGGCGCCGACTCGAGCGTGGACGCGCCGGCCGATGCGCTGGTAGAAGCTGTCGGCGTCGCGTCGTCGTCTCGTGACGCGGCCACGACGGATGCGCCTCACATCGGTGACCTTGAGCTTCATACCGCATGCGATACCTCTGGCGGCCAGGCACTCGCGCAGGTGGCGCTGCCGCGGGGCTGGCATATCGAAGAAGCGCATCTTGAGCGCAGCGGCAGTTTCGACTGCCCGATTTCGGTTGGCGTGACGGCGGCGGGTCCGATGGGTGAGCGGATTATGTACCGCTCCGAGCTCTGCTACGTGGATGCGGGCGCCGTTGCCAAGCGTATCCCCACGCAAACCGAACGCAAGGTGTTTGTGCACGTGGAGGCAGCTTGCGACGAGCTGGCTCAGGCCTGTGCGGCACGGCTGGGTGCGCGGGCAGAGGTTGTTGCCGAGCAACCGTACCCATCGAGCGCGGAGGTCGATATCGAGCGCGAGCGTGCCCGCGTAAAGCGCGAGGCGGCAAACGACTTTGCGATCCAGGGCTTTTCGATGGAGCCGAGTGATGTGGTCTATGAGTGCCGCATGCGTCGATATCGGCTCACGGGCGCTCCGGTGCCCACCGAGCTCGCGGTGGCGGCCAAAGTCGAGGGCTATATGTTTTCAATCGGCGGTGTCGCGGGTTCTATGGGCAAAGGTGTTGCCGCTGGGGCCGAGGCGCTGCTGGGCGCGGGCCTTTCGAGTGGACTGATCGGCGGTGTTTTGGGCAAGCGCCTGCGCGAGCGCCAGGCGGCGGCAGCGGCGGGACAGGGCGTCGCGCAAGAACAGCCCACGGGTCGAGGCGGTTGCCCGGACGGAGCGTCGTTCGAGCTGGGCGCGGCCGACCTGCTGCAGTGGCGTATCAGGGACAGCTTCTGTTTGGCTGCGCCAGAAGGTCGCCTGGACGAGGCGGCCTCCACGGCGCTTGCATCAATGGCGTCGACTCTGCGGCTCAATCCGGCGATTGCACGCGAAGCGTCAGCTCAAAAGCAACAGATGGTGCTTGAGCAGCGCCAACGCACGCAGATGAACATTGCCCAGCAGCAACAGCAGTTTGCGGCCTGGCAACAGATGCATGCCTCGCAACAGGCGGCGTTCGACAGCTACCAGCAGGCGTGGTTCGATCGCAGCGACCGTCAGCACGCCGCGAATATGGCTGCCAGCGCCGCCAATTTTTCCAGCGCGGGCGTGGGGACGGGCGCCGCCTCGTATTCCGATGCCATTCGCGGGGTCAACCATTACACCAGACCCGACGGCACCGATGTCGAGGTCTCGGTGATGGCCGACCAGGCCTGGGTCAACGGTTCGGGCGATGTGATCGGTACACGCGATGGTTTTGAACCCGGTTTTGGCTGGACGGAACTGCCTCGTCAATAGCGTGGGGTGGCTTATGTGTGAATCGATGCCGGGTGTGTTTCTCGGCATTGTGCTAAAGAACGGGAAAGGAACAATGATGAGGGAGACGGTACTTTCGCGCACGGCATTTGTCGCGGCGGCGGGAACGGCGCTGCTGACGCTTGTGGGGTGCGGCGGACAGCGGATGCAGGATGCGACGGGTTTTAACGACGACCGCCCGGTAAAGGACAGGATGGACGCGGGTGCGACGTCGGGCGATTCCGGCGACGCGGACAGCGGCTCGGCGGATGCGTTCGATACGTGGTCGGATGATTGCTGGGATGCGCACCGCAACATCAGCATCGCGGCGCTCCTCGAGCTTAAGGGCTGGCAGTTGCAGGAGTTTGCCTCGCAGCAGGGCTATACCTGGCAAGACGCGCTCGAGATGTACGAGGACGAGGCGGGACACGTGCTCAGCGTCTGCAATATCAGCAAGGACGGCGCGACCGAATGGCTCGGCGAGGACGAAATCGGAAAGCTCGACAAGGGCGGCACCGGAAGCACCGTGATGTTCACGCTGCAACTTTCGGGCTATTCGAGCTGCGAGGATGTTATCGCGGGCTTTTCTGTGCCGGTCGAGGACCGGGCGCAGATTACTTCGGGCTCATGGATCGCATGCGTATACGGTTCCAACATGGCGCGGCACGTTGCCATGGTGAGCCCGATGGAAAACGGTGACTACCGTTTGGATCTTATTACCGAGGAGGCTATCAAGACCGGTAGGTTTACCCAGGGCGGCGGTGCTCCGACGATAGACGAATTTTGGCAGGAAAAGACTGGACGCGCGCTCGGCTAGGTGCGACGTGGCCAATACCATAGCGAGGAACGAACATGATGAATGAAGTGATGATGAACCGTGCGGCCTTTGTGGCAGGCGCGGGTGCGCTGGCTTGTGCGCTGGCTGGCTGCTCGGGCGGATTGGGCGGCGCGGGCGGTGCCAAGAAGGCGACCACGGCGGACGCCGCCTGTGTAGACGACAACGCCAACGTGACGGTCTATGCTGCGATCAACTTGGACGGCGCCGACCTGGTGCGCCTGCTCAAGCATCAAAACTATGAGTGGCAAGGCGAGAGCGTGGGCTACGGTGCCGCCGATGACGCGGGACTTTTCGCTTTTACCTTTTCTAAGATTTCGGATGACGTGGACGAACTTGCGAACAGCGCGATACCGCTTTCGGAGTCCGAGTACGAGGAACTTGAGCCGGGCGGCGGAGACGATAGCGTGGCGATTTTGCTCTCGGTGGGCGGCTATACGACGGGCGATCGTGCGCTTACCGGCGCAATCGGCGATGCGGCGATAGTGCAGGAGAAGTGCACAATCGACGATTCCGTGTATTGGCTGGTCAAGGCGCTCGACGGCAGCCGTTACGTGATTTCGGCCTACGACACCGAAGATGATGGCGACAGCGCGCATGACATCTATATCTATAGTGAGTCTTTTATTCACACCGGTTATCTGAGCGGCGGCGACCAAATCGATATTGACGAACTCTGGAGCCGCCTGACCAATGCCTCGTAGCGCACCAAAACCACCACAAAGGGGACAGGCGCCTTTGTGGTGGTTTTGCCCTTGGGCTGTCTACTGTGGCGGCTCACCGTGCTAAAGCAGCTCGCCGTGGCGGGCGATGTAGCGGCGCTTGGCCAGTTGGGTGAGCGCGATGTAGGCGGCGACAATGCCGATGAGCAGCGCGAAGAAGATTGGCGGCAGCGGCATGAGACCCAGCGCATCGGCGATGGGGCTTGCCGGCAGCCAAGTGACGAGCACCAGGCCCAGCACGGTGAGGAGGCACAGCGCGGGCGCGGCGTGGTCGCGCAGGCTCGGTAGGCGCGGGGAGCGCAGCATGTGGATTACGAGCGTCTGCGACCACATGGACTCGACAAACCAGCCGCTCTGGAAGATTGCGGCGAAGGTCGTCATGCCCGCGACGTTGCCCGCGGCGGCAAGCTTTGCCCAGCTCGCGCCCACGGTGGCGGGGCACACCACAAAGAAGAGCGCGGCGAAGGTCACGATGTCAAACAGCGAGCTCACGGGGCCCAGCTCGAGCATAAAGCCCTGAATGGACGCGGCGTCCCAGGCGCGCGGACGGACGGTCCAGGCGTCGTCGACGGTGTCCCACGGCAGCGCGATGCACACGATCTCGTAGACCAGCGACAGCAGCACCAGCTGCAGAGCGCTCATGGGCAAGAACGGCAAGAACAGGCTCGCGACGGTCACGGATAGCACGTTGCCAAAGTTGGAGCTCACCGTGGTCTTGAGGTACTTGAGTAGGTTGCCGTAGGTGCGGCGGCCTTCGATGATGCCGCGCTCGAGCACGCCCAGGTCCTTCTGGAGCAAGATGATATCGGCGGATTCCTTGGCGATGTCGACGGCGGAGTCGACCGAGATGCCGCAGTCGCTCGCGCGCATGGCGGCGGCGTCGTTGATGCCGTCACCCATAAAGCCCACGGTGTGACCGAGCAGCTCGCGCATGACGCGCACCAGGCGCGCCTTCTGCAGAGGCGAGAGCTTGGCGAAGAGGTGGGTGTTCTCGGCGCGCTCGGCAAGTTCGGCGTCATCGAGCGCATCGATCTCGGAGCCGAGCAAGACGTTGCTCGCGTCGATACCGATCTGTTCGCAGACGGTGGCGGCGACGCGGTCGTTGTCGCCGGTCAGGACCTTGACCGCCACACCCTTGGCCTCGAGCGTGGCGACGGCGCCCGCGGCACTCGCCTTGGGCGGATCGAGGAAGGCCAAAAAGCCCATCAACACCATGTCGCATTCGTCGGCAATGCCAAACTCGCCCACGCAGCGCGGATTGGTTTTCTGCGCCACGGCAATCACGCGCAGGCCCTCGGCGTTGAGCCCGGCGACCTGCTTGCGAATCTGGGCGAGCTTATCTTCGGTAAGCGGCTGGGCGGCGCCATCGACCTCGACAAAGGAGCAGATCTCGAGCATTTCCTCGGCAGCTCCCTTGGTGACCATCTGGGTTTTGCCCTGGGCGTCGGCGACAACTACGCTCAGGCGGCGGCGCGAGAAATCGAAGGGCACCTCGTCGACCTTGGTATAGCGGTCGCGCAGGCTCTGGCCCAGCATAGAATCGGGCACGACGGTCGAGGGCGTCACATCGGCACGGTCGATGACGGCCAGGTCGATAAGGTTTTTGAGGCCGGTCTGGAAGAAGCTGTTCAAAAACGCATGGCGCAGCACGCGCGCATCCTCGTTGCCGTCGGTGTTGAGGTAGCGCTCGAGCACGATGCGGTCTTCGGTGAGGGTGCCGGTCTTGTCGCAGCACAGGACGTCCATCGCGCCGAGGTTTTGGATCGCCGGCAGCTCCTTGACGATAACCTGGCGGCGGGCGAGGTCCTTGGCGCCCTGCGACAGGCTCGTGGTCACGATGACGGGAAGCATCTGCGGCGTGATGCCCACGGCCACGCTCGTGGCGAACAGCAGCGCGTCGATGACGTTGCCCTTGGTGGCGGCGTTGATGGCAAAGACGGCCGGCGCCATAACGAGCATGAGGCGTACGAGCAACATGGAGACGCTCGAGACGCCGCGGTCAAACGCGCTCTTCTCGCCGCGCCCGTTGAGTATCTTGGCGATGCCGCCCAGGTAGGTGTCCGAGCCGGTGGCAACGACAAGCGCCATGGCGGTGCCGTTTTGCACGGAGGTGCCGGTAAAGACGATGTTCTTGCAGGCAGAGAGTGGTAGCGCGGAGCCGTCGGCACCCTCGACGACGGTGATGGCAGCGGTCTTCTCGACGGCCTCGCTCTCGCCGGTGAGTGCGGACTCGATCACAAACAGGTCGCGCGCGGTGATGATGCGGGCATCTGCCGGCACCATGTCGCCGGCAGAGAGGCGGATTACATCGCCGGGGACGAGCTCGTCGAAGGGGATCTCGACGCGCTCGCCGTCGCGCAGGGCACAGCAGGTGCTGGAGACCAGGTCCTTAAGGGCCTCGGCCGCATTGCCGCTGCGGGCTTCCTGGATAAACTTCATGCCGCCCGATACCAGCAGCATGATGCCGATGACGATGACCGTGGAGGGGTCACGCTGCAGCTCGGGCACGGCGAGCACGTCGATGTAGAGCGAGACCAGTGCGAGGGCGGCGAGGATGCCAGCGAAGGGATCGACGAACGCGTCGGCGATGCGGCGGGCGAGCGTCTTGGTCGGCGCTTCGATGGTGTTGGGGCCGACGGCGCTCAGGCGCTCGGCGGCGTGCTCGGCGGTGAGGCCGTCGGCTGTGGCGTCGAGCAGCACGAGGGCATCCTCGGCGCTATGGGTGGCGGCGAATATGGTGTTCTTGGACATGCCGGTATGAGCGGCGGGGCGCGCCGTGCGGCGGCGCTTGGAGATGGCTTCGAGTACCGTGGCGGTTTTGAGCATCAGCATAGGGTCCTCCTTGTTGAAGGGAGTTAGCGTACGTGTCGTATGTGCTTCAAAAAACCTAGATGTCGCTCACGTCATGCTTTCGAACCACCACAAAGGGACAGGCACCTTTGTGGTGGTTTTGACGATCGGCTGTTGGCGCTTATGCGTGCGCGGAATCCTCGCGGCGTGCCGAGGGCGACATGCAGGTTTTTCGACTATGACTGCCTTCCATGGCACACCTCCTAAAGGCTGAGCGCAGCGCGCTTTGGGTATCTCGTACCCCTTTTTAATCCGCCCGTATTCTTGATGAGGGGGTTTGCCGTGTCAACCCCAATGTTTGGAAAACCATTGCCCCTGACAAAGCCTTTACAGAATGCCGAGGCCCCAAAGCGCGCCCGCAACGCGCCCTGCCTGCGCTAAACTGGAAGGCACGTACGCAATTACGAGAGGAGCCCGCATGGAGGCTTACAAGCAAGAGTTCATCAAGTTCATGGTTGAGTCCGACGTTCTTAAATTCGGCAGCTTTACGCTCAAGAGCGGCCGTCAGTCCCCGTTCTTTATGAACGCCGGCGCCTATGTGACGGGCTATCAGCTCAAGAAGCTGGGCGAGTATTACGCCCAGGCCATCCACGATAACTTTGGCGACGACTTTGACGTGCTGTTTGGACCGGCCTACAAGGGTATTCCGCTGGCCGTCGTGACCGCAATTGCCTACCACGAGCTGTACGGCAAGGAGGTCAAGTACTGCTGCGATCGCAAGGAGGCCAAGGACCACGGCGCCGACAAGGGCAACCTGCTGGGCTACGAGCCCCAGGACGGCGACCGCGTGGTCATGGTCGAGGACGTCACTACCAGCGGTAAGTCCATCGACGAGACCTATCCCAAGGTCAAGGCTGCTGCCGATGTCGAGATCAAGGGCCTCATCGTGTCCCTCAACCGCATGGAGGTCGGCAAGGGTGGCGTGACCACCGCGCAGAAGGAGATCGAGGCCAAGTACGGTTTCCCCGTCGCGAGCATCGTCTCCATGGCCGAGGTCGTCGAGACTCTCTACAACCACGAGATCGACGGCAAGGTCGTCATCGACGACGAGCTCAAGGCCGCCATCGATGCCTACTACGAGCAGTACGGAGCCCATTAGTTACGCGGTTTTGCCAAACCGCGTAACCAGTTGACGCTGCGCGCCGCCCAGGGCGACAATTTATCATTCAAAAGGCGAGGCATGACCAGAAGGTCAATGCCTCGCCTTTTTCATGCCAACTTGTTCGCCCTGGGCGGCGCTCGCTGTCCGTCCTCTGCCTGCGGCGTCATCTTGCTCCGGATGTGGCACTTGGGGACGTTCCTTTTCTGCCGGCACCTGGGGACACTCCTGATGTGGTCGTTGGGGACGTTCTTAAATGACTACTCAGGATGAGCGTCCAAAAATCCGCGCTCGTTCGATTGGCGCATGTCTACGCAGCGTAGGTTGTCGAGCCTGGCCTTCAAATGGATACTGACTGTCGAACCGGTTCACTCCATTTCTTCAATTTGATTGGACAGCCCATGAACCAGACACGGCAAACCAATGCCTCCCATACTTTTTTGGCAGCGCATGCCATCAAGCAGCTGCGCGAAGAGCGCGGCCTCACCCAGCGCGCCCTGGCGGAAAGCCTTGGCGTGACCGATAAAGCTGTCAGCAAGTGGGAATCCGGCCGCGGCCTTCCCGACATTTCCCTCGTCGAGCCTTTGGCCCAGAGACTCGGCATAAGCGTGGCTGAGCTTTTGGCTGGTGACATTCGGGCCAACGCCAACCGTGCAGGCAATATGCTCAAAGGCGTCTTTTACGTTTGCCCTATCTGCGGAAACGTTGTGCACGCGCTCGGAGAAGGCAGCTTTAGCTGCTGTGGCTCCACGATGTTTCCCCAGGAGGCCGAAGAGCCGGACGCGGACCACGCCTTTTCCATCGAGCGCATCGAGGACGATTGGTACGTCACGCTCGATCATCCCATGACCAAGGATCACTACATTAGCTTTGTGGCATATGCGACTATGGACGGCATCTGCTTTAAGAAGCTCTATCCAGAGCAATCGGTGCAGCCGCGCTTCCATATTACCGGGCGCGGCAGGATATATCTTTACTGCAACCAACACGGACTCTTTACGTCGCTGACGCCTCGCAAATAACGGCTGTCTATCCGCCCTCCTCATGCGTTCCCAGGGGACCCAAAATGAGCGTGGATAATCTCCCGGTTTTGGTCTGTGTGCGGGCTCAAAGTGGGAGATTATTCACGCTCGTTATCTGAGTGTCCAAAAATCCACGCTCGTCGCTACTTGAGTCCGGGCAGGCGGGTGTAGGGGAACGAACGCTCTAGGAACTCGGAGCAGCGGGCGTAATCTTTGGCAAAGTAGCTGCTATAGAGCGAATCGAGTACGTATTGCACGGCGATATGGCTGGCGAACTGCGTGATGCGATGCGTCATGCTCTCGTGGTCGCTTACCGTGAGATAGGCGGCAAAGCCGGGGTGAATGCGGGCACAGTACGGCGTGCCGATGACGATGACCGGGACATGTCGACTGCTAAGGATCGGCAAGATCTCCTTGAGGTTGGGGGCAAGGCCGCTGTAGGAGATGACGATTGCTACATGGTCGGGACCCGAGGCGAGCGCCGTGCGCACCTGCGCCTCGACGCTGTCGTGGCACGTCGCGCTTTTGCCGGCGGAAAGCAGGCGATCGCGGAACATTCCCGCTGGATACAGGTTATGCGAGCCCGTGTAGATGTCCACGGTGCCGGCGCGCATGATGAGCTTGGCGGCGTGGTCGAGCTGTGCAGGGTCGAGCAGCTCCTGCGTTTCGGCCAAGGTGGTCTGGTAGAGCCCCTCCATGCGCTCCATCACCTGCGCAGGGGTGGAGGTGGCATCGAAGGGAAAGTTGATGTCCACGTCGCGCCGGTTGCCCGCCTCGGTCGCCTGGCGGATGAGCTCGACCTTGAGGTCTTTGAATCCCTCGAGGCCGAGCTTTTTGCAAAAGCGGTGCACGCTCGCGACCGAAACGTTGGCGCACGCGGCAAATTCCTTAATGGAAAGCCCGCGCACATCCTCGCCCATGGCGAGGGCCGTTCGCCCAAGTTGTTGCTCGGTGGGGGTGAGGCTTTTGCCCTGCGTGATCTTTCGCCTGATATCCATATGGCTCCTATGCGTTTGCGTCGCGATAAACCAATCATAGCGATAAATAAAACGTTCGGCTTGGCTGGGAGTTTTGGTCCGCCGGTCTATGAACGACGGACCGCTCGCCGCTGCGCGGGCTCAACATAGGGCGCTGTCCTTGTTGGGCCGTTTGCGCCCGGGGCGTTACCCGAGCACGCGTACGGGCCCCAAGAGGCCGCTGGGATCGGAGGGCTCGGTCATGCCGAACATGTCGGGGACGGCGTGGTCGAGGGTGTTGATGATATCGATCGTAAGCGCGTGCTCGCCGGCTAAAAGTGCGGCGGCCTCAAAGCGGTAAGGCGGACAGATGCGGGTGCCGAGGGATTTGCCGTCGAGGGTGACGGTTGCGGTCTCAAAGACCTCGCCAAGGTCGATGACGGTGCGGGTGGCCGCTTCGCCCAGGACAAAGGAGGCCCGGTAGCGGAATGTGCCGGCCTTGCCGGGGAACTCGGCCGAGGAAAGGTCGTGCAGGTCTGCAAGCTCAACAGACTCGCCAAAGGCATCGGTGCCAGGGGCAGAGAAGGCAACCGCCCAGGGCCCGTCGACGCATGTGGCTTCGTCTTCGGCGGTTGCCACAGCAACGGAACCTGTAGCCCCAAGGACCACGATGCAGCTCTCGTAGGGAGCCAGCTCGAGCGTGCCGTCAAAGGCGGCGGGCTCGGTGCCGTTGAGCAGATCGAGGCGCGCGCCTGCAACGGGTGTGCCGTCGGCAAGCGCAATCTGAGTGGAGATACCCTGCTTGGGATGCTCGTTGACGAGCATCAGATAGGTCTCGCCCGCCCGCTCGTAGCGCAGTGCGCGCAGCCAGGGCTGGGGCTCGGCGCAAACCACGGTCTGCATGCCGGTGTTGGCAAGTGTGTCTGCGAGCTCGGTGGTCGCCAGGAGCTTGATGCCGGCGACCGCGGCTGCATCCAGGGAGGCAAAGCCCTCGCGACCTGCAGTGTCACCGTCGTAGCGCTTGTTCGGCAACTCATCCAGCGCGTACACGGCAACACCTGCGGCTGCGGCACGCGCGGCAAAGTCGAGCACGGCTTCGCCGACAAACTCGGCTCCGGGCATCACCAGGCAGCGGTATGCCTGGCCGTTCACGCTAAAGCCGCTACCGTCTGCGGCAATTTCAACGGCATAGCGCCCTGCGTCCTCAAATGCCTCTGCCGGCACGATGTCAAAGTCGACCTGCGCGCGCATAAGCTCGGAGGCGGCATGCTGCATAAAGTTCGCCTCGCCTGCCCACTCGGCGTCCGCATGGTAGAGAAGCGCCACCGGGGTCGTTGCGCGCCCGCCGCTCAGCAGGCTCGCCGTACGGTTCATGTAGCTCATAAGCTGCCCAAAGTGTGCAAACTGGGGGTTTTGGCCATGCGCATAGAAATGCGGCGGGCAGTCCCAGTCGGGGAAGGCGGCCATGCTAAAGGCATGCGGCACAAACCAATTGACGCCGCGCACCAAAAAATGATCGGCGATCCACTTCATCTCGCGTAGGCCTTCGTGCCATCCAAATGCGCCAAAGACCTCGGCCATGCAGCGCCCCTGCTTTTTGGGGTCGAGGTGTGCTGCCGAGGAGCCCAGCTTGGGCAGCACGTAGTTATAGAACTCGAGGTCCCACACGCCGCGTCCGTAGCTGTGAAGGCCGCGGTCCATGCCGGGTACCAGCTGGTTGATCACGATGTCGACGCCCGCCATGTCCTGACCGCCCACGGCGCGGAAGTAGTGCCCGGCGCCCACGCCCAGGCGCGCGTGGCAGTCCTTGTCCTCGATAACGTGGCCGATGTACTGCACGCCGCGCGCGCGGCACCAGTCTCCGAGCTGGTCGCAGAAGCACTCCTTATAGAGGGTGCTCGCGATGTCCATATAGACGTGGCGTACGTGCGCGCCGGCCGGCTCGCGGTCCCACAGGTGCGGGAGCTCGGCCAGGTAGCGCTCGCCCAGTGCCGCGCGCAGGCGACGCTCAAGCTCGGCCGACCAGGGTAGGGGCGCGGTGGCCTTGCCGATGAGCGTGTCCGAGATGCCATCGGGGCCCGTGGTGCCCTTCTCGTTGGCAAATCCGGGCTCATCGGAGAAAAAGCCCAGGATGGTCTTGCCAAACTCATCGCCCAGATGCTCAAAATGCGGCTCGTAGACAGCATCGATGAGCTGCGCCACCGAGGCGCGGTCGACCATATTGATGTAGTCCTCGTTGTAGGAGGTCTTGCCGCTCGTGAACATCACGCATGCCTGCGTGAGGCCCGCAGGTGCATCGAAGACCAGGCGGCTGGGGTTGCCGTCTGCATCGTCGATTACTCGGTAAGCGACGTCGACGGGGCTGCCGTCCTGCATAAATGTCACGCCGTAGAAGCGCTCCGTTTTGTCGAGCATGTTGGCGAGCGCGATGCTCGCGGCGGACGTGGGGCCCACGATGTCGAACGTGCGGTGCGTGAGCACGATCTTGCGGAGCTCGGGCACGGCCTCCTTGACGGCGCCGTTGGCAAAGCCCGTGGGGAAGTGCGCGTCGTCCAAGATCCAGAGCTTAAGGCCCAGCTGCCTGCACTCGTCAATGACAAAGCGCAAGTCGCGCCACCAGCCCTCGCCGCAAAAATCGGGGTGTGGGCGGCTTTCGAGACAGACCTCGTGGATGTCGGCGCCGGCGATCTTTTCCAGATACTCGGCAATGGTCTTATGGCTCTCGCCCTTCATCCACAAAAACGGAAGCACGTGGTTGTCGTATGTGCCCTCGAGCACCTGCTGATAGTACGCGGTCATGGATCCTCCTTGGCTCGATCGATCTGCTGCATAGCACAGATTATGGACGCGTCGGCGCGTTCTGCTAATATCTGAATCACGACGAACTATGACCAAATCAACGATTGGCAAGCCATGGAGATCGACGAGCTCGAGCGTAGGCTCAGCGAACTGAGCGCCAGTGAGATCGCTTATAAAGACGGCATGGCATTTGATTGGTCGATTATGACCGAGCATGTCGAAATCGACGGATGCCCAGTGCGCAAGATTGGCCAGCCAGGGTTTGCCTATGCCCAGCCCGGCATGCCGCGTGGCCTGACGATAAGGAAAAACTCGCGCTTTAATGCAGTTCCCGAGCACGTGCATGATTACGTGGAGCTGAGCTATGTGTATCGCGGACGCTGCCCGCAGACGGTGGCGGGGGAGAGGCTCGAGCTGGGCCGCAACGAGGTGCTTTTGCTCGACGCCCTCTGCCCGCATGCCGTGGCGGCGCTTGGTGAGGACGACATCATGCTGAGCATGACCGTTTCACGCTCTTTTTTGCGCCGGAGTCTCGAGTCGAGCCTCTCGCGCGAGAGCGCGGTCTCGCGGTTTTTGTTCAACGCGCTCAACAGCGAGACGGACCATCGGGGCCATGTCCGTTTTCATTGCGGCGAGAGCCGTCGGATTCGGCGCTACATGCAGGAGATGCTCTGCGAGCTGTACGACCCGAGCCCCAACGGTCCCGAGATCGTCTTGCGTCTGTTTCAGCTGTTTTTGGCCGAGCTCATGGATTGCTACGAGCGCGAGCTGGTGCGCGGCGCGGCGGACGGCGCAGCGGGGCCCACTGCCCTGGTGACGGGAATGCTTGGCTATATCGATCGCGAATTCGCTGCATGCTCCCTCGAGGGGATGGCGGCGGAGTTTGGCTTGAGCCCTAATTATGCGACGGCGCTCCTCAAGCGGCATGTGGGCAAGACCTTTAGGCAGCTTGTGCAGGAGCGACGCCTGGTACGTGCGGCCGAGCTTCTGCGCGGCGGCGCCACGGCCGGGGCGGCTGCGCATGCGGTGGGCTATGAAAACATGAGCTTCTTCTACCGTAAGTTTCACGACAAGTATGGCTGCACCCCCGCGGCATACCGCCGGTAAGCGCGGGGCGGATTGTCTTCGCTCCTTCGGTGTCAAAAAGTTTCAGCTGCAGCGCTGTTGCAGCGCGCGTCTGCGAAAAGAAGTGTCCAAATCGGCGCCTTCGCCCTGGCCTGGAGCGACTCGGCGGCATACTCGTTTCATCAGCAACACGCATGAGCGAGGAGGCACTTATGGGATTCCCCGAGGGTTTCTATTGGGGTGGCGCTACCGCCGCCAATCAGTTTGAGGGCGCTTGGAACGTGGACGGCCGCGGTCCGTCGGTCGACGACCACTTCTTGGGCGGCAGCTACAAGGAACCGCGCCAGATTACGATCGACATCGACCCCAACCGCTTCTACCCCAATCATGACGGCATCGATTTCTACCATCACTACGAGGAGGACATCGCGCTGTTCGCCGAGATGGGCTTCAACATGTTCCGCATGTCCATCTCTTGGAGCCGCATCTTCCCCAACGGCGACGACGCCGAGCCCAACGAGGCCGGCCTCGCCTTTTACGACCGCGTCTTCGACTGCCTGCGCGCTCACAATATCGAGCCGCTCGTGACCCTGTCGCACTACGAGATGCCCTATCACCTGGTCGAGAAATACAACGGCTGGGCGAGCCGCGAGCTCATCGGCTTCTTTGAGAAGTACTGCCAGACCGTCTTCGACCGCTATCAGGACAAGGTCAAGTTCTGGCTCACCTTCAACGAGATCAACTGCGGCACCCAGGACATGGGCAACCTCTTTGGGACCAGCATGATCCAGGGCTTTGAGGGCCCGGCTTCGGCGGTCCACACCACGCCGCAGGCCCGTATGCAGGCCCTGCATCACCAGTTTGTCGCCAGCGGCCGCGTCGTGCGCTATGCCCACGAGCACTATCCGCAGTTTAAGATGGGCAACATGGACTGCTTCATCCTCTCCTATGCCGCCACGTGCGATCCGGCCGACGTGTTCGCCACGCAGCAGGAGATGAATACCATGAACTGGTACTGCTCCGACGTGCAGGTGCGCGGCAAGTACCCGTTCTATGCCAAGCGCTTCTGGGCCGAGAACGATGTCGAGCTTGTGATGGAGGACGGCGACCTGCAGGATATCGCCGACGGCAAGGTCGATTTCTACACCTTTAGCTACTACATGTCCGGCACTGTGGGCACCCACAAGGATCACGAGATGACCGAGGGCAACATGACCTTTGGCGGCAAGAACCCCTATCTGGAGTCCACCGATTGGGGCTGGCAGATCGATCCGCTGGGCCTGCGCATCGCCCTCAACGAGATTTACGCCCGCTACGAGATTCCGCTGATGGTGGTCGAGAACGGCATGGGCGCCTACGATGAGGTCGAGGAGGACGGTTCCATCCACGATCCGTACCGCATCGCCTACTTGCAGAGCCACATCAAGGCCATGGGCGAGGCCATTGCCGACGGCGTCGACCTGATCGCCTACACCTGGTGGGGTCCCATCGACCTGGTGTCCGCCGGCACCGGCGAGATGCGCAAGCGCTATGGCTTCATCCACGTCGATAAGTACGACGACGGTACCGGTACCTACGAGCGCCGCCGCAAGGACAGCTTCTACGCCTACCAGAAGATCATCAAGTCCAACGGTGCCGAGGGCCTGGATTAATCGACAATATGAGTGCCACCGGGGAAAAGCGTTGGGATGGGCTCGCGATTCGAGTCCCCACCTTAGCATTTGAACCATTTGGCACTATAATCACCATAGGCATGCGCATAACGTTGCGCTTAATCAAGAGGAGAAAACGTATGGGTCTGTTTGACATGTTCAAGAAGAAGGCTGAGCCCGCGGCTGCCGCTGCTCCGTCCTCCATCTCTGCTTCTGCCGGCGCCGACGTGCTGTGCTCGCCCGTCAAGGGCAAGGTCATCAAGATGGCCGACGTGCCCGATCCCGTCTTTGGCGGCGAGGTTCTGGGCAAGGGCTGCGCCGTGTGGCCCGAGGACGATCTGGTCTACGCTCCCTGCGACGGCAAGGTGACCGTCACCATGGGTCACGCCGTGGGCCTGCAGTCCGATAGCGGCATCGAGGTTCTGGTGCACGTTGGCGTCGATACCGTCAACATGAACGGCGATGGCTTCGAGGGCTTCGTCAAGGCCGACGACGTCGTGAAGGCTGGCCAGCCCATGCTCAAGATTGACCGCGCCAAGATCGCTGCCGCCGGTTACAAGGACTGCGTCGTCGTGGCCGTGTCCAACACCGCCGAGTTTGCCGATGTTGAACTCGCCGTCGAGGCCGACTCCGCTGTCGCCGCCGGTGACGCCATCGTTAAGGTCGTCCGCAAGTAAACTGCGGCATCCAAAGGATGTGCAAAGGTGGTCGGGTTTTCCGGCCACCTTTTTTATTGCACCGTGGGGAAGCGTTTTATTGCACGTTGGGCGGGCTTGCAAACCGTTCGGACGCTAAAACGAACCGACCGCGCCTTCGCGTTGCCGAGGGTGTTCATAAGCGGATAGTATGGGCTTACTTATTACAACGTGCGCCGCGTCTGGGAAGCGCAGTGCCGCTCATTGGGAGGAACAACATGAAAAAGAAGCTGCTGCTTGCGCCCCTCATGGCCGTCTTGGTTGCATGCGTGGTCGTGCTTTCCGGTTGTGGAGGCCCTTCGATCGAGGAACTCATCACCGAGGATCTTACGACTCAGTTTGACGAGGTCAAGAACGGTGGCGACGAGTTCCTTTCTGGTCTGGAGGAGGCTTCGGGCGACGAGTTCGAGCAGTTGGGTATCGATCCCAAGGAGTATGCCAAGACCTATCTCGAAGGCTTTGACTACGAGATCGGCGACGTGACGGTCGACGAGGACAAGGGTGTCGCGACCGCCGAGGTCTCCATCACCTGCAAGTCCATGAACAAGATCGTCGAGGACTTCTCCACCCAGTATCAGGAGAAGGTCGCCGCGCTTGATACGGTTCCCTCCGATGACGAGCTGTACAAGATGGCCGGTCAGGTTATGGTCGATGTGACCAAGGCCACCGAGCCCAGGAAGACCACGGTTATCTTCAAGTACACCTGCAACGACGACGGCGAGTGGTCTGCCGACGACTCCGTCAACTCCGAGATGATGGATGCAATGCTGAGCTAGGGGAGTTACGCGGTTCTACGAACCGCGTAACCAGTTGACGCTGCGCGCCGCCCAAGCCGACAATTTGTCATTCAAAAGGCAAGGCATGACCAGAAGGTCAATGCCTCGCCTTTTTCATGCCAACTTGTTCGGCTTGGACGTCGCTCGCTGTCCGTCCTCTACCTGTGGTGTCGCCATTGTTGAGGGGTAGCTAATTTGGGACGGGGCCCTTTTAGCTACCCCGTGCCCATCTAAGTTGCGGTGAAATAGGGACTGTTGGGGGCAGTAGGCCGGCAATCAGTCCCTATTTCACCGCAACTTATTGGTGGGCGGCTCGCTAGTCGCCCAAGATCAGCGAAGTGAGTTCGTCCTGGGTGTCCACCACGTAGTCGGCGCCGGCGGCTTCGAGCTCTGCTCGGCCGCGGAAGCCCCAAGTGACGCCGGCGCTCTTGAGGCCGGCGTTGTGACCGGTCAGAACATCGACATTGGAATCGCCCACATAGAGCGTGGTTGCCGGGTCGGCGCCTAGCTCTTCCATCACATGCAGCGTAACAGGCGCCTCGGGCTTGGGAGGAAACGCATCGACGCGGCCCTGCACCAGCGCAAAGCGCTCGGAACCAAAGTATTTTTCGATAAGCGGAGCGGCCGAAACATGGTCCTTGTTGGTGAGCACGGCAAGCTGCACGCCCGCGGTGCGCAGGCGGTCGAGCATCTCGATCGTACCGGCGTACGGTGCGGTGTGGTCCTCCTTGTGCTCGCCGTAGTAAGCCCTAAACTCGGCAAGCGTCTGCTCAAACATACGGCCGTCGCCCGCATACTCGGCAGGCATAAAGCGCTCGACCAGCTTGAGCATGCCGTTTCCCACCTTGTAGCGGTACTCGTCTACGGCAAACGTGGGCCAGCCGTGCGTCTCGCAGGTATGGTTGCCGGCGGCCGCCAGGTCCTCGAGCGTGTTGAGGATGGTGCCATCCAGATCAAAGATCACATGGGAAAAAGCTGCTGCCATGGGTGCTCCTGCCGCTTGAGTTGTAAAACGCACCCCATGATACTTGGCATGCGTGCCGGGCATGTTTGGAATCTGAATATCTTTAATAGCCCTGAGCCTTTGTCGTTAGCAAATCCTCGGCAGCTGCTCTCCTACGAGCATGTCGAGGATGCGGGTCGAGCCCCAGCCGGTGCGCACGCGCACGGCGGGGCGGGCGTCCTCGGCAAGCGGCAGCACGCGACCGATAATAGCGGCATTCTCGCCGTAGCGCGCGGCGCGCATGGCTGCCAGCGCGGCATCGGCCTGCTCGGCCGGCACCACGGCAACCATCTTGCCCTCGTTTGCTACCTGCAGCACGTCATAGCCGAGCATCTCGCAGGCTGCCTGCACGTCGGGGCGCACAGGCACGGCATCCTCGTCGACCTCCATGGCAACGCCGCTGGCCTGGGCAAACTCATTGAGCGTGGACGCCAGGCCGCCGCGCGTGGGGTCGCGGAAGCAGCGTGTTTCGGGTGCTGCGGCAAGCACATCGGCAATCAGGTGGTTGAGCGGCGCGGCATCGCTTTCGATGGTGCTCGAAAACGCCAAGCCCTCGCGTTGGCTCATGATGGCGATACCGTGGTCGCCCAGCGTACCCGATACCAGAATGACATCGCCGGGCTGGCAGTTGGCGCCGCTGAGCGCTACGCCCACGGGCACTTCGCCCACGCCGGCGGTATTGATGTAGACGCCGTCGGTCCCGCCGCGCTCGACCACTTTGGTGTCGCCGGTGATGATCGCCACGCCCGCCTCGTGCGCCGTCTCGGCCATCGTTTGCACAATCTGGCGGAGCTTATCCATGGGATAGCCCTCTTCGAGGATAAAGCCGCACGATAGGTAGCGTACATTGGCGCCCGAGGTCGCGACGTCGTTGACGGTTCCGCATACAGCGAGGCGGCCGATGTTGCCCCCGGGGAAGAACTGCGGCGAGACTACAAAGCTGTCGGTCGACATGGCGATGCGCCCGCTCGTGGGCAGCGCGGCGACGCCGGCATCGTTGCCCTCGAGCAGCTCGGGCGACCCAAAGGCATCCAAAAAGACCTCATCGATGATGCGTTTCATCATCTGACCGCCAGAGCCGTGGCCCAACAGGACAGTGCTATCGGTGGCAGTACGGGACATATCGAAAACTCCAATCGTGGGGGGGTCGGCAATAGCTGAGTGTGGCAGAATCGATGTTAAGTAAAAGTCAGCGAGCGCCATTCAGGCGAAGTGAGTTGCCTTGAAAGAGGAGGCTGCTGGGCTTTTGCCCGCAGCCGACGATTGAAAGGCAAATCGCTCGCCTGAATGGCGCGCAGCGTCGACCGGCCCGCCGTTCGTTAGAGCGGCGGAACCCATTAGCCTCGGTAGCGGAAATATGCTGCACAGCTGCCCTCGGAACTCACCATGCAGGGGCCGATGGGATGCTCGGGTGTACAAGCGCGGCCGAACAGAGGGCAGTCGCTCGGCGTAATGGCCCCGCGCAGCACGTCGCCGCAGCGGCACCCACGCGGCTCGACCGTCGTCTCAACGGGCACGTCAAAGCGAGTGCGGGCATCAAAGCGCGAGAACTCGGGGCGGATGGAAAGGCCCGAGTTGGCAATCGGCCCCAGCCCGCGCCACGTGGTGTCGCATGGCTCAAACACCTGCTCGACCAGCTGGCGCGCCACGGGGTTGCCGTCTGCGTTGACGCCACGGCGGTAGGCGTTGTCGATTGCGGGCTGCCCCTCAACAACCATCTGGACCAGCATGCAGATGCCCTGCAGAATATCGACCGGCTCAAATCCGGTGACTACGCCTGGGGTCTCGAACTCATCGACCAAAAAGTCAAAGGGGGCTAAGCCCGTGATGGTGGCGACGTGTCCCGGAAGGATAAAGCCGTCGATAGTGGTCTCGGGATCGTTGGCGATGGCGCGCAGCGCCGGCGGCGTGGTCTTGTGGGCGCAATAGACCGAGAAGTTCTGGAGTCCGCGTGCATCGGCCTCCAAAATGGCGGCGGCGATGGTGGGCGTCGTGGTCTCAAAGCCGACGCCCATAAAGATGACCGGGCGATCGGGGTTGTGTTCGGCGATATCGAGTGCATCGAGCGGGGAGTACACAATGCGAATATCGCGCCCCGCCGCCTTTTGCGCGGCGAGCGAGGTAGACGACCCGGGCACGCGCATCATGTCGCCAAAGGTGGTGATGATGGCGCCGTCCATCTTGGCGAGCGCGATTGCATGGTCGATATCGCGGTTGGCGGTAACACAGACGGGGCAACCCGGACCGCTCAGCAGTTTGAGCCCGGCAGGCATAATGGAGCGAAAGCCATAGCGACCGATGCTCACGGTGTGCGTGCCGCAGACTTCCATAAGGTTGATGGTGCGGTCGCCGACGAGTTCACGGATGCGCTCGATGAGCTCGCGAGCCAGCTTGGGATCGCGGAATGCCGAGAAGTCGATACCGGAGCGAGCCGGCTGTCCGGCCGCCACTAGTAAGCCTCGGCCGGGTTGGTGGCCAGCTGGTCTTCTTCGACCAGTTCGGTCATGGTGTTGACCAGGTCGAGCGTCTCCTGCGTCTCCTGCTCGTCGACAATCTGAATGCCAAAGCCGGCGTGCACGAGAATATAGTCGCCTACCTGTGCCGTCGGCACGAGGCGCAGCGAAACGGGGCGCTCGATGCCCATCATGTCGACGGTCGCCTTAAGGTCGTCGTCGCGTTTGACCACTTTACCGGGAACGGCAAGGCACATAATGTTCCCCTTTTATACGTTTTGCGCTGGATAGGCGCCTAATTACCCATCAGTTGATGGTAGCGCTCGCAGGAGTCACGAGCAAACGCGTTACACCTGTGAGACGGCGGCGCGCAGGCTGGCAAAACAGCCTATCGCGATGCTGTCTGCGCGAGGCGAGCGCGAGCGATGACGGCCTGACCGTAGGCGATACAGCCGTCGTTGACGGGCACGGAGCGGGGAATCAAGACAGTGAGACCCATGCTTTTGAGCTCGCGGGTGAGGAGCTGAAGCAAAAGTCGGTTCATGAACACGCCGCCCGAGAGCGCGACGGTGTCGAGGCCTTCACGGGCGCAGATTTCGCGTGCGATTCGTGCCGAGGAGCGCGCGATAGTGACGTGGAAGTCGAGCGCGAGCTTGCCGGCGGGCACGCCGGTCCTGATTCCCTCCAAAAGCGCCTCAAAAAGCGGTCTGGAGTTCAGAACATGGCAGTCGTCCGGACGGGATGATTCGGTTACGGAAAAGCTGACCATATTGCCGGTGGGGCAGGCACTTTCACTGCTGAACGCGCGCCAGGCGGCGGCTTCGAGTTCTATGGCGGGTTCGCCCTCGTAGGTTGCCTTGTCGCAGATGCCCAGAATTGCTGCCGCGGCATCAAAGAGACGTCCCATGCTGCTGGTACGCGGGCTGTTGATGCCGCGCTCGATCATGGTGGCTGTCACGCTACGCGTTTGCTCGTCGAGGCTGTCCAAAAGCTGAGCGGCGCCTGGGTGCTCGAGTAGGCCGAGTTCGCTGAGCAGGGCAAAGGCGTTGCGTCGAGCGTCGCGTACGGAGGCCGCCCCGCCGGGGAGCGCCCAGGTGAGCAAATGCGCGGTGCGCTCAAAGCCGTCAAGGCTGGCAACAAGAAACTCGCCGCCCCAAATGGTCCCATCGGTGCCGGCGCCGGTGCCGTCGAAGGCGATGCCAAGGACACGCGTGTCGGTTGTAAGCTGGCCCGCGGCGATGGCCTCGGCCATTACGCTCGCGATATGCGCATGATGGTGCTGCACTTCGACGAGCGGCAGATTGCATTTTCGCGCCTGCTCGCGCGCCCACTGGTCCGATAGATAGCTGGGGTGTAAATCGCAGGCCAAGGCGGCGGGCGCCAAGTCAAAGAGATCTTCCAAGCGCGTGCGCGCGGCGTTCCAGGCATCGAAGGTCCCGCCGTTTTCAACATCGCCGATATGCTGCGACACAAAACAGGTTGCCTCGCCGTTCGTCCCTTCGCGCGTGAGCGCAATCGTGGCCTTTTGTTGTGGCCCGCAGGCGAGCACGCAGGACGGAGCGCCGTCGAGCGCCGGCAACGGCAGCGGCTGGGGTGCATATCCGCGGGCACGGCGCACGGGCATAATGGCGCCGTTGACCACGCGCACCACGGAGTCGTCGTAGCGCGAGAGGATCGCGCGGTCGTTGCCGAGTAGCGCATCAGCAATGCCGGCGGCAACGAGGCGCTCCCAGGCAAGATCGTCATCGGTCTCGATGGGCTCTTCGCTCAGGTTTCCGCTGGTCATGACGAGCGCGTGCATACCGCGGGCTTCTGCCACGGCAAGCAGCAGATGCTGAAGCGGGGTGTAGGGGAGCATAACGCCAAGCTCGGGCAGGTCGTGCGCGACGGACGGTGCGAGTACGAGGGCGTCGGGAGAATCGCCGTCGCTCCCGCAAACAGCACGTCGGCGCAGCAGCACAATGGGGCGAATGCTGCCGGCCAGCAAGCCGCGTGCAACGTCGTTGACATGGCACAGGCGTTCAGCGTCGGCAAGGTCGCGTACCATAACGGCAAGCGGTTTGTTGCTGCGGCGTTTGCGGCGGCGAAGCTCGGCTACCGCCTGCTCGTTGGAAGCGTCGCATGCCAAGTGAAATCCGCCCAGACCCTTGATGGCGACGATACCGCCACCGGCCAGCAGCTCAACACAGCGGTCGATAATGGCGTCGCTGGTCTCGCGCGTGGTGCCGACGGCCGGCAACGCGGCGGCTTCGCCCGGCTCACCGCCCACGCTCGCTTCGCGCCACGTGATATGCGGCCCGCAATCAAAGCAGGCATCGGGCTGCGCGTGAAAACGCCGGTCGAGTGGGTCGGCATACTCCGCGGCACACTCAGGACACATGGGAAAACAATTCATCGACGTGGCCGCTCGGTCATAAGGCAGCGACCGGATGATGGTAAAGCGCGGTCCGCAGTTGGTACAGTTGATAAAAGGGTAGTGATAGCGCCGATCGGCGGGGTCGAACAACTCGCGCAGACAATCATCGCAGGTGGCGATATCGGGTGAGACGAGCGTCGTGTGCGCGGTCTGGTCCTGCGATGCTACGATGCGAAAACCCTGTTCATTGGCGGTATCCCAACCGTGGGCTGCCAGGTCCACAACCTCGACATATTCTACGCGGGCTGCCGCAGGCGCATGCGCAGAAAGCGCGGCAACAAAAGCATCGAGCGCATCGGCCGGAGCGTGCGCCTCGATATGCACGCCGTCGCCCGCGTTGAGCACCCATCCGCAAATGCCATGCGCCATGGCCTCGCGATACACAAACGGCCGCATGCCAACGCCCTGCACAATGCCCGTTACATGAATATGCACATGTCGCATGCGACACCCCTCATCAAAACCGACCAAATAGGGACAGGTTCGCTACAGCCCCAGGCTCTGCTTGGTGGCGGCACACGTGAGCTCGCCGTGCTTAACGCCGCGCAGGCCCAGCAGACGGTCGGCTAGTTCGTAGACGCGCTCGCCGCGACCCTTGAGCGCCAGAATCTCCAAGCAGTTGCGGTGATCCAGATGCACGTGCATGGTCGATACGATCTCGTCGGTGTAGTCGTGCTGCACTTCGTCCAGACGGCGCGTCAGGTCGCCGGTATGGTGGTCGTAGATCATGGTGAGCGACCCGATAACATGCTCATCGGGCGTGCGCATCTGCTCCTTGGCGATCGAGGCGCGAATCAGGTCGCGCACGGCCTCGGAGCGGTTGGCCACGTCGCCGCGGCGCGCGATCTGTTCGTCAAAACGGCGCAGCAGGTCGTCCGGTGCGGTAACCGAAAAGCGGACCAGCTCGGAGCCGGGACCACTACAGTGGCAGCCCGCGTCACCGTCCGCCCCGTGCGGATGCTCGTGCTCGTACCCGCAGCCGTGCTCGTGTTCGGCCACGTTACACCAGCTTCACGGAGCCGACGGAGTTGTGGTCGGCCTCGATGGCCTCTTCGTAGCCCTCGAGTGCGTCGTGGGCCTCGTGCAGCGCGGCCATGGCTGCCTCGAGCTTGGCGCCGATGCGCTCCATGTCAAAATTCTCGGTCGCATGCAGCAGCTGATGGCTCCACTCGTGGGCGAGCTCGATGGTGTCGTCGACCTGCTTGACGCTCATGGCAAGCTGGCTCATGTTCATTCCAACATCATGCATGGAAAATCTCCTTTTGTATGGGGCAGTTCAGTGGTTCAGATTTTACTACGCTCGCTCTATGCGCTGCTGCATAAGAAAACGGGTACGAGTCTGTGTGACTCGCACCCGTTCACTGGGGGCTGTTTGTAACTACCATACTATCCGTGGTCGCACGCGCCGCACCCGGCAGTCCGGCGAGCGGTGCAAAACCGCTCATGGACGGCAGATAGGTAACAAGCGTATTACAGATGCTTCTCCAGCAGCGCCTGAAGCCTTGCCTTGGGTAGGGCGCCGACCGAGCGGTCGACTTCCTCGCCGTTCTTAAAGACGATCAGCGTGGGGATACTCATGACGCCAAACTTCATGGCCAGGTCCTGGTTGTCATCGACGTTGCACTTGGCCACGGCAAGCTTGCCGGCCAGCTCGTCGGCGACCTCGTCCACGATGGGCGAGAGCGAACGACACGGGCCACACCACGGGGCCCAAAAATCAACTAGCACGGGCAGGCTGTCGTTAACGATGGAATCGAAGTTCTCGGGGGTAATCTGCTTAATGTCAGCCATGGTGACCTCCATAATGTGACGCGGCTCAGCCGCGTAAAACTCAGTACGACCGTGCTTATACCCAGCGGCCCGCAAAGCAACCACTCGCGGGCGGCTCTTTTATATAATGGTGGGCACGCAAACGATTGGAGAGCGCATGCCCACGTCACAAAGCCAGAAAAAAGAAGCCATCGCCCAGGCCACCGAGCAGGAACTCGCGTCGCTTGCGGCGCGTGGCGTGCGCATCGCGGGCAATGCGTGCTCGCCGATCGTGCTGGTCAAGGGTGATTTGGATGAGGCCGAGCGCTTAGGCGGCGAGCTTGCCGCCGGCCCGGATGGCGCCGCGCTGCGCAAGGCACTCGGGGCCATCGGTTATGCGCCCGAGGATTTCTGCGCGCTGGCAAGCGTTGCCGGCGTGGGCGACGGAGCGGTCGCGGTGGGCGAAGCCCTGCCGTGCGAGCTGTTCCGCGAGGCGCTTGAGGCCTTGGACCCCGAGGCGGTGCTACTGCTCGACAACAACGCGGCTGACGCCATGCGCGAGGCCTACGCCGATATGCTCGTGGCGATCGATGACTTCGACACCGCCATGCTCAAGCCCGGCCTGGTCGCCCATGTGCAGGGCCGCCGCGTGCTCGCGCTCGACGGCTTTGAGGCGGCACTCACCGACAAGGCCGCTAAGCAGCGCATGTGGGCCTACATCAAGCAGCTGACCCCGGCGGCCGCGCCGCTGTAGCGAGCCCGCGTCGACAAACGACCCCGAGCGGGCGAGCCGTACCCGCGGAACGCAAATCCGTCGCGCCCGCGCCCTTACATCACAGCGCGCAGCTCAAACCGATCGCCGTTAATGCGGAACTGGCAGTTGCCGTTCATACGCTCCACGGCAAGTTTGATGCTCTTGGTGCCAAAGCCGTGGCCCGCATGCCGGGTCACGGGCATGCCGTCGACCATGCGCGGTGCGCGGTCAAACGTGTTGGAAACTAACAGCAGCAGCTGGCCGTCCTCAAATCGCAGGTCAAAGTCGACGAATCGCTTTCCTTGGGGTGCGGCGCTTGCGGCGGTGATAGCGTTTTCCAAGGCATTTGAGAGCACGCTAAACAGGTCGGCGTCACCTACGTGGATCGTTTCGGGTACGGCGGCGCGCAAGTTGGCGGTAATGCCGTTTCTATTGATATCCGAGTTGAATGACGAAAGCGCGATGTTTACGGTCTCGTTGGCACAGAAGCGGCGTACGGCGGTGCGGTCGCCGGCTTCGCAGAGCTCATCGATGCGTTTGAGCGCCTCGTCGGTGTGGCCCTCCTCAATTAAAGCGGCCAGGCCGCGTAGGAAGTGGCGCATATCGTGGCGAAGAATCGACAGCTCGCGCCCAGATTGACGCCAAGCCTCGAGCTCTTTGATGGCGGCGCTGTCGCGGGTTTCGAGCATCCAACGCTCTCGCTCGGCGGTTTCCTTTTCTTCGTATTCGCGCAGGTAAACGGCAAGAAACATAAGATAGAAGGCACAGAGCGCAAATGCCAAAAACTCAACCGTCACCACCGAGCCCGAGTGGAACAGCGTGGTGTAGACGTTGGTGACGTAGTCAAAGATGTAATAGACGAGCGGCAGGATTAAAAGGATGCCCAGCTCGGTGGTGCTTTTAATCGCTAAGCGCGGACCGATGTCGCCGGCCCAATGCAACAGGACGGCAAAGACGGCGAGCGTGGTAGCGATGCGTGCCAGATAGTACGCGATCTGAGAATCGGTTGCGGCAAATGCGGCGATACCCATCCAATTGCTGAACTGGCAGCTCAGATAGGCGCTGGTGACGCCCAACGCCGCGAGCAGCGGACTCAAGTGGTAGCGCGCGCATAGGTAGACGGTAAGCGGCAGGTGCACGACGAGCGGATAGACCTGACGGGCAAAAAGCTCTCCGCCAACGACATTGGCGATCGAAAAGGCAGCGCCGGTTGCGGCCCCGACCCCCACCAACTCGAGTGCATGGCGTCGATTGATTTCGATACCGCACAGCGCCGCCGAGGCAAAGACGCCAAAGAGCAGCGTTGTGGCGTGGTGGATTGCCCAAAGGGCCATTTCGACCGAGGAGATCATCAGCGCCTCCCGCCCTCAAAGCGCACCGCAAAGTAGGCGTCTTGGAACCCCTGTTTGCTGCTGCGCGACAGCGGAATGCACGCGCCGGAGCGCATGACGATGTCCGTGCGATCGAAGTGGTCGATGTTGCGCAAGTTGACCTGGTAGCTACGGTGGCATTTAAAGAAGGTGGCATTTTGCGCCAAACGGTCCTCGACGCTGCGGAACGACTCGAGTGCCTCGATATCGCGTCCGTCGCGCAGGTGGAAGACCACGTGCTTGTTGCGCGCCTCGGCATATTCGATGTCGGACAGGCGCAGGGCGTGGTAGCCAAAGGACGTTTTGATCACGAGCTCGTCGGTTACCGCCGGGCGCATGCTCGAAAGCTCGTCGAGTAGCTGCGCCAGGCGTCCGTAAGTCACGGGCTTGAGCAGATAGTCGAAGGCTCGGACCTCGTAGGACTCCAGTGCAAACTCGGGCGATGAGGTGAGAAACACCAGACGCACAGCGGTATCGGCCCGGCGCAATTCGCGCGCGGTGTCCATGCCGTTGACGAGCGGCATGATCATGTCGAGCAGAATGATGTCGGCGCGCGATGCGGCATGGCGGGCCAGCAGGTCCTCGCCGCGCGTGACGAGCGCAACATCGGCCGCCGTGCCCGTCTCGCTCGACCAACGGTCGATCATCCGGTGCAGTCTATCTAGAAAAGCGACGTCGTCGTCGCAGGCAATAATCTTGAGCATTCTGAGCCCCCTTAGTAGTTCGATTTTGCCACATTGGGTGCGGACCGCTCGCGGAGGCGTGTCCCGTTTGCGCCCCACGGCGTGCAACTCGCGCCGAGCGGAATTGCGGTGGCGAAAGATGCCTCCTGCGCTATCGAGAGCTCGGCTATCCTCAGCTTGCCAGTTCGAATATGGACTTGCCGCATGGTCGAATCTTTATTTCAACTTTACACCTAGGTTTACAGCTGTCTTGTCAGCTGTAAACCTAGGTGTCATACTAAAGCCCCAAGATTCGCCAAAAGAGAGGGGCCTTGATGGCACAGAGCGCGAACATGGATGCGTCGGAGCTTGCACGCGATATCGCGGCCGGCCTAGCATCGGCAACGACGGCAACGGAGCGCGCGGCACTGGTGCCCGCAGAGCTCGTCGAGGCCATTCAGCAACTTAAAACCCAACGCGACGCGGTGATCCTGGCGCACTATTACGTGGCGCCCGAGGTTCAGGCTGTGGCCGATTACGTCGGCGACAGCTTCTACCTGGCAAAGCTTGCCAAGAGCCTGCCGCAGCAGACCATCGTGCTGTGCGGCGTGGAGTTTATGGGCGAGAGCGCCAAGCTGCTCAATCCCACCAAGACCGTGCTGCTGCCCGAGCCGGGCGCGGACTGTCCCATGGCGCACATGGTCAAGCGCGAGACGGTCGATGCGGCGCGCGCCGAGTACGGCGACGACCTGGCCGTGGTCTGCTACGTCAACTCCACGGTCGAGATCAAGAGCTGGAGTGACGTGTGCGTTACCAGCTCAAACGCCGTCAAGATCGTCTCCGAGCTGCCGCAGCAGCACATCTTGTTCATTCCCGACCAGAACCTGGGCCGCTTCGTAGCCGAGCAGGTGCCCCAAAAGCACGTCATCCTCAACAACGGCTACTGCCCGCGCCATCACATCATCACCGTCGAGCAGATCGTTGACGCGACGGAGGCCCACCCCGACGCGCTCGTGCTGGCGCATCCTGAGTGCAAGGCCGACGTCTTGGCCGAGGCCGACTACATCGGCTCCACCGCCGGCATCATCAAGTACGCCGAGGAGTCCGACGCGAGCGAGTTCATTATCGTGACGGTCCGCGGCGTGCTCTACGAGCTCGAGCGCCGCTGCGAGGGCACCGGCAAAAAGTTCTACTTCCCCGCGGTGCAGCCCACCTGCGTCAACATGGATCTCATCACGCTCGAAAAACTCGTGCGCTGCCTGGAGACGGGCGAGGGCGAGGTGCAGATCGGCGTGTCGGACGAGGCCGCCGACCAGGCCAAACTTACGCTCGACCGCATGCTCGAGTACGCGGCGCGCTAAGCCAATGTGACATGAGGGACAGTCCCTTATGTCACATAACAAGGGAGAGGATTCCTGTGGAAACCAAACAATACCCCGACATGGAGTGCGACGTTGTCATTGCCGGTTGCGGCGTGGCGGGCCTGTACGCGGCCCTCAATCTGCCGACGAGCACGCGCGTGATCATGCTCTCCAAGGGCGCTGTCGACGAGTGCGATTCGATGCTCGCGCAGGGCGGCATTTGCGTGCTGCCCGAGGGCTCGGACTACGATGCCTTCTTTGAGGACACCATGCACGCCGGCCACTACGAGAACCGCCGCGAGAGCGTCGACATCATGATCCGCTCGAGCCGCTCGGTCATCAACGACCTGCTGGCGATGGGCGTGGACTTTGAGCGCAAGGCCGACGGCAGCCTCGACTTTACCCGCGAGGGTGCGCACAGCCGCCCCCGCATTGCCTTCCATGCCGACATTACGGGCAAGGAGATCACGACCAAGCTGCTTCAGGCCGTTCGCAAACTGGATAACGTGCAGATTTTGGAGCACGTGGCCATGACCGACATCCTGACGGGCGAGCGTGACGGCGCCACGGTGTGTGCCGGTGTCGTCGCCGTTCCCGTGGACGAGGACAACTCGGTCCGCCCCGCCGACGAGCTGATAAATGCCGCCGAGGGCGCGCATGCCGGCGAGCCGTTTAAGATCCATGCCCGCCACACGCTGTGGGCAACGGGCGGCATCGGCGGCATATACGACCACTCGACCAACTATCCGCAGCTCACGGGCGATGCCTGCTACATCGCTCAGGAGCATGGCATTAAGATGGAGCACCTGGACTACGTGCAGATCCACCCCACGGGACTGTTCTCGCCGCAGCCAGGCCGCACCTTCCTGATCAGCGAGAGCTGCCGCGGCGAGGGCGCGATTTTGCTCAACGCCGCCGGTGAGCGCTTTACCGACGAGCTTCAGCCGCGCGATGTGGTCGCTGCCGCTATTCGCGAGCAGATGAAGCGGGACGGTACCGAGCACGAGTGGCTGAGCTTTGCCCCCGTCGAGCGCGATGTAGTGACCGGGCACTTTGCCAACATTCGCGCACGCTGCTTGGAGGACGGCCGCGACATCTTGGACGAGCCCATCCCCGTTACGCCTACGCAGCACTACTTTATGGGCGGCGTGTGGGTCGACAAGGACGGCCGCACCTCGATGCCCGAGCTCTACGCAGCCGGTGAGACGGCCTGCAACGGCGTGCACGGCAAGAATCGCCTGGCTTCCAACAGCCTGCTCGAGGCGCTGGTCTGGGGTCGTCGCGCCGCGTGGTACATGCGCACCGGCGAGTCGCTCGCCGTGGAGCAGGCGGGCGAGCCCGCGCTCGACGGGCGTCATCGCGCCCTGAGCGCCGACTCCCTGGCAATCGATGATTTGGCCCGTGCCGCCGGCACGCAGGCCGTGGAGGAGTAGACCATGAATCCCATTACCATGAAGCTCGTCGTCGATGATCTGATTCTGCAGGCTCTACGCGAGGACATTACGTTTGAGGACGTGAGCACGGCGAGCGTGTGCCCCACGGCGCGCCCCGCCACGGTGGAGCTCATCGCCAAGGCCGATGGCATCATCGCGGGCTTGGATGTGTTCGCCCGCACCTTTGAGCTGCTGGATTCGCAGAGCTCGGTGCTGTTTGATGTTGCCGACGGTGACGAGGTGCACGCCGGCGACCACGTGGGCCAGGTGCGCGGCGATGCGCGCGTGCTGCTTTCGGGCGAGCGCGTGGCGCTCAACTACCTGCAGCGCATGAGCGGTATCGCTACCTATACGCACAGAATGGCAGCGGCGCTCGAGGGTACCAAGACCGTGCTTGTCGACACACGCAAGACCACGCCGGGCATGCGCGTTTTCGAGAAGGCGGCGGTTGAGATCGGCGGCGGCAGCAACCATCGCTACAACCTGTCGACGGCCGTCATGCTCAAGGACAACCACATCGACGCCGCCGGTGGCGTGGCGCGCGCGATTGAGATGGCGCGCGCCCATGCGTCGTTTACCACGACGGTCGAGATTGAGTGCGAGAACCTGGACATGGTACGCGAGGCCGTGGAGGCCGGTGCCGATATCATCATGCTCGACAACATGACCCACGACGACATGGCTGCAGCGATTGAGCTTATCGCCGGTCGCGCCAAGACCGAGTGCTCGGGCAACGTGGACGCCAACAATATCCGCGCGCTCGCCGACCTGGGCGTTGACTTTATTAGCTCGGGGGCGTTGACGCACTCTGCGCCGATTCTCGACCTCTCGCTCAAGCACCTGCGTCTGCTGGACGGTAAATAATGAATGCCCGCGAGCGTCGCCGTTCCATCATGGCCGTGCTCGAGGAAGCCAAAGATCCTGTCTCGGGCAGTGCGCTTGCCCGCGAGGTGGGCGTGAGCCGTCAGGTCGTGGTGCAGGACATCGCCCTGCTGCGCGCCGACGGGCACGATATCGTCGCCACCAATCGCGGCTATGTACTACAGGAGGCCCCCAGCAGCCCCGCCGTGCCCACGCGCTTGGTCAAGGTTCGCCACAGCGTTGAGCAGGCAGGCGATGAGCTCACGAGTATCGTCGACGCCGGCGGCGCCGTGCTCAACGTGATCGTCAATCACCGCGTGTACGGTAAGATCACGGCCGACCTGGACATTCGCAATCGTCGCGATGTTGAGCGCTACCTGCACGATATCGAGAGCGGCAAGAGCTTTCCACTATTAACGGTGACGAGTGGCTATCACTTCCATCGCATTGCGGCAGAGGATGAGCAAACCCTCGACGAGATCGAGGCCATGCTCAAGGAGAAAGGCTATCTGGCAGATCTAATGCCCTACGAGGATGATTTGTCCTAACCCGATACTGTCTTTATAAGTTGCGGTGAAATAGTTCCTACAATCGGCACCTAAGCAATGAGCCAGGAACTATTCCACCGCAACTGCCAAGGTAGCCCCGTCCCCAATTAGCTGCCTGTACAAACAAAAGGAGGCCTCCGCGGCGATGCGGAAGCCTCCTTTTTTGTGCACGGTGTACTTTTGAGTGTGCAAGTGGGGGAGTTGTTACTCCTCGACGATCTCGGTGATCGCGCCAGCGGGGCAAGCGTCCTGGCAAGCGCCACAGGCGACGCAGGAGTCCTCGTCAGCGACGGTGGCGACGTCCTGGAGCTCCAGAACGCCAGCGGGGCAGGAGTCGACGCAAACGCCACAAGCGATGCACTCGTCGGCATCAATTACGGGATGAGCCATGGTAGTTTCCTCTCTGTTGACCGACGCTACAGGCGATGCGCGTCGGTTTGATTCGGGCAAAAACATACCACGGGAGCGACCGTTTGCAATACCCTCTGACCGGCATCTTCATACCGTTCGCCGAGTATGCCATGGCTTACTAAAAAACATGCAGGTGAGGCCGTTGAGCTGCGCAAATGTTAGCTACAGGTGACTTGTAATATTGACCTATTGAGCGCGCCTGCGGAAAGGGCATCCCGTTATTTGGCCGAAAACCGGGTCGCAGTTTCCGGTTGGGCCCGCTAGCGGAAACTGCGACCCGGTATCAGCTCTCAAAACGGGATACGGTTTCCGGTTGAGCCTTCAGACGGAAACTGCGACCCGGAATCCACGCTCAAACCGGGATGCGCTTGCCGCAAGACGGCCCCCAGGCACCCCCGGACGCAAACATCAGCCATCTCTACATAGATCTCGATAGATTTGCCGAGAACTCAATCAGCGCATCTACCTGCGCATTTAAGAACCTAAACTCTCAGAGATAAGAAATCTTATATGAATTGACTTAGATTTTGTATATTCCGGCCCATAAGGGGATACACTACATCCTGAAAGACAAGCCGAAGCGCCGCGCGAAAGACCGTCGAGGCGGCGCGAACGCACAAGAGAGAGGGAATTTCTAATGAGTAAGATTCTTGGTATCGACCTTGGTACTACTAACTCCGCTATGGCCGTCCTCGAGGGCGGTTCTCCGACCATTATCGTGAACGCCGAGGGCGACCGCACCACCCCGTCCGTCGTGGGCTTCCGTGCCGACGGCGACCGCGTCGTGGGCAAGGCCGCTAAGAACCAGGCTGTCACCAACCCCAAGAACACCGTGTTCTCCATCAAGCGCTTCATGGGTCGCAAGTACTCCGAGTGCACCTCCGAGATCAAGACCGTGCCGTATGAGGTCAAGGAGGGCCAGGGTGGCCGTGCCGTCGTCGACATCGAGGGCAAGGATTACACCGCTGAGCAGGTGAGCGCCATGACGCTCGCAAAGATGAAGGCCGATGCCGAGAAGTATCTGGGCGAGACCGTCACCGACGCCGTCATCACCGTCCCGGCCTACTTCAACGACGCCCAGCGTCAGGCCACCAAGGACGCCGGTAAGATCGCCGGCCTCAACGTCAAGCGTATCGTCAACGAGCCGACTGCTGCTGCTCTTGCCTATGGCCTGGACAAGCAGGGCACCGACCAGCGCATCCTGGTCTTCGACCTGGGCGGCGGCACCTTCGATGTCTCCATCCTCGACCTCGCCGACGGCGTGTTTGAGGTTCTGTCCACCTCGGGCGACAACCACCTGGGCGGCGACGACTGGGATCAGCGCGTCATCGACTGGATGGCCGATAAGTTCCAGCAGGAGAACGGTGTCGACCTGCGCCAGGACCCCATGGCCCTGCAGCGTCTGAAGGAGGCCGCCGAGAACGCCAAGAAGGAGCTCTCCGCCGCCCAGCAGACCACCATTAACCTGCCGTTCATCACCATGAACCAGTCCGGCCCGCTGCACCTCAACTACACGCTGACCCGCGCCGAGTTCGAGAAGATCACCCGCGACCTGCTCGAGCGTTGCAAGCAGCCTGTCACCAACGCCCTGCGCGACGCCAAGCTCAAGCTCTCCGATCTGACCGAGGTCATCCTCGTCGGCGGCTCCACCCGTATGCCCGCTGTCCAGGAGCTCGTCAAGACCATGACCGGCAAACAGCCCAACATGTCCGTGAACCCCGATGAGGTCGTTGCCGACGGCGCTGCCGTCCAGGGCGGCGTGCTCACCGGCGACGTCGAGGGCATCCTGCTGCTCGACGTTACCCCGCTGTCGCTGGGCGTCGAGACCATGGGCGGCATCATGACCAAGATGATCGACCGCAACACCACGATCCCGACCTCCAAGACCGAGGTCTACTCCACCGCTGCCGACAACCAGACCAGCGTCGAGATCAACGTGCTCCAGGGCGAGCGCGAGCTTGCCCGCGACAACAAATCGCTCGGTAAGTTCCAGCTGACCGGTATCCCGGCTGCCCGCCGCGGCGTGCCGCAGATCGAGGTCACCTTCGACATCGACGCCAACGGCATCGTCAAGGTCTCCGCTAAGGACAAGGGCACCGGCAAGGAGCAGCAGATCACCATTTCCGGCTCTACCGCTCTGTCCGACGACGAAGTCGATCGTATGGTCAAGGACGCCGAGGCTCATGCCGAGGAGGACAAGAAGCAGAAGGAAGAGGTCGAGGTCCGCAACCAGACCGACAGCCTGTGCTACTCCACCGAGCAGACCCTCAACGAGCTGGGCGACAAGGTTTCCGCTGACGTGAAGTCCAAGGCCGAGGCCGCTATCGCCGACGCCAAGAAGGCGCTCGAGGGCTCTGACGTCGAGGCCATCAAGGCCGCCGGCGAGTCCCTGCAGTCCGTGGCCTACGAGCTGGCCCAGGTTGTCTACGCCGACGCTCAGCAGCAGACCGACGGTGCCGCTGGTGCCCAGCCTGCCGACGATGACGTAGTCGACGCCGACTACGAGGTTGTGGACGACGAGGACAAGTAATCATGTCCGCCCGTAAAGCTCGCACGGAGGCGGCTGCCGCCGGCGCCGCCCCCGTTGACTCTGAGGAGAAGGACGTGAAGATTCCCGTAGAGGCCGTTGACGATACCGAGGCCAACGAGGCCCCGGCCGCCGAGGCTGCCGAGAACCAGGTAGAGGATTCCAACAAGGAGGCGACGATGACCGAGGACGAGATGGTGGAAGCCGCTATCCGCGCCGGTGAGGAAGCCGCCGACAATGACTTTAAGCTCAAGTTCGAGCAGGCCCAAAAGGAGCTTGCCGACGTGCGCAACGAGCTCGATGCTGCGGCAGAGGCTCAGAAGGCCGCCGAGGACAAGGCAAAGGACGCTACCGAGCGCACCGCCCGCCTGCAGGCCGACTGGGAGAACTTCCGTCGCCGCACCGCCAGCGAGCGCATCGCCGAGCGCGAGCGTGCGACCGAGAAGCTCGTCACCGCGCTGCTGCCGGTGGTTGACGATATCGAGCGCGCGATCGACCATGCCCGCAGCCAAGAGCTTTCTGACGACTTTAAGCAGTTCGTCGACGGCGTCGATGCGGTTCATGCCAAGCTGCTCGACGTGTTTGCACACGAGGGCGTTGAGCCCATCGACCCCAAGGGCGAGGCGTTCGATCCGCTCGAGCACCAGGCTGTGGGTCGCGTCGAGGACGCATCGCAGTACGACGAGACCGTCAACGACGTGTACCAGAAGGGCTACCGCATGGCGGATCGCATTCTGCGTTCCGCGATGGTGACGGTGACCTACGGTGGCGATAAGCGCCCCGCACCGGAGCCCGAAGCGGCGCCCGAGGATGCTGCGGCCGATACGGCTGAGAGCACCGAGGAGTAATTGAGAAGGGCCCCGGGGCAACACCCGGGGCCCTTTCTGACCTAGTGCCATATGAAAGCATGAGCCGCCGTCCGCAGGGGCGGCGGACGTAACAGGAGAGGAGCTACGATGGCTGCAGGCAAAACCTTCTATGACATCCTGGGCGTATCCAAGAGCGCCTCCGACAAAGAGATCAAGAGCGCGTTTCGCAAGCTCGCGCAAAAATATCACCCCGATGCCGGCGGCGACGAGGCCAAGTTTAAGGAGATTAGTGAGGCCTACGAGACGCTTTCGGACGAGAAGAAGCGCAAAGAGTACGACCAGATGCTCATGTTCGGCGGCATGCCGGGCGCGGGCGGCGCGTATGGCGGCGGCTACGGTGCCGGCGCCGGTGCGAGCGGCTGGGGCGATATCTTCGACAGCATCTTTAGCGGCAACGGCGCCTGGGGCAGCGATTGGGGCTCGGGCTTTGCCGGGGCTGCGGGTGCTGCCGGTGCCGGCGCGGGCCGCAGCCGTGCTCGCAAGGGCGGCGACCTGTCGCTGACTGTCGACGTGACGGCCGAGGACGCGTTCCGCGGCGTGACGCACAAGGTCACCTACCGCATTCCCTCGACGGGCGAGCAGCAGACCATTACGGTCTCGGTGCCTGCGGGCGCCGTGGATGGCGGCAAGCTGCGCTACAAGCGTCGCGGCGAGTATGGCGTTGCCGGCGGCGAGCGCGGCGACCTGGTCGTGACCACGCACGTGGAGGAGCATCCGCTGTTTAAGCGTAAAGGTGCCGACGTGACCATGGAGGTACCGGTCTCGGTCTACGAGGCGGCGCTCGGCTGCACGGTGGACGTGCCGACGCCCGGCGGTGCGACGGTTCGTCTGAAGGTGCCCGCGGGTACCCAGACGGGCAAGAAGTTCCGCTTTAAGGAAATGGGGGCGCCCGACGTTAAGCACCGTGGCCGTACGGGCGCGCTGCTCGTCGAGATCAAGGTGCAGGTCCCCACGAACCTATCCGATGACGAGCGCGATGCCATGACCAAGCTGCGCGAGGTCGACACGCGCGATTATCGCGAGAAGGTCAACCGTTACAAGGCGACGTACTAGGGCGGTCGTGGCGCACACCCGCGCCCGCGGGCTTATGATGGACGATAACGAGACGGAAAGGGGTCAGGTAGCATGGCCGAGGACAATAGGAATAAACCGCTGTACATGATCAGCGTGGCGGCCGAGTTGACCGGCATGCATCCGCAGACTCTGCGCGTCTACGAGTCCAAGGGCCTGGTGAACCCCCAGCGCTCGGGCGGCAACACGCGTCTGTATTCGCGTGCCGATATCGAGCGCCTGGAGCTCATCAACCAGCTGACTGACGAGGGCATCAACCTTGCCGGCGTGGTGCGCATCCTCGATATGAAGGAGCGTGCCGAGGAGCGCGAGCGCGAGAACGAAAAACTCCGCGCACGCGTGCGCCAGCTCGAGGACGAGCTGCACGAGTACAAGATGCAGAAGAAGATCACCGCCCTGGCCCCGCGCGACGGCTCGGTCAACCCCGAGCAAGTCATGCGCAAGCTGCTAGGTACGGGTAGCGACCTATAGCTCCGCCGACGCTGCCGGGCACTCATTGGGGACAGACTTAAATGAGTGCCCGCAGAATGAGAGTGGATAATCTCCCGTTTTTGGCCTGTTTGCAGGCTCAAAGTGGGAGATTATCCACTCTCGTCATTTCGGCGTCTAAGTCTGCCCCCGGCACCCAACTCGTTCTTTGCTTTACTGAGATAAAGTGAACGTGCAGATTCGTAACCCACTCGCAACCGTTCTATGGCACGATATTGAACGAATGTATGCTATGCGCCCAAATCTTTTGGGCAGAGTGGGAGACAGTATGGTCAAGCTGTACGAGGACGGCATCTACCTGCGCGGCGGCAGCGAGGTCGTGCCTGCGGCCGAGGCTGCCGAGCGCGGCATTACGCAGGCGCCCGAGGATGCCAAACGCGGAACCATCGCGTATTCGATCCTCCAGGCACACAATACGTCCGGCGACCCCGAGGCGCTCAAGATTCGCTTCGACGCCATGGCGAGCCACGACATCACCTTTGTCGGCATCATCCAGACGGCGCGTGCCTCGGGCATGGAGCAGTTCCCGCTGCCCTACGTGCTCACCAACTGCCATAACTCGCTGTGCGCCGTGGGCGGCACCATCAACGAGGACGACCACGTCTTTGGCCTCTCCGCGGCCAAGAAGTACGGCGGCATCTTCGTCCCGCCGCACATCGCCGTTATCCACTCCTTTATGCGTGAGAACTTTGCCGGTTGCGGCAAGATGATCCTGGGTTCCGACTCGCACACCCGCTACGGCGCCCTAGGCACCATGGCCGTGGGTGAGGGCGGCGGCGAGCTGGCCAAGCAGTTGCTGCGCGACACCTACGATGTCGCCTATCCCGGCGTCGTTGCCATCTACCTCACGGGTGCCCCGCGCCCCGGCGTCGGCCCGCACGACGTGGCGCTCGCCATCATCCGCGCCGTCTTTGCCAAGGGCTACGTTAAGAACAAGGTCATGGAGTTCGTGGGCCCCGGCATCTCGAGCATGACGACCGACTACCGCAACGGCGTCGACGTCATGACCACCGAGACCACCTGCCTGTCGAGCATCTGGGCCACCGACGAGGACACGCACGCATTCCTGACCATGCACGGCCGCGGCGACGACTACCGCGAGCTCAAGCCCGCCGATGTCGCCTACTACGACGGCTGCGTCGAGGTCGACTTGTCGAGCATCAAGCCCATGATCGCGCTGCCGTTCCATCCTTCCAACGGCTTTGAGATCGACGAGCTCAATGAGAACCTCGAGGACATCCTTCACGAGGTGGAGCTCGAGGCCGCCAAGATCGGCGAGGGTAAGATGCACTTTAGCCTGCTCGACAAGATCGTCGACGGCAAGCTGCACGTGCAGCAGGGCGTCATCGCCGGCTGCTCGGGCGGCAACTACGACTCCGTGGTTCAGGCTGCCCGCGTGCTCAAGGGCGCCAACACCGGCTGCGGCGAGTTCTCGCTGTCGGTCTATCCCACGAGCCAGCCCGTGGCGCTCGAACTTACACGTCGTGGCTATATCTACGACCTTATGGAGGCCGGCGCGATCGTGCGCACGGCGTTCTGCGGTCCGTGCTTTGGCGCCGGCGACACGCCTGCCAACAACGGCCTTTCGATCCGCCACACTACGCGCAACTTCCCCAACCGTGAGGGCTCCAAGCCGGGCAATGGCCAGTTGAGCGCCGTGGCTCTGATGGACGCTCGCTCCATTGCGGCGACGGCTGCCAACGGCGGCGTCCTGACGCCGGCGACCGACCTACCCGAGGAGACTTGGGACGAGGCCTGCGAGTACACCTTCGACGACGCTCCCTACAAGAAGCGCGTGTACTGGGGCTTTGACAAGGCTGAGCCCGCCGACGAGCTGGTCGAGGGCCCCAACATCAAGCCGTGGCCCGCGATGGAGCCGCTCGGCGACGATATCCTGCTCAAGGTTTGCTCCAAGATCATGGACCCGGTCACTACGACCGACGAGCTCATTCCCTCGGGCGAGACGAGCTCCTTCCGCTCCAACCCGCTGGGCCTGGCCGAGTTTACGCTGAGCCGCCGCGACCCGGCCTACGTGGGCCGTTCCAAGGAGGTTGACGCGGTAGAAAAGCGCCGCGTGGCCGGCGAGGCCACGGGCGACCTGGCGGCGCTCGATGCCGAGCTTGCCGGCGTGTTTGAGGCGCTGGCCGGCGCGGGCATCGCGGCCGATGCCAAGGCGACCGAGTATGGCTCCATGCTCTACGCCAAGAAGCCGGGCGACGGTTCTGCCCGCGAGCAGGCCGCGAGCTGCCAGCGCGTAATTGGCGGCCTGGCCAACATCGTCCACGAGTACGCCACCAAGCGCTATCGCTCCAACGTGATGAACTGGGGCATGGTGCCCTTCCAGATGGAGACGGAGCCCAACTTTGAGGTGGGCGACTACGTCTTTGTGCCGGGTATCCGTGCCGCGCTCGATGGCGACCTCAAGAACATCGCCGCCTACGTGGTGCGCGCCGACGGCACGGTCGAGCAGATTGAGCTCTACATTGCCGATATGACGGCCGAGGAGCGTGCCATCGTCAAGGCCGGCTGCCTGATCAACTACAACAAGTTCAAGGCCGCTGCCGAATAACGCACTTAATTGTCCGCTCGGGGCTTACCCTTTCCCGCCCGCTCACGCGCTTCGCGAGGGTCGCGTTCGGGAAAGGGTAAGCCCCGGGCTACATTTCTGCGTTCTCGTTGGGTCTTGAGGGGCGCCAAAAATAGACTTGCTTGATGCCGCCCCTGTTATCGGGGCGGCCTCTTTTTGTCGAAAACCGCCACAAAGGGGACAGGCGCCTTTGTGGTGGTGGGGCGAGCTCGATATTGCCGCGCTCGTTGAGGGACAGTTCAATAAATGTCCCTACAGGATTTCATCCGGGTTGGCGGGTTTGGTTGTTTTGGGGATGCCGAGTTTGGATGACGCGAAATCGTCAACATTGTCCTTAATTCCGTCTTTGGTGTAGACAGTGACCATATAGGTGCTGTGTCCGAATTCGCCCTTGTCGCGTGTTGCCCAGGCATCCCAGTAGGCGGCCCCGTTTCGCCCTTTGATTTTTCCGACACGGCGGAGTTCTGTTCGCTTTAATTTCTGGTTGCTATAGATGGTTCGACCGGCCTCCTCGGTGAGCCCGCACTGTCCAAGCATCTTGTCGAGGACTTGGTTCATGTGGCGCTCATCGGTGTTTGGTGCGTAGTCGTAGGCGAGGGTGATGAAGTCGAGTGGCTGGTCGTCGATTAGATAGTTTAGCGTCTGAGGTCCAAGGCAGAAATAGGGGGAGCATCCGTCGATCTGACCGAGCAGTGGCAACTTTGACTGCCAACTTCCGGTGGGAATTCCATCTTCGTAAAACACGCCGCGACAGATAAAGGAGAGCGAGGTGGCACGCGAGCCGGCGTCGACCATTCCGCATAAATCGAAGGGCGAGGTGATACCAAGGGAAAAGGGCGTGATGACGATAAGGAAGAGCATCACGATGGGTATGGCGAGAATGGCGATGACGTTGCGACCGGTGGAATGAGGCGGCTTCATATGCGCTCCTCGAGACAAAGATCTGTTGAGGATAGGCAGAAATGGATATGTTCAGAGAGCAATTCAAGTTTAATCTCATTGCGCGAGATGGTCGACCGTTAGCGTCGAAAACCACCACAAAGGTGCCTGTCCCCTTTGTGGTGGTGAGGAGCGCGCGGCTTCTTTTGGTAATAGTGTTAGCTGGCGGTATCATTAGTGCAGGTGGCGAAGGTTTGCATTGTGGGGTGTTTTGCCGTGAGCCGTTCTGCCCGTATTGGATTGATTGTCTTGGCGCTTGCGATCGCTGTGGTTGGCGCGGGCGCTGTCGGTATGGCATTTCTACCTGCTGCGGTGACGGAGCCGGTGGTCAAGCCTGTGACTCAATCTGTCGAACTTCTGACCGGCGACGACAAGCCCGAGACCATTACCGTTGATTTTGATGAGCAGCCGGCTGTGCTGGGTATTAGCAATTATCCGCGTATTCAGCTTGGGGCCATGCGCTATACCACGGATACAAGCCTGATCGATAAGGCGTCCGAGCTACTCAAGGGCAAAACATTTAAGCGTTGGTACGGATATGCGTCCTATCGGGCAAAAGCGAACGACATGGTTGGCGGATGCCACTCTTCCATCGAGCTGGACACTGCAAACGGCGCAAAGTTATGTGATGTCTCGTACGATCCGGGCTACGAGGGCAATAAGGGTCCGGGCATCTACATCATGGACGGTGATGTCGCCTATGTCATGGAGGGCGACCAGACCGAGCTCAACGATTTTATGGGTCAGTGTATCCAAGATGCCTATAAACAGACCTGCTTGCCTGACCCGCAGACTGCACGCGATAGTGGGTCTGCCCGTACATGGCTGTTCGAGGATGAGATGCCCTGGACCGTCGAATCGGGAAGTACGGGTTCGGCGAAGGAGTAGAGACCGCGACCACCACAAAGGTGCCTGTCCTCTTTGTGGTGGTTTTCGGTCTGTCTCGATCTGTAACATCTTGGCCGCTAAAAGTGGGCCTGGTGTTACAGATTTAGATTTTTGATCCGGGTGTTTTTTGTTCGTCTCGATTTGTAACAGATAGAGCTCTATTTGCTGACTAGATGTTACAGATTTAGATAAACGGGTGCCGCTGGTCATTTCATCTCGATCTGTAACATCTAGAGCCATAAACAGCCGCTAGATGTTACAGATTGAGATAGTAAGGGGACGAGGCCGTAGCGGGTGAGCGAACCTGCTCCCTATCTTTCAATCACTCAGAAAATCTTATATATAGAGACTTAGATTTATGTATAAGATCGCGCAAAGCTGGCAACAATACTTCTCGAACAACGTGAAGCCGCCCCGTAGGGCGGCCGCCCCAAGAGAGGTGATTCCATGAGAATCGATAAGCTAGCAATGACGTCGCGCGAGGCGCTGCAGACCGCCATGAGCACGGCTGCCGACGCGCAGGCCGGCGCGGTGGAGCCGATTCACTTGCTGTCCGCCCTGCTCGGTGCCGGCGAGCGCAATATCTCCGTGATCATCGAGCGCATCGGTGCCGACCCGGCCCAGCTTGCACGCTCCACACAAGATGCCATCGACCATGCGCCCAAGGTGTCGGGCGAGGGTCAGCAGATGGGCCTGTCCAACGAGCTCGTCCGCGTCATCGAAAAGGCCGAGAAGAAGGCCACCAAGATGGGCGACAGCTTTGTGGTGACCGAGCATCTGCTGATGGCGCTTGCCGAGGACAAGGGCGAGGCCGGCCGCGTTCTGCGTGACGCCGGCGTGACCAAGGAGCGCATCGAGCAGGTTTACGAGGAGCTGCGTGGCGATGACCGCGTGACGTCTGCCGAGGACAAGACCCAGTTTGAGGCGCTGGAGCAGTACGGCCGCAATATCTGCGACCTTGCCCGCGCCGGCAAACTCGACCCGGTCATCGGCCGTACCGACGAGATCCGTCGTACCATCCAGGTCCTGTCCCGCCGCACCAAGAACAACCCCGTGCTCATCGGCGAGCCGGGCGTCGGTAAAACCGCCATCGTCGAGGGCATCGCCCAGCGTATCGTGGCCGGCGACGTGCCGAGCACCCTGCGCGACCGCGACCTCATCGAGCTCGACATGAGCGCGCTGGTCGCTGGCGCCAAGTATCGCGGCGAGTTCGAGGACCGCTTGAAGGCCGTGCTCAAGGAAGTGCAAAAATCGGAAGGTAAGGTCATCCTGTTCATCGATGAGCTCCACACCATCGTGGGCGCGGGTGCCACCGAGGGCTCCATGGACGCCGGCAACATCCTCAAGCCGGCGCTCGCCCGTGGCGACCTGCATGCAATCGGCGCGACCACGCTCGACGAATACCGCAAGTACATCGAGAAGGATGCGGCGCTCGCCCGTCGTTTCCAGACCGTGATGGTCTCCGAGCCTACCGTCGAGGACACCATCTCGATCCTGCGTGGCCTCAAGGAGAAGTACGAGATCTTCCACGGCGTACACATCACCGATAGTGCGCTCGTGGCAGCTGCCGACCTCTCCGATCGCTACATCGCCGACCGCTTCCTGCCCGACAAAGCCATCGACCTGGTCGACGAGGCCGCAAGCCGCCTGCGCATGGAGCTCGACAGCATGCCGGTCGAGATCGATGCTACCACGCGTCAGCTCACCCAGCTGCAGATCGAGGAGCAGGCGCTCATGAAGGAGACCGACGACGCGAGCAAGGAGCGTCTGGAGGCTCTGCGCCAGGAGATTGCCGAGGTCCAGGAAAAGCTCAACGTGCAAAAGGCCGGCTGGCTCAACCAGAAGAACGCCATCGACCACGTGCAGGAGCTCAAGGGGCAGCTCGACGAGGCCAAGAGCGAAGAGGAGCGCGCGACGCGCAACGGCGACCTGGGTCGTGCGTCCGAGCTGCGCTTCTCCGTGATTCCGGGCCTGCAGCAGCAGATTCAGGAGTCCGAGGCTGCGCTCGAGGCACAAAAGGAGCAGGACGGCGAGGGCCTCAACGAGCAGGTGACCTCCGACGAGATTGCCGAGGTCGTGAGTGCCTGGACCGGCGTGCCCGTGTCCAAGATGATGCAGGGCGAGCTCGACAAGCTGAAGGGCCTGGAGGGCGAGCTGCATAAGCGCGTCATCGGTCAGGACGAGGCCGTCTCCGCTGTGGCCGCGGCCGTGCGCCGTAGCCGTGCGGGCCTCTCCGATCCGGACAAGCCCATCGGCAGTTTCTTCTTCCTGGGCCCCACCGGCGTGGGCAAGACCGAGCTCGCCAAGGCGCTGGCCGAGTGCCTGTTCGATGACGAGCGCGCGCTCGTGCGTATCGACATGTCCGAGTATATGGAGAAGTTCAGCGTCCAGCGTCTGATCGGTGCGCCTCCGGGATACGTGGGCTACGACGAGGGCGGCCAGCTCACCGAGGCCGTGCGCCGTCGTCCGTACTCCGTAATCTTGCTCGACGAGATGGAGAAGGCTCATCCGGATGTCTTTAACGTGCTGTTGCAGGTGCTTGATGACGGCCGTCTGACCGATGGCCAGGGTCGCCAGGTGTCCTTCAAGAACACGATTATCATCATGACGTCCAACGTGGGCTCCAAGGCCATCGCCGATCTGTCCGGTAAGGACGAGGAGGAGATGCGCCATCAGGTTGACGGGGCCATGGCTCAAACCTTCCGCCCCGAGTTCCTCAACCGTATCGACGATATCGTGGTGTTCCATCCGCTCGGCATGGCGCAGATCGAGAAGATCGTCGACATCCAGCTCGCCGACGTCCGCGCGCGTCTGGCCAAGGAGCGCATGACGCTGGCCATCACCCCGGCGGCCAAGCAGATGCTCGCCGTGGGCGGCCTGGACCCGGTCTTTGGTGCCCGTCCGCTCAAGCGTCTCGTGCAGCGCGAGGTCGTGGATGCCATTGCCGCCGCTATCATCGACGGTACGGTGCGCGAGGGCGATCAGGTGACGGTCGATGTCGACAAGGACGGCGGTTTTACCGTCGTGTGCGACAACACGCCGACGCCGATATACGAGGCGCCCGAGGAATAGCTGAGCTCAAGCAAAGGGGCGGCGGGATTTACCCGTCGCCCCTTTTTCATGCTGCGTCGAATGTGCCGGGCAGTCTAGGCGTAGATGATCTCCAAGTTGGGGGCAAGCTCGGCAAGTCGCTGCCTCGTGTCCGCATCGACACCGGTGTCGGTGATCAGGCAGTTAATCTCATTGAGGTCAAGGGCGTGAACCAAGCCGATGACGCCGATTTTCGATGAGTCCATGAGGGTTATGCGTCGGTCGGCAGCGTTCGCGATGGCGCTCACCATGTTCGCCTGCTCCAATCGATGCGCCATAAATCCTTTTGAAAACGAGAAGGTATTGGTTCCCATGAAAGCAGTGGGAACAAAGTACTCGTTAAGCAGCCGGATAGTCTCGTTGCCCTGTGTGTAGTGATAGCCAAATCTCAGTTGTCCGCCCAGGAGAATGACCTCGCTGTCCACCAGCAATTCTTCGGCAAGTATCGCGTGAGATAGGTCGTTCGTGAGAACCGTGAGATTCTTGCGGCCCTTGAGAGCGCGTAGCATGCAGCCCGTTGTTGTTCCCGATTGAAGAAAGAACGTGTCGCCGTCGCGCACCATTTTCGCCGCAGCGTAACCGATGCGGCGTTTTTCGTCTTGGGCCGTCGAAGAAGCGTCTTCAAACGAAAGTTCGCGAGAATTGGGGTTCGGTAAGATCGCGCCGCCATGGGTTCGCCTGAGAAGTCCTCTGCCTTCGAGAGCCCGCATATCCTTTCGAATGGTCGCTTCCGAAACACCGAAGCGCTCGCTGAGGTCAACAATGCGAACAGTGCTGTTCGCATTGAGTAAGTCGAGTATTTCTTCCTGCCGTTCTTCCAGGTAATAGGGACGCGGTTCACTCATAAGAACTCCCAGGGCTTGTTGTGGGACAAGGCTTGTTACCTTCAGTTTTACCAGAACAACAATTCCTGAAATGAAATAAAACAACTCTAAACAAAACATATCGAACGTTCGGGGCAGGTTTTCGACCGTTCGCGGTAGCAGACGTCAATTCCGAAACAAAGCAAAACAAAACGCAATATAATGAACTCGCAAAATGTTGCGTTTGGAGAAAGCCAAACAGCGATGGTCTGCCTGAGGAAAGGAGAACAGATGCTCGTCAGTATGAGAGATATCTGCAACATCGCCGAACAGAACAATATGGCGGTCGCTGCAGTAAATTCCGCGAGTCTTGAGGCCGTCCGCGCCGCTGTGGACGTGGCGGAGGAAACAGGTTATCCGATTATCATCCAGCATGCCGAGGTTCACGAGTCGCTGGTGCCGATTGACGTGGTGGCTCCGCTGGTTACAGCACTGGCTGAGCGCTCGAGTGCGCATATCTGCCTGAATCTGGATCATTGTGAGAATCTATCCTATGCTCGTCGTGCGTTGGAGCTCGGTTTCACGGGCGTCATGTTCGACGGTTCTGCACTTTCCTACGAACGTAATGTTGAGCTTTCCCAGTACGCTGCCCAGATGTGCGCCGACTTTGGTGCAGGCCTTGAGTGCGAACTTGGTTCTATGGGGTCGCGTGAGGGTGGCGATCCTGATGCTGGGTCCACGGCGGAAGAGGCGGGCGCCATCTATACCGATCCTGACCAGGCGCGTGACTTCGTTGAGTCCACGGGGCTCGATATCCTGGCCTGCTCGTTCGGAACGGTGCACGGCCTGTATAAGGGCGAGCCCCATTTGAACATTGACGTTCTGACCGACATTCGCAGCTGTGTGAACGTGCCACTTGTCATGCACGGTGGCTCCGGTGTTTCCGACGAGGATTACGCTCGTGCCATCAATGCCGGCATCCGCAAGATTAACTACTACACGTATGGCGTTAAATATGCCGGCGATGCCGTGCGCGCCATGGTTGATGAAAAGACTGAGGGACATCCGGATGCTCCGATCTATTGGCACGATATGACGGCAGTCGCGTTCGAGAGCCTGCGCAGCACATTCGAGCATGTCGTGCGAGTATTCGCCAATGGCGCGGCTCCTTTGGCTTAAGGGGTGTGCTATGAAGAAAATTTTAGTTGCAACCCACGGACGCCTAGCAAGTGGCGTCAAAAGTGTGGCTGAGGTGCTGCTTCATGATGATAGCGCCATAACCGTCGTTGATTGCTATGTGGACGAATCGGATCCCAATGAGCAGATCGCAGAGTTTATCGATGGCGTGAGGCCAGAGGACGATGCGTTGATCGTTACCGATCTTTTGGGCGGGAGCGTCTGCAACATGGTTACGGCCATGCAGCCGGAAAAGCACGGCATCGTACATGTGACCGGTTTCAACATCGCGTTAATTCTCGAATGCCTGATTACGGGCGAGGCGTTCACGCCCGAGTATATCGACAGCGTAATCGCGCAGGCATCGACCTCCATGCGGCGTGTGGTCCTGCGGGCAGGCGGGGCGACAGATACCGATGACGATTTCTTTGGATAGGAAGTGGTCCGCTTTGGCGGGCGGAGCGAAGACGAAAGGAGAACGAAATGATCGTTCAGCTGCGAGTGGATGACCGCCTGGTTCACGGACAGGTCACGCTCATGTGGGGAAAGGAGCTGAGCACCAAGGGTATTTTAGTCGCGAATGACGCTGCGGCCCAAAATGAAACCCAGTCGTCGACGCTCAAGATGGCTTGCCCGAGTGGGCAGAAGCTTCTCATCCGTACAATAGACGACGCTATCAAGATTGCTAACGATCCGCGTGCGGGCGAGATGCGCATCTTCGCCCTTACTGGGAACATCGCCGATGCACTCAAACTAGTGAAAGGGGCTCCCGGTAGGATCGGCAGCGTGAACGTTGCGAATGTCGGCCGCTTCGATCGAAGCGACGATGCAGCCAAGGTGCTGCTGACAACGGGTGTAACGCTCAATCCAGACGAGGTGGCTGCAGCGCGCGAGCTGTGTGAGCAAGATCTGCCGGTGTTTCATCAGGTCGGCGTTACAGACGGTAAGGTCAAGGTTTCCGACCTGCTGGCAAAGCTCTAAGGAGGGATTGATATGCTGACGACTGCGCTCTTGGCATATTTGGCAGCTTTTATCTGCTATTTCGTCCAATGGACGTTTGGACAGCCCATGATTGACCAGCCCCTGGGCGTGGGTCTTGTGGCGGGCATTATCTTTGGCGATGTTACCGCAGGCATTATCATCGGTGCTGCGCTCCAGGCTATTTTCATCGGAAGCGTCAACGTGGGCGGTGCGACTTCGGCTGATACGGTGGCAGGAACGGTGCTCGCTGTGTGCTTCGTGGTCGTGTCTGGCATGGAGCAGGGCGTAGCGATTCCGCTCGCGGTGGCTGCGGCTATTTTTGCGAACATCATCTACTCGCTCGTTCTCAACGTGCTCATGTCTTTCTGGGCTCCTGTTATTGATTGGGCCGCGAACTCGGGTGACAGTAAGAAGCTCTTCATCTGCCATTTTGGCGGCGCCGTAGTCATGAACGGTCTATTCGCCATCCCGACGTTTTTGGCGGTGTGGGTCGGTGCCGAGCCGGCATCGCAGCTTATGAATATGGTGCCGCAGGCGGTCCTGAACGGGTTCAATGCTGCATCCGGCCTGCTTCCCGCCGTGGGCATGGCGCTACTTCTGCGCATGCTCTGGGATAACAAGATTGCAATTTATTTCCTGCTCGGCTTCGTGCTCTTCCAATATCTCAACATGCCCATGGTCGCAATTGCCGCCGTCGGTGCAGTGATCTTGGTCGTTACGGCCCTGCGTGACCTTGAAAATCTCGACCTGCGCAACCAGATTAAGGCCTTGCGCGAATCGGGCGTCGCAGCTGGTGCCCAGTCCGTCGCCGAGCTCGAAGAGGAGGATTTCTTCGCATGAGTACCACCGATACCGCAAGCGAGAAGATCAGCATCTCCACTAAGGATCTTTCCGCTGAAGACCGTAAGATGCTGCGCGGCATCTTCTTCCACTCGTTCAACGTCTTTGCCCATTACGGCGGCGGCGCTCGCGGAGGCGCTTCAGGCTTCATGTGGTCCATCTGGCCTGCCATCGAGCGTTTCTACCCGGATAAAGAACAGCGTCGCGATGCCCTGGTACGCCATTCGACCTGGTATAACATCACGTCAAATGTCGGTACGTTCTGCATGGGCCTTGTTGCCTCGATGGAGAAGGAGAACGCGGCCGAGCCTGATTTCGATACGCATTCGATCGACTCGGTCAAAGCTTCGCTCATGGGTCCCATGTCGGGCATCGGCGATGCAATCTTCTGGGGCGTTATCCGTGTTATCGCGGCCTCGGTCGGTATGGCGCTGTGCTCTCAGAACGGATCGCTTCTGGGTCCGATCGCGTTTCTGCTCATTTACAACATTCCGTCGTGGATTACGCGTTGGGTGCTGACGGTTCTTGGGTATCGCGTCGGTTCGAGCTTCATCACCAAGATCTACGAGAGCGGCTTGATGGGTATTGTAACCAAACTCTCAAGCACGCTCGGCCTGCTGATGATCGGCGCCATGGCTGCCTCGTTCGTTAAGTTCAACTGCGCGATCTCAATTCCGATGCCCGAGGGCGATCCGGTCATGATCCAGACGTATCTCGATACGATCTTCATCGGCCTGATTCCGCTGCTGTACACCCTGGGTTGTTTCAAGCTGCTCAAGAAGAACACCAACGTGAACTGGATCATTATCGGCACCATGATCATTGGCCTGGTGCTTGGCCTGACGGGGATTTGCTAGTTGCTGCAAGTTTCAAGACGATGTTTACCCGCCCGAGTGTGCCTAAGGTGCGCTCGGGCGGGCTTGCGTTGGGTTTAAAGCAATGTATACACTGTCTGCGCCGATACGCGTAGACGATTCGTAAGCACGTGTGCGCTCTGGATACCGCATCCCGCGGTATCCATGCATTACGATGGCCGTAATCAGTCATAGTGTAAGAATGGAATTCAAGCCACACGGAAAGGTGCATGCCATGGATAGCAAGGACGAGTGCAAGCAGCCCCTGCGCGAGAAGAGGGAGACGAAAAAGCCCACCGATCCCTACATTCGTGCCGAGAACGAGGATGACGACGGCTACGATCCTTATAGCGATCGTCGCCCCGAGCGCGAGCCCCTCTTCGAAGCCGACCCCTGGCGTTAAGTAGCTGATTTGGGACGGGGCTTTTTTAGCTACTTTGTTTTCGGCTAGAGGCGTTCATGCCTGCCCCCTCGGCCGCTCGATATCCTCCGGGAGGGGCCACTAATAGAAAACTTGCTTATCCATTAATCAAGATACGCATAATCTTGCTCTTTTGCTAATCAAGAATCAGTATAATCTTGATTAGCAAAAGAGCAAGATTGGAGAATCATGGCATTCAACGACTTGGTGGCCCAGAAAATAAAGGACTTTGAGCAACAGGGGGTTCCGCAGGTTTTTGAGCGAGACCTTGATCTGGGAAACCCCCAGGAGCCAAAGCGCGACAACATCGTGAACGTGATTGTGGGAGCTCGCCGTTGCGGAAAGACGTATCGCCTGTATCAGGAGATGAGGCGGCTTCAGGGCCAAGGTGTCGGGCTTGATCGGATGCTTTATTTCAATTTTGAGGATGAACGTTTGCGTCCGTATGAGCCATCGCTGCTGGCGGACGTGCTCGATACGTTTTATGCGCTCTATCCTGCTGCCCGAACCGAGGGTGTCTACATTTTCTTTGACGAGATCCAGGAAATTCCCGAATGGGGTGCGTTTCTGCGGCGTGTGGTCGATACGGAGAAAGCGACCGTCTACGTGACGGGATCTTCTTCTAAGATGCTGTCCTCAGAACTTAAGAGCGAGTTCAGGGGTCGTTCCCTTGTACGAGAGCTATTTCCGTTGAGTTTTTCGGAATACGTCCGACATAAGACCGGGAGCGCTCCTGGTCCGGATGCACCCTTTTCCTCGAGCGACACAGCGTTGCTTCGACATCATCTGATCGGATATCTTGAGCGAGGGGGATTCATCGCGACGCTAGAGCAGACGCCTGCGGACGCGATTCAGCTGCTACAGGAATATGCTTCGCGAACGGTCGCCATGGACGTCGTTGAGCGTTACGACGTTAAGAATCCTCGTTTGGCCTCGCTGTTTCTGACGCGGTGTATGGCATCTTCGGGACGAGAGCTGTCGGTGAACAAGGTGTACAACGAGTTCAAGAGCAGGCAGATACCCGTCAGTCGCAATTCGCTCAGCGATTTACTTGAGTATTACGAGGACGCCTACCTGTTATTTTCGGTGCCGGAGTTCACGCGTTCACTTGCAAATAATATGCGGTCTGCGTCTAAGGTCTACGCCGTCGATCCTGCGATGTTTGGAGCATTCTCTCCCGCATCGGCATTGGATCAGGGCCAGAGACTCGAGACTGCGGTGTTCAATGCGCTAAGAAGAAGGACTCCCGCGGTGCGGGCAGGTTCGGTCTGCCGCCTGCTGATTAAGGAGAAGAATAAAAGCCATGAGGTTGACTTTGTGGCTGGGGACGCGCTTCTCATGCAGGCGTATAACCTGATTCAGGTGAGTGCGGATATGGCAAGCGAGAAAACGCGCGAGCGCGAAATCGCCGCCCTCGATGCCTCGATGGCTCAGTTCGATCTTGGCGAGTCGGTAATCGTTACCATGGATGAGCAGGCCGATATTCCATGCGAACACGGCGTGGTACACGCTGTGCCCGCATGGAAGTGGCTCCTTGCCTAATCATCCTCAAAGTAGCTAAAAGGGCCCCGTCCCAAAAAGACTGCCCTCGCTGCGGCCGGCTAGTCCTGGGCCTTGATGCTTGGCATCAGAATCTGGGCGAGGTAGTCGGTCTCGAGTTTGGTCGCGGCGTCGGCTTTGCCGTCTTTGCCGACTAGTACGTTCTTGATCTGGCTATAGGTGTAGCGGTTGCCGGTCGTAAGCTCGACAAGCTCAATGGCCGTGTCCATGGGGTAGGTCGACACGGGGTTCTGCGTCCGTCCGTTGATGGTCTGGGGCACCACGTACGGGTAGACGGGGCCGCTGGCGTAGACGGTATAACCGTTGCCTAGATTGGCCGCACCCAAAACCGTATCGCCCTCATCGGGCGTAAAGCTCTCGCCCTCGCGCACCGCGACGAGCGTCACAATCGGTGTGTTCGTGTCGCCGGCAAGATAGATGCACAGCGTGCTGCCGTTTTGCCAAGTCTCGACCTTGCCGTACCATTCGACGGGGATATCGAGCTGGTAGAGGTCGGTTGCCTTGTGACGGGCGTCGGCATCACGGGCCGCCTGTGCCTTTTGCGCGCTCACGGCATTGACGGCGGCGTCGCGCCGCGCGGTTGCCGCCTGCTGGAGCACCTTGGCGGTGGCGGCGGAGCTCGCGCCTCCCTCCTCGGCATATTTGGCGGCGGCATCGATCTGGTCGTCGGTTACCGTGTCGGCCGAAGGCACCTTGAGCTTAAAGGCGGCCTGGCTGCTTAGGTCCTGTCCGTCGCTCTTGATCGTGACCTGCGCCTTGGTGGTCGGCACGGTATAGACGGTGCCGTCGGACGCGATGGGGGAGGCGGCAATGGAGAGCGTGTAGTTACCGGGCAGCAGTTTGATGCCACGGCCATGCTCGTCAACATAGAGTGTTTCGCTTACGGAGGATCCGTCCACGTCCTGACCGCTCACCTGCACGGGGATCTTTGAGCCGGTGGAGCAGTCGAGCCCCGCGGCATGTACGCCAATTTGCACTGACATCATCGTGTGCGCATTGGCGGCGGCAACGGCGGCCTGCTCTTGCTGATATCCGTTCCAAGCCGCATAGCCCGCGCCGCCGGCGACGAGCGCGACGGCCACGACGCCGGCAACCATCAGATTGCGGCGCTTGGGCGACATTTTGCGATGGCGAACCTCAGCTTCGTGTGCCGAGGGAACGGACGGCAGGGGGATATCTCCCATGGCGATGGTCTCGTCCACGGCAGGCGCGGAGCCCAGGCCGGGAAGCTCGCGGGTGAGCGAGTCGTCGGCAGGCAAGCTGCCAAGCAGGACGGTCTCTTCTCCCGAGTCGGATTCCGGCTGGTCATCGTCCTTGCTATCGTCCTCTTCGGCTTCGGCCTCGTCAGGAGCGTCTTTGGCGTCGCTGTCTTCGTGCGCCTCGTCCTGCGTGTCGACGGCCGAATCGCTAAACGAGAGCTCGTCTAGCGCAATCCGGTCAAGGCTCTCCAGGGCCTCGGCACATGCTTCCGCATCCTGGGCCGCATCCTCGCGGCCACACATCTCATCGCTCATATATCCCCCAATGCAATATCGGCTCAACACTGTACCCAAAAATGGAGCCATATAAAGCGCATGCGAAATATAAGATCCGATTTAACCCAAGCACATCGTTCAGCCGCATCCTCGCGACAGCAAAAAGCCCCCGGAAAGCAAACGAATTGCTTTCCGGGGGCTCTGCAATGCGTTGAGTTGCGCGGAGTCGGCTACGCCGCTTCGTGCTCAAACGATGTTTGCGTCAGGCGCGTTACTCGGCGTGCGCGTAATCAACCTTGGCGCGGCGGGCGGTAGCCTTCTCCCAATCGCTGGTGCCCTCAAAGACATCCTGCTTGTAGGGATTGCGGCCGAGCTTCTTGGCACGGTAGGCGATGTAGATGATTGCGGCGACGTTGGCGATCAGCGCGGCGATTGAGACCGCGGTAGCGGCGCCGGGGTCGAGCGTGGAGTGCGTCACAAAGATGGACTCCTCCTGGAAGTACGGGAACACCTGGGCAAACATGCACCAAATAGCAAGCGTAAAGGCGCGGTTCTGGATCCAGCCGCCCTTGTTCCAGATAAAGGCGGCGACGGTGGGCGCCAGCAGCAGCGCAAAGCCGCAGAACCAGGAGTGGGTGGGCAGGCAGTTGTAGGTGTAGCAGAAGTTCCAGATATCGTAGGCGATGATGTAGACCCAGGTCATGTCGGGCCACAGCATGTCGGTCTTGTCCTCGGAGGCGTAGACGCTCCACCAACCGGTCATGCAGAAGATGTTGATGATACCGGCGATGCCGTTGAACACGTTGTTCCAGCCGGCCAGCTGTGTAGCACCTTCGGAGGTGACCCAGGTGGACTCGCCCAGGACAAAGAAGTGATAGGCGCTCTCGAAGTCGGACACGACGGCGATCATGATGTTGATAGCGACGATCACAAACGGCCACGCGCGGAACCAATGCGCCTTGCCGATCTTGCCCCACTGGTACTTAATGGCAATGAAGCCCCAGCAACCGGCCAGTGCCGCGTATACCTTGGCGTAGTGGAACCAGCTGTTCTGGTACACATGGGTGGGGTTGGTGAGCGCCCACTCGGCACCCTGCGAGACGCCGATGGCGATGGCGACGCAGTAGATGGTCATGGCCAGCGGAGCCACGCCAAAGATGATGGCCGCGCCCAGCTTGGTGCGGCGGCCGACCTCGTTGAGCACGATCAGGCCAATAAAGACCATGGCCCAGCCGGCCCAGTGGATAAGGGTATCGCTACCCCAAACATCGAACAGCATGCTGCTCTCCTTTCACACGCCCGCGGCCCCTCTTCCGATCGCGGGCAGTTTGGCAAAATGTCGTCAGTTCCCGGGCCTGCGCTCGGGATACTTGGCGGTATAGCCCTCGATGTGGAGCGTCGAGGCGATAATCTCCTTGACCGTCTCGTCGGGCACATCGGGGTGCGTGCGGATATACATCAACAGTCCCATGATGAGGGTGTAGAACGTCTCATAGACATGGTCGATGCGCAGGTCATGATGGGCGACAAAGTCCACCACGGTGGTGTCGCAAATGTATTGCGCCACGCGCTGGACCACGTTGTGCAGAAAGCCGCCGTAGAGCGCGCCGCTGCTCGAGGTAAGCGTGCTCGGCAACTCGTGGCCGCTCACGACCAGGCGCTTAAAGAGCGGGGCGACGGTGTCGAGTGCGCCTTCGATGTCACCAACCGTGCGGCTGGCGTTCCACTGCTCGAGCTCGGCGATAAAGCCGTCGATCGCCTCGTCCATAACAGCGGTGACGGCGGCGTCCATATCGGCAAAGTAGTGGTAGAACAATGAACGCGTGCAGCCGGCTCGCTTGGTCACGGCCGATACCGATAGGTGGGACACGCCCAGCTCGGAGCTTACGGTGCGCACGGCATCGAGGATCTCGCGACGGCGTTCGTCGCCCGTCAGGCGCTTTGCCGCACTATCGGATGCGGGGACGGCATCGACCACAGAGGTATCTGCTGTTTTGCCGCCCATGTTTTGCCGCCTTCCATCCTCTTTTGCCTGACCGTTCGCCTAACAGTCTTGAATATTGTTGACGGTTCGTCAATACTATTTTTGACACAATGTCAACTAATGGCGGGTGAACGGCATGGGGGCATGTCCGGCCTGCAAAAAAAGAGGGGCGCTGCGGCCTCGTCGGGCTGCGGCAAGAGAAGGGACAACCATGATTCTCAACGGACCGGGAATTAGCTACACCGAGCCCGACATCGGTTCGGAGTTCGTGCCGCCGCTGCCGGAGCATCCGCGCGAGGCAATCGTCAAGCTGTGCGAGCACTGCACCAACCGCCTGCTGCATCGCGACGAGCTGCTGGGCTACGAGTACTGGTCGTTTGCCGAGGCCGCAACCGACGAGCAGGCCGAAGTGCTCTGCAAGATGAAGATGCGCCGTCCCTATACGCTGCCCGAGATGGTCAAGCTCACCGGCATGCCCGAGGCCGATATCGAGAAGATGCTCGACGACATGAGCTACACGGGTCTGCTCGAGTACAACTGGGAAAACCCCGAGCGCGCCAAGCAGTGGGTGCTGCCCATGCTGGTGCCGGGTTCCGCCGAGTTCCTCAACATGCGCGTGAGCCAGCTCGAGGAGCACCCGGTCTATGCCAAGTTCTTTGAACAGGCATCCAAGGGCCCGCTGTCCCGCGCCACGCCGATGGTGCCGCCCGGAGGCGCCGGTATCGGCATGCACGTCATTCCGGTCGAGAAGGCCATCGATGCCGCGAGCACGTCGGTGCCGATCGAGCATATCGAGCATTGGCTCGACAAATACGATGGCAAGTATGCCGCCAGCACCTGCAGCTGCCGCGCGAGCCGTCGCGTGATGGGAGAGGGCTGCGCCGACGACCCGGCCGACTGGTGCATTGCCGTGGGCGATATGGCCGACTACGTGGTCGAGACCGACCGCGGCCACTATGTGACCCGCGACGAGGTTTACGACATCTTGCGCCAGGCCGAGGAAAACGGCTTTGTGCACCAGATCACCAACATCGACGGCGAGAACAAGATCTTCGCCATCTGCAACTGCAACGTCAACGTGTGCTACGCCCTGCGCACCTCGCAGCTGTTCAACACACCCAACCTGTCGCGCTCGGCCTATGTCGCCAAGGTCGAGAAGGACAAGTGTGTGGCCTGCGGTCGCTGCGTTGAGGTGTGTCCGGCCGGCGCCGCCAAGCTGGGCCAGAAGCTCTGCAGCAAAAAGGCGGGAGGACAGGTGCCCGAGTATCCGCGCCAGGAGCTGCCCGATGCCACCAAGTGGGACCACACCAAGTGGTCGCCCAACTACCGCAACGATAACCGCATCGAGACGCATGAGTCCGGCACCGCGCCCTGCAAGACGGCCTGCCCCGCGCACGTTGCCGTTCAGGGCTATCTGAAGCTCGCGGCGCAGGGTCGCTATGACGAGGCCCTAGCACTCATTAAGCGCGAGAACCCGCTGCCCGCTATCTGCGGCCGTGTGTGCAACCGCCGCTGTGAGGATGCCTGCACCCGCGGCCGTGTGGACGCCGCCGTGGCTATCGACGAAGTCAAGAAGTTTATCGCCCAGCGCGATCTGGACGCCGCGACCCGCTATGTCCCGCCCGTGGTGACCCCGACGCGTGCTGGCGGCTTCGACCAGAAGATCGCCATCATCGGTGCCGGTCCGGCCGGTCTGTCTTGTGCCTTCTATCTGGCCGAGAAGGGCTACAAGCCCGTCGTGTTCGAGAAGAGCGAGCGCCCGGGCGGCATGCTCACCTACGGTATTCCCAGCTTTAAGCTGCAGAAGGACGTTATCGAGGCCGAGGTCGAGATCATTCGCCTGATGGGCGCCGAGTTCCGTTATGGCGTGGAGGTCGGTCGCGATGTGACGCTCGACGAGCTGCGCGCGCAGGGCTTTAAGGCCTTCTATGTGGCCATTGGCTGCCAGGGCGGCCGCCTTGCCGGTATTCCGGGCGAGGATGCCGAGGATGTGACCGTAGCCGTCGACTTTTTGCGCGAGGTCAACAGTGGCAAGATCGACGTGCTGCCCGGCCGCACCATCGTGGTGGGCGGCGGCAACGTTGCTATCGATGTCGCGCGCAACGCCTGCCGTTTGGGTTCCGAGCACGTTGAGATGTTCTGCCTGGAGAGCGAGGCCCAGATGCCCGCCAGCGAGGAAGAGCGTCGCGAGGCCATCGAGGACGGCGCGCACATCAGTTGCGGTTGGGGCCCCAAGGAGGTCCATCTGGACGAGGCCGGCCGTGTGTGCGGCATCACCTTTAAGCGCTGCACGCGCGTCTACGATGACGAGGGCCGTTTTGCGCCCGAGTACGACGAGAACGACCTGCGCCGCGTCGATGCCGACCGCGTGGTCATGTCCATCGGCCAGTCCATCGTGTGGGGCGACCTGCTGGCTGGCTCCAAGGTGGAGCTTGGCCGTGGTCAGGGCGCCCTTGCCGATCCCCAGACCTACCAGACCGCCGAACCCGACATCTTTGTGGGCGGCGACGTCTATACCGGTCCGAGCTTTGCCATCGATGCCATCGCCGCCGGTCACGAGGCCGCCGTGTCCATCCATCGCTTTGTGCAGCCGGGCTCCACGCTCACCATCGGCCGCAACCAGCGCCGATACGCCGCGCTCGACCGCGACGATGTCGTGATCGAGAGCTATGACAACGCGAGCCGTGAGGTTGCCCACGTGGACCACGAGCGCGAGAAGGCCGCGCCCTTCAGCGAGTACGTCGAGACCTTTACCGAAGAGCAGGTGCGCGCCGAGACCGCCCGTTGCCTTGGCTGCGGTGCCTCAATCGTCGACCCCAACAAGTGCATCGGCTGCGGCCTGTGCACCACCAAGTGCGCGTTCGATGCCATCCATCTGGATCGCGATCGCCCCGAGTGCTCCACGATGGTCAAATACGAGCAAAAGCTCCCGAGCCTTGGCAAGTATGCTTTAAAGCGTGCAATCAAAATCAAGTTCGGTCGTAAATAGGTAACCATGGCGGGTAAGGGGACGGCGCAGACTAGATTTCGCCGTCCCCTTGCTTTGAGTTTGCATCGCATCAACCGTTGTTGAAAGGTTTCTATCTTGCATGAATTGGGAATCGTTTATCACATTATTCGCGATGTTGAGAACGTGGCGCGCGCCAATGGCGTGCGTCGCGTTTCGAGCGTCACGCTGCTGCTGGGCGAGGTCTCGGGCGTCGTTCCCGACTTGCTGCTCGACGCTTGGCGCTGGGCGGCAGATAAAAAGTTCATCACGCAGGGCGCGGAGCTTATCGTGGAGCCCGTCGAGGCCGTGACGCATTGCGAGGCGTGCGGCCGCGACTATGCGACAGTCGAGCACGGCAAGACCTGCCCCCATTGCGGCAGTGGCGATACCTATTTGCTCCAGGGCCAAGAGGTCATGATCAAGCAGATCGAGACCCCCGACGAGGATCCGGCAGACGCTGCCCCCGACGGCCCTTCTGACGCCCCCGACGCCGTCGACGCCGCTAACCCTCTCCACATCGTCTAGCCCCTAGTCGTTGGGGACGTTCTTGTTTGACTAGTCGTTTAAGAACGTCCCCAACGACTACTTGCGCTAGAGCATAAGTTATACAATTAGTCAAGTTATGTCTGTTTAAACAAAATAGCGGCACGCAGGCGCATTGGGATTAACCTAAAAGCGGCGTTAATGAACAGAGTGTCTGTATATATCTGTGAAAGTAATTGGGAAATCACGTTTTAGTAGGCAATGAGCTGTAAATCAGCAACGTAATCAATTTGTAACAAACTTAGACGTTTAAACAAATAATGCAACCGTTTGCGAATTTAGCTATAAATCCACAAGGCGAACAGGTATACTCCATTATTGTCGTGTAGGAAATACGTAGACAAAAAGGAGGTTATGTGATGGTAAGTATTGTTCTTGCTAGCCATGGTGACTTGGCGGCTGGAATCAAGCAGACGGGCTCGATGGTCTTTGGCGATCAGCCGTCTGTTGCCGTGGTCTCGCTCGAGCCGAGCATGGGCCCCGACGACTTCCGTGCCAAGGTCGAGGAAGCAGTCGCTTCCTTCGAGGACCAGGAGCAGGTGCTCTTCCTCGTTGATCTGTGGGGCGGCACGCCGTTCAACCAGATCAGCGGGCTCATCGAGGGCCACGATTCCTGGGCTATCGTCACCGGTGTCAACCTGCCTATGCTCATCGAGGCATATTCGCAGCGCTTTGACGCAAAGAACACTGCACATGCGATCGCAAAACATCTCGTGACTGAGGCTAAGGCCGGCGTGCGCGTCAAGCCCGAGTCTCTGGAGCCCGAGGAGAAGAAGCCGGCTGCGGCCGCCGCTGCTCCTGCGGGTGCCATTCCTCCGGGAACGGTGATCGGCGACGGGCACATCAAGATCGCCCACGTCCGTATCGACACGCGCCTGCTGCATGGTCAGGTGGCCACCACGTGGACCAAGCAGATCAACCCCAACCGCATCATCGTGGTCTCCGACGGCGTTGCTCACGACGAGCTCCGCAAGACCATGATCGAGCAGGCTGCCCCTCCGGGAGTCCACGCCAACGTCGTGCCTATCAAGAAGATGGCCGAGGTCGTCAAGGACACGCGCTTTGGCGACACCAAGGCGATGCTGCTGTTCGAGAACCCGCAGGATCTGCTCAGGGCCATCGAGGCCGGCGTCGACATCAAGGAAGCCAACATCGGTTCCATGGCCCACTCCAAGGGCAAGGTCGTCGTCACTAACGCCGTCGCCATGGGCGATGACGATGTCAAGACCATCGAGGCTCTCAAGGCCAAGGGCGTCAAGTTCGAGGTCCGCAAGGTTCCTTCGGATTCCTCCGAGGATCTCGACGCCATGTTGAAGAAAGCTAAGGCCGAACTGGCCGCTCAAGCATAGTAAAGGAGGGTCCGATACATGTCTGCAATCACTATTCTGCTTGTTGCGATTGTCGCGTTGCTTGCCGGTATGGAAGGCATTCTGGATGAGTTCCAGTTCCATCAGCCGCTCGTGGCATGCACGCTTATCGGTCTCGTAACCGGTCACCTTCAGGAGGGCATCCTCCTGGGCGGTTCGCTCCAGATGATGGCCCTTGGCTGGGCTAACGTCGGCGCCGCCGTCGCGCCTGACGCCGCTCTGGCCTCGGTCGCTTCTTCGATCATCATGGTGCTCGCCCTCAACGGTGGCGCCACCGATTCGGCCAAGGCCGTTACCGCCGCCATCGCCGTCGCCGTCCCGCTGTCGGTCGCTGGTCTGTTCCTGACCATGATCTGCCGTACCCTGGCTACCGCTATGGTTCACGCCATGGACGCCTGCGCCGAGAAGGGCGACTTCGCCGGCATCGAGCGTTGGCAGTACGCCGGCATCCTCATGCAGGGTGTTCGTATCGCCATCCCGGCAGTACTTCTGTGCATCATCCCGGCCGAGGCCGTTACCAACGCGCTTAACGCTATGCCCGATTGGCTGTCCGGCGGCATGGCTGTCGGCGGCGGCATGGTCGCTTCCGTCGGTTACGCCATGGTCATCAACATGATGGCCACCAAGGAGACCTGGCCGTTCTTCATCCTCGGCTTTGTCCTTGCTGCCATCCCTCAGCTCACGCTGATCGCCCTTGGCCTCATCGGCATCTCCCTTGCCCTCATCTACCTTGGCCTTAAGGATCTGGCCAAGCAGGGTGGCGGCATGGGCGGTGGCTCCGGTGACCCGCTCGGCGACATTCTGAACGATTACGAGTAGGAGGGGAGTGATACATATGGCAGAGAACAAGATTCAGCTCACCAAGGCTGACCGTAAGAAGGTTTGCTTCCGTCATCAGTTCCTTCAGGGCTCGTGGAACTACGAGCGTATGCAGAACGGCGGCTGGTGCTTCGCAATGATCCCTGCGATCAAGAAGCTCTACACCAGCAAGGATGACCAGATTGCCGCTCTTAAGCGCCACCTGGAGTTCTATAACACCCACCCCTATGTTTCCGCCCCCGTCATTGGCGTTACCCTCGCCCTCGAGGAGGAGCGCGCCAACGGTGCTCCGATTGACGACGTCGCCATTCAGGGCGTCAAGGTCGGTATGATGGGCCCGCTCGCCGGCGTCGGCGACCCCGCCTTCTGGTTCACCCTTCGCCCGATTCTGGGTGCACTGGGCGCTTCCCTGGCCCTGTCCGGCAGCATCGCCGGTCCGCTGCTGTTCTTCTTCGCGTGGAACATCATCCGTTACGCCTTCCTGTGGTACACGCAGGAGTTTGGCTACAAGGTCGGCTCCTCCATCGCCAAGGACCTCTCCGGCGGTCTGATGGGCAAGGTCACCGAGGGTGCTTCCATCCTGGGTATGTTCATCATCGGCGCCCTGGTCGAGCGCTGGGTGTCCATCTCCTTCACCCCGGTCGTCTCCAAGGTCACGCAGTCCGCTGGCGCCTATATCGACTGGGCCAACCTGCCCGCCGGTTCTGAGGGCATCAAGCAGGCATTGACGATGTACAGCTCTGTCGGTGCCAACGCACTCGACCCGGTGAAGGTCACCACGCTTCAGGCCAACCTCGATCAGCTCATCCCCGGCCTTGCCGCCGTGTGCCTGACCCTTCTGGTCTGCAAGCTCCTCAAGAAGAAGGTCAGCCCGATCGTCATCATCCTGGCTCTCTTCGCCGTCGGCATCATCGGTCGCGTCTGCGGCTTCATGTAAGCACGCTTCGGCTTAAGACCGAGAGTTGCTAGGCAAGGGCTTTTGAGCCATTGAAACGGACCGCACCCGGTGGGTACACTGGATGCGGTCCGATTGTTTTATTTGGAGGGCGAGGCGCGTATGGCGCAATCTCAGAACAGCACGGTCGATCTGGCAACGCCGGCAACCTGCCTGATGGGGCTTACCAGTCACGGTAACGTGATGGTGGGCAATAAGGCGTTTGAGTACTATAACGAGCGTAATCCCGAGGATTATATCCAAATCCCGTGGGACGAGGTCGACTATATTGCCGCCGAGGTTTTGCGCGGCACCAAGAAGATTACGCGTTTTGCTATCTTCACCAAGGACAACGGCCACTTTACGTTTTCGACGCGCGACGATAAAGAGACGCTTCGCGCGGTCCGTAAGTACGTCGACGAGGATAAGCTCGTGCGTTCGCCCGACTTTATCGATGTGACGGCCAAGGGCGCCAAGAGCATCCCCTCCGTTATCAAAAACCTTTTCCACAAAGGCAAGTAGTCATTAAAGAGCGCCCCCTCAAAGTGGGGCGCAGTCTCCCATGTGGCTCGATCGGGAAAGTGCATCCCAGTTCGAGCGTCGATTCCGGGATGTAGTTTCCGGAACGGGGTCGTTTGGGAAACCGTGTCCCGTTTCGAGCCGAAATTCTGGGTCACAGTTTCCCAGCGAAGTCTCATGGGGAAAGTCTGACCCAGAATTTGCCTGGATAGTGGGACGCACTTTCCGGAGGGCTGTTCCACCGCAACTTCGAAGAGTGGCTATACGTTGCATTACAGCGGCGTAAATCTGCTACACTAGTACAGCATGCCTCCGTAGCTCAGGGGATAGAGCACCGCTCTCCTAAAGCGGGTGTCGACGGTTCGAATCCGCCCGGGGGCACCAGAGATTTGTCGAGCCCGGTACACCGCCACGGTACCGGGCTCTTCTGGTTCATGTCATGTCAAAAACGAAGCGCCCGCTTGCTGGGGGAGCAAGCGGGCGCCTGTGAGCGAATATGTTTGCGGCGGGAGCCGTAATGGGCGGTGGGGCGGCGACTAGTTGGTCGTACCAGAATCGTCGCCCGTGCTCGTGCCCGAGCCAGAGCCCGAACCCGAGCCAGAAATCGAAACCGTCAGCGTAATCGTGTTGTCGGTGGACTGCTTGCCGGTGGGGGAGACGCCCGTAACGGTGGCGTTTTCGTTGCCGCTCACGGGGTTGCCGTTCTGGTCGCAGAACGCGATGTTGTAGAACCCGGCGTTGTTGAGCGCGGTGACGGCGGCGGAGATGCTCTTGCCGTACAGGTTACCCGGAACGCTGGCCTTGCCGGACTTCTTGGCAATGACGACGGTAATCGTGGCGCCGGGCTTCTGCTTGCCGCTGGGGTTCCAGCTGATCACGGTTCCCTCGGTAACTGAGTCGTTCTCCTGGTAGCTCACGTCGACGCCAAAGCCTGCCATATCGAGGGCGTTGCGCGCCTGGGCCTCGGTCATGTCGGTCAGGTCGGGGACGGACGTGGTATCCGGGCCGCTGGAGACCTTGTACGAGATGGTCGTGCCCTTCGCGACTTCCTTACCGGCTTCGGTGCCCTGCTCAAAGACCTGGCCCTCATCGGCCTCGTTGGCCTCCTCGGAGGCGTTGCCCTTCAGGCCAACGCTTGCCAGCGCGGCTTCTGCCTGGTCCTTGGTCAGGCCGACAAGCCGGGGAACCTCAACCTTCTCGGAGGGCTTGGGGCCCTTGGAGATTACCAGGTTCACCTTAGTGCCCTTGGCCTTCTTGGTGTTGCCGTTGGGCGTCTGCTCGGCGACCTTGCCCTCGTCGACATCGTCGTTGTAGCTTTGGTCGATGGTGCCGACCTCGAGGCCGGCTTCCTTGATCAGTTCGACGGCAGTCTGCTGGTCCTTGCCCAGTACATCGGGAACGGTGACCTGCTCGCCGCCAAAGAGTCCTGTGGCAAAGGCCACCACGATGCCGATGACGGCAACGGCTGCCACCACGGCGGCGATGATCTTGTTCTTGTTGGATTTGGGCTTTTCGACCTCGTAGGAGCCGGTGGAACCCGAAACCGAGCTACGGGCGGTATTCTGGCCGCTCACGCCCGAGACGGGACGCACCATGGCGCGCGTCTGATCGGAAAGCTCGCGAGTCTTGGTGGCGCCAAGCTCGCCGGGGGCACCGATGATGCGCGTGGGCTCCGAGATGTTGACGGCACGACCGGACAGGTAGCTGTTGAGCACCTGACGCAGCTCGTCAGCGGTCTGGAAGCGGTTTGCTGGGTCCTTCTCCATGCACTTGAGGATGATGCGCTCAAGGTCGGCGTCGACACCGGAGTTGATCTGGCTCGGCGGAATAGGCAGCTCGTTGACCTGCTTGAGTGCGACCGAGATGGCGTCATCACCGTCAAAGGGCACGCGGCCGGTGGCGCACTCGTACATCACGACGCCCAGCGAGTAGATATCCGAGGTGGGGCCGAGGTCCTGACCGCGGGTCTGCTCGGGGCTGACGTAGTGGGCGGTTCCCAGCACGTTGTTGTCTTGCGTGAGGTGGCTGTTCTTGGCGCGCGCGATGCCAAAGTCCATCACCTTGATGTTGCCGTCGGGCAGCACCATGATGTTCTGCGGCTTAATGTCGCGGTGGATGATCTCATGCTTGTGAGCGACCGAAAGCGCGGAGCTGATCTGCGAGCCGATCTGGGCGACCTTCTTGGGGTCGAGGGCGCCGTGGCTCTTGAT
>CALLSU010000057.1:0-82857 GCA_938011935.1 uncultured Collinsella sp.
CATGCTTCACTCTCAAATCAACGCGCATAAAGAAAGCCTCCCATTTCTCATGTCCAAGAAATGGGAGGCAGTTCATGGGAGATCGGGCTTATAGGCCTCAGTTAAACCAAACCTACACGGTCAAATGACCCGCAGATTACATCTGCTCGGGCGCGGAAACGCCAACGAGGGTGAGCACCAGGGCGAGCGTCACGCGGACGGCATCGCAAGCGGCCAGACGGGCACGCGAAAGCTCGGGGTCGACGGGACGACCCTCGCTCGGCAGAACCTGGCAGGCAGCGTAGAAGCTGTGGAAGTCACCGGCGAGCTCCTCGGCAAAGTGCGTCAGACGGAACGGAGCGCGGTCGCGAGCGCAGCTGGCGATCAGGTCGGTAAGCTCGTTAAGCTTGCGCGAAAGGGCGAGCTCGGTCGGGTCGGTCAGCAGCGAGTAATCGACGTTCTCACCGATGGCCTTGGCGGCAACGGCCTTCATGCCCATCTCGTCGGCCTGCTCGGGCGTAACGTCGGCGGCACGGCGCAGGATGGAGCATACGCGGGCGTGGGCATACTGCACGTAATAGACCGGGTTGGAGTTGTCGCGCTTCTTAACGGCCTCAATGTCGAAGTCGACCATCTGGTTGGAGCTCTTGGAGATGAGCGTGTAGCGGGCGGCGTCAGAGCCGACCTCGTCGACGAGCTCCTGCAGGGTCACCATGGTGCCCTTGCGCTTGGACATACGGACGGGCTTACCGTTACGCAGCAGGTTGACGAGCTGGCCCAGCAGAACCTCAAACTTGCCGGGGTAACCCAGAGCGTCGCAGACGCAGCGGACGCGCTCGATGTAGCCGTGGTGGTCGGCACCCCAGATGTCGATGACGTGGTCGACGCGCTGGAACTTATCCCAGTGATAGGCGACGTCGGAGGCGAAGTAGGTGTACTCGCCGTCGGACTTGATCAGGACGCGGTCCTTGTCGTCGCCCAGATCGGTGGAGCGGAACCACAGGGCGCCGTCCTTGGTGTAGAGGTAGCCCATCTTGTCGAGCTTCTCAAAAGCGCGGTCGACGGCGGAGGTGCCGGCGGTCTCGCCCTCGGTGTCCTTCACATACAGCGAACGCTCGGAGTACCAACGGTCAAAGTCGCAGTTGACGGCGTGGCAGAGGTCGCGCATGTTGTCGACCATCTTCACGTAGCCGCGCTCACGGAAGCTCTCCATACGCTCCTGCGGATCGGCGTCGACCCACTTGTCGCCGTCGGTGCGCCAGAACTCGGCGGCCTCGTCGATGATGTAGTCGCCGCCGTAAGAGTCCTTGCCCAAGGTCTCGGCAAAGTTGTCCTGATACGGATGGGTCTCGGGGTGCTCGTCGTTCTCGTCGGCAACAAAGGCGTCACGGTCGGCGATCAGCAGCTTGTGAGCCTCGTCGATATCAACGCCCTGCTTGGCGATGATGTCGGCAAGCTGCATATAGCGCGTGCTGATGGAGTTGCCGAAGGTGTTCATCTGAGAGCCGTGGTCATTGATGTAGAACTCACGCTGGATCTCATAGCCGGCGTGGTCCATAACGCGGCAGAGCGAATCGCCCAGCGCGGCCCAGCGGCCGTGGCCGATGTGCATGGGGCCGACGGGGTTAGCGGAAACGAACTCGACCTGGGTCTTCAGGCCACCACCGACGTTGGACTTAGCGAAGTCCATGCCCTTCTCGCGAGCCTCGCCAAAGATGGCATTCTTGACGGCAACGGAGAGGTAGAAGTTGATGAAACCGGGGCCTGCGATCTCAACCTTCTCGATCGCGGGATCCTCGGGCATATGGGCAACGATGGCCTCGGCGATCTTGCGCGGGGCGCAGTGGGCCAGCTTGGCGGACTTCAGGGCCATGGTAGAGGTCCACTCGCCATGAGAAGTGTCAGCCGGTCGCTCGATAGCGCAATCGTCAAGTTCAAATGCGGAAAGGTCGCCGGCCTCCTGGGCCGCAGCAAGCGCAGCGCGTACCAGCTCTTCAATCTTCTCGGGCATAGATCCTCCTTGTGTTAAAGCCCCCGAGCTCTTGGTCACTCGTAGGGCAAAAGCCAGAGTTTGTAGCACTCTATCACAAGCGACGGGCACTGTCGCAGGGTAAAGCCAATCGAAATTGCATATGCACAAAATTGACTACAGCTTGTATGGAGTCACTCAAAGATGCCGGTCTGCCTGCAGATTATGCACGCGTTGAAAATGCATAAAGGTGTGAATGAGCTGTGTCTTTTATCGAATACTCTTACCTATCAGAGTTGTGTGCTTTTCCTGCATAAAGCGAGGATTTGCGCACGTCAGCGTGTTATTCTAGACATACGTAAATTCGTATAAGTTGGAGGTAGCATGTTCTCAATCGGTCAACACGTCATTCATCCGGGTCAGGGAGTCTGCACCGTCGTCGGTTTTAGGGACGACACGCCGCAGCCCATGTTGTTGCTCGAGGCCAAGCAGGGGCATGCGCAGACGATCCTTATGTACCCCGTGGCGCAGGCCGACCGTCTGCATGCCGCCATCTCTCAGCAAGATGCCGAGCATCTGCTGAGCCACTATGACGAGCTGGAGTGCGACACCTTTACCGAGCGCAACAGCTCGCTTGAAGAGACACACTTTAAGCAGCAGCTCAAGCTGGGCGCGCCCGAGACGGTCCGCGTGGCAAAGACCATGATGCACCGCATTCGCCAGGCCGAGGAAGCCGATAAAAAGCCCAGCTCTTACTATATGCGTGTACTCAAGGAAGCCAAGCGCCGCTCCATCGAGGAGTTCGCCGTGGCATTGGGCGTCACCGAGGAGGCCGCCGAAGCCCGCCTAGCCCAAGCCGCCCTCAACTAACCCATCCGCGCCAAAAACCACCACAAAGGGGACAGGCACCTTTGTGGTGGTTTTTTCGTTCTAGTCGTTCTAGTAGTATTCATTCTTAGCGATACCTGCGAGCACAAGGAGTCTTTTATGGCAGAGCCACTTTCCGCCGGAATCACCCGCGACCGTGCGTTCGAATTGCTCAACGAGCACAATAAGGACCCGTTCCACATCACCCACGGCGAAACGGTCGAGGGCACCATGCGCTACTTTGCGCGCGAGTTCGACCCCGAGAACGAGGAGTTTTGGGGCATCGTCGGCCTGCTGCACGACCTGGATTGGGAGGAGCATGAGGATGACCCCATGAACCACACCATCTATGCGGCCGAGATCCTCGAGGGCGAGGGCGCCTCTCCCGAGCTCATTCGCGCCATCCAGACGCACACGTCCGATTTCAACACCTCGCTGCCCAAGCCCGAACTGCAGATGGAAAAGATACTGTTCGCCTGCGACGAGCTCACCGGCCTGATCGGAGCCGCCGTCGTCATGCGCCCGAGCAAGAGCGTCATGGACTTTACGACCAAGTCGCTCAAGAAGAAGTTCAAGGACAAGCGCTTTGCCGCCGGCTGCTCGCGTGACGTGATTTCGCAGGGCGCCGAGATGCTGGGCTGGGAGCTTCCCGAGCTCTTCGACCGTACCATCGCGGCCATGCAATCCTTCGCTCCCGATCGCGACACCTTCCAGGCCTAACCGCCCACGCCACCTATAACCACCGCAAAGGGGACAGGCGCCTTTGTGGTGGTTTTTCGTTTGCAACAGGTTTAGGGACGGACCTGGCCGGTGCCGCGGAGCTTGTATTTGTAGGTAGTGAGGGCCTCGGCGGCAAAGGGGCCGCGGGCGTGGAGCTTTTGGGTCGAGATGCCGATCTCGGCGCCCAGGCCAAACTCGCCGCCGTCGGTGAAGCGCGTGCTGGCGTTGGCATACACGGCCGAGGCATCGACCGCGTCCAGGAAGCGCTCGCAGGCATCCTCGTCCTCGGCAACGATGGCCTCGGAGTGCATGGTGCCGTAGCGGTTGATGTGCGCGATGGCTTCGTCCTCGTTCGCCACGACCTTCACGCTCATCTCGAGCGCCAGATACTCGCGGCCCCAGTCCTCCTCAGTCGCGGCAACATAGTCGTCGCCCTCGGCAAGCCCGGCGGCAGCGCATGCGGCGCACGTGGCCTCGTCGCCGTGAATCAGCACGCCGTGGTCGTGCAGCACGGCAACGACCGCCGGCAAAAACGAATCCGCCACGGCACGGTCGACCAGCAGCGACTCGGCGGCATTGCACACGCCCACGCGCTGCGTCTTAGCGTTGACGATAATGTTGAGCGCCTTGTCAAAATCGGCGGATTCATGCACGTAGATGTGGCAGTTGCCTGTGCCCGTCTCGATCACCGGCACAAGCGACTCGCGCACGCAGCGCTGGATCAGGCCCGCACCGCCACGCGGAATGAGCACATCGACAATACCGCGGAGCTTCATGAGCTCGCCGGTGGCCTCGCGGTCGGTAGACTCGATCATCGAGACGGCCTCGCGCGGGAAACCCTGGGCCTCAAGCGCATCGGCCAGCAGCTCGGCAATCATGGCGCACGAGCGATAGGCCAGCGAACCGCCGCGCAGGATGCAGGCGTTGCCGGTGCGGATGCAGATGCCCGCGGCATCGGCCGTCACGTTGGGGCGCGCCTCGTAGACCATGGCAACCAGGCCCAGCGGCACACTCACGCGCGTAAGGTCCACGCCACTCGCAAGCACACGGTGATCGAGCACGCGGCCCACGGGATCGGGCAGCTCGGCGAGCTTCTCCAGGCCGGCGGCCATGCCCTCGACGCGCTCGGGCGTCAGCAGCAGACGATCGAGCAATCCGACCGAGGTGCCCGCATCACGCGCAGCGGACATATCGAGCTCGTTGGCGGCGACGATGGAGTCGATACCGTTGCGCAGTGCTGCGGCCATGGCGCGCACGGCCTCCTGGCGCTGCTCGTCGCTCGCCGTGGCAAGCGAGGCCGACGCTGCCTTAGCGGCAACGGCAAGATCGTGGACATACGTGGCTATATCGACCGACATGGACGGCCCTTTCTCCTAGAAGTTTGCAACCATGGTAGCCGATTTGCGCATGGCCTCGCCCGCGGCGGTAGAATTGGTCAACCCGAAACACCGCAACGAACGGAAGACTCACATGGCCCTCATTACTTCGTACCACGTCCCCGGCCTGTATGTCGAGGACCACAGCATCGACGTCCCCCTCGACTGGCGCGGCCTGGAGCCAATGCTCCTGGCCGTCGGCAGCACCATGCGCCGCGGCGCTATGCCGGCACCCATCGCCGGCGCGCCCGAGAGCATCAAGCTCTTCTACCGCGTGGTTTGCGCACCCGACCGCATCAACGACGACCTGCCGCTCCTTCTCTTTTTACAGGGTGGCCCCGGTGGCGAGAGCCCGCGTCCGCTGTCGCCCACAAGCGATGGCTGGATCGAAGAGGCCGTCAAGCATTTCCGCGTCGTGCTGCCCGACCAGCGCGGTACCGGGCGCAGCAGCTGTGTAGACGGGCGCACGATTGCCGCGCTGGGCGAGCGCGCCGAGGCGGCAGGCTCCGATGCGGCCCGCTCGCAGGCGGACTTCCTCAAGCGTCACCTCGCCAGCTCCATCGTGCGCGATTTTGAGTACCTGCGCCTGGTGGGCTTTGGCGGCAAGCCCTGGGTCACGCTCGGACAGAGCTACGGCGGTTTTTTGACGCTGAGCTATCTGTCGCTCTTCCCCGAGGGCGTGGCGGCAAGCTTTACCTGCGGCGGCATTCCGCACGTGCCGGCGAGCGCCAGCGAGGTCTACGCGCACACCTTCCCGCGCATGGCCGCCAAGACGCAGCAGTATTACGACCGTTACCCCGCCGATGTCGAGCGCGTGGCAGCCCTGGCCGATGCGCTCGAGGCTCAGAAGCCCGTACTGCCCGACGGCTCGCCAATGACGGTCGAGCGCCTACAGCTCATGGGCAGCGACTTTGGCATGAAGCCGAGCTTTGAGCGCATGCATTGGATTATCGATCACGCGTTTGTTACAGGCGACGGTACGCTGAGCTGCGGCTCCTCGGTATCCGACAGCTTTTTGATGCGCGCCTTCGAGCGCACCAACACGCGCACGAATCCGCTGTACTGGACGCTGCAGGAGTTCATATACGCCGACGGTGACACTATGCCCATTGGCTGGGCCGCAGCTGAAGAGAAGGCACACCACGCCGAGTTCGACACCCTCGCGCGCCCGCTCATGTTTACCGGCGAGGCCATGTTCCCGTGGATGTTCGAGCAGATGCCCGAGCTCAAGCCCTTCAAGCCCGCCATGGACCTGCTGATGGAAGACACCAGCTGGGACAAGATCTATGACCCGCAGCGCCTGGCCTGCAACGAGGTGCCGCTCCAGGCCGCGGTGTACTTCGATGACATGTACGTCGATTCGAGTCTGCAGCTCGACACGCTCAGCCGCGTGGGCAACTCGCACGCCTGGGTAACCAACGAGTTCGAGCACGACGGCCTGCACGGCAGTGTGGTATTCAAGCACCTCTTCGACGAGTCCCTCAACCGCGGAGACCTGCGCCGAATCTTCTAGCAAAGGAGTGTCCCCACCTGCCGGCACAATAGAAACGTCCCCAAGTGCCGGAAAAGGAGAGGCAGCACTGCTGGCAAAACGAGCCGCAGCGCTGCCTCTCTTTATGCAAACACTATCAAGTTGTCCCTATGGATTGCGGGCTTCTCGGCTAGGTCTGCCAGTAGACGGTTGCCGGCAATCTGGTCCTGGCGGCGGCCGGCGGCAAGCTCCAGCACGTCCGAATCGGCCTCGGCGATACCGCGGGCGACAACCATGCCGCTCGGGTCGCACACGTCGAGCACATCGCCCTCGGCAAACTGGCCATCGACCTCGCGAATACCCACCGCGAGCAGCGACGATCCGCGGCTGACCAGCGCCTTCGCGGCGCCGTCATCGACCGTCACCGAGCCGTGCGCCTTGTCGCCCAGTGCAATCCACAACTTGCGCGGCGCAATGTCCAGGCGCTCCGCCGGCGGATCGAACAGCGTACCCACGCTCTCGCCGCGGGCCAGACGCACGAGCGCATCGGGCTCCTCGCCCGAGCAAATCACGCTTTGAATGCCCGCCGTCATGAGAATGCGGCTCGCGCGAATCTTGGTGATCATGCCGCCCGTACCCACCGATGTGGAAGAATCGCCCGCCGAGGCGATAATCTTGGCATCGATCTTATGCACGACCGGGATAAACTCGGCCGTCGGATCCTCATGCGGATTGGCGGTGTAGAGGCCATCGATGTCCGAGAGCGTCACGCACAGATCGGCAGAAACCAGGCAGCTCACGAGCGCCGCCAGTGTGTCGTTGTCGCCAAACTTGATCTCATCGACGGTGACGGTATCGTTCTCGTTGACGACCGGCACCACGCCGAGCTCCACCAGGCGAAGCAGGGCGTCGCGCGCGTGCAGGTAGGACGTGCGGCGCGCCGTGTCGTGACGCGTGAGCAGCACGAGCGAGGTGAGCAGGTCGCGCGCATGGAACTCCTCGTCGTAGGCCGACGAGATGATGCACTGACCGGCCGAGGCGCAGGCCTGCAGGCTCGGCAGGTCGCCGACCGGCTTACGGTCGAAGCCCAGCACGGGATAGCCGCAGGCAATGGCGCCCGAGCTCACCACGATCAGGCGCCAGCCAAGCTCGCGCAGCGCTGCGGCCTGGTCGGCAAGCCCGCCGATAAAGGCGCGGTTGACCTTGCCGTCGGCGCCCACCACCGTGGACGAACCGATCTTTACCACCATCGTTTTATAAGAAGTCGTCATACGTCAAACCAATCAACTGTTCAGCGAACGGCCGAGCCGGCGGCCAGGGAAGCGTGACTCGCCCCTACCGCCCAAGGAATTAGTGAGCCCAGGGAAAGGCAGAGGCCGCGGCCATGTTCTTGCGCACGAGCTCGTCGCGCACCTGAGCCAGGCCCTGCTCCATACCCACCACATAGGTCTGCGGGTACAGGAAGCGCTTGAAAGCTGCGTCCAGATGGTCGAGCGCCCAGGCACAGCGCTCGCGCGCGTCCTGGATGCTCTCACGCGGAGCCACCGCACTGCCATCGCGCACGATCGGCACCAGCAGCTCGCGATACTCAAGTTCGGACACGTCGGTCACCAGGGCGGCATCGTTCACGGCCACAAGGGTATTGCCGCGCGCGGCGCCCTCCCCTGCCAGATGGTCCTCGTCATAAATCATGTCGCAAACCGGGCCGCCAAAGCCGTCGTAATAACGGCGCACGCGTTGCACACCCGGGATCGTGCGCTTGTATGGCTGCTCAGAGAGCTTGACCACCGGCGTCCATGGATCTGCCTCGCTCGCACGGCGGGCGGAAAGCTTGTACACGCCGCCCAGCGCCGGCTGGTCATAGCAGGTCGCGAGTTTGGTGCCCACGCCAAAGCTGTCGATGGGCGCGCCCTGGTCGAGCAGGGACTGAATCGTGTACTCATCCAAATCGTTAGAAACCGAGATCCCCACATAGGGCAGGCCCTCGGCATCAAAACGGCCGCGCACATACTTTGAGAGCTTGGCGAGGTCGCCGGAGTCGATGCGAATGGCCGACAGGCGCTCGCCCACCGCTTCCATCTCCTTGGCAACCGTAATGGCATGTTCACAGCCCTCGCGCACGTCATAGGTGTCGATGAGCAGCGTGCAGTTCTTGGGGCTCGACTTGGCAAAGGCGCGGAAGGCCTCGAGCTCGGAATCGAAGCTCATCACCCAGCTGTGCGCATGCGTGCCAAAGACGGGAATACCGTAGCGGCGGCCGGCGAGCACATTGGACGTAGAGGAGCAGCCGGCAACGTAGCTCGCGCGCGCGACGGCCAAGCCGCCATCGGGACCCTGAGCGCGGCGCAGGCCAAACTCGGCAACGGGACGGCCGTCCGCCGCCAGCACCACGCGCGCCGTCTTGGTGGCGACAAGCGTCTGGAACCCAACGATGTTGAGCAGCGCCGTCTCGAGCAGCTGGCACTCCAGCGCGGGGCCGGTGACGCGAACCATGGGCTCGCGCGGAAAGACGAGCTCGCCCTCGGGCACGGCGTCGATGTTTACATGCGCACGAAAATCGCGCAGGTAGTCGAGGAATCCAGGCTTGAACATCGCGCCGCCGGCCGGGGCCTGGAGCGAGGCGAGGTAGTCGATATCCTCGGGCGTAAAGCGCAGATTCTCGACAAGCTCGGGCAGCTCGGCGGTGCCGCACATGACGGCATACGCGCTGCCGAAGGGATGGTCGCGGTAAAACGCCGTAAAGCAACCCTGCTCATTGGCCTTGCCGCTCTCCCACAGGCCCTGGGCCATAGTGAGTTCGTACAGATCAGTGAGCATTGCAATGTCGGTGGGATGCGAGATGTCGGTCAAAGCCATGGGGCGACCTTTCGGATGCGTTGTGCAGAGGTTGAGGGTTGGCGAGGCGGGCGTGCGGGCATGGAGCCCAGCGCGAACAGGCTAAAGCAGGCCCATGCTGGTCAGGATCGTGTAGCCCATAAAGATGACAAACGCGATGAGGGCAAGGACAATGATGATTTTTTGAGCCGGCGCCATACCGGGGATCTCGTTCTCACCCGCAGGCTCCTTGGAGGTAACCATGCGCTGGGCAAAGCTCATCTCGTCACGGCTCGGCTTGGGATCGACGGACTTGGGACGAGCGGCCTTTTTAGGCTGAGGTTTGGGCGCGGCAGGTGCAGGCTTCGCAGCAGCGGGCTTGGGTGCGGGCGCGGGCTTGGGCTCGGATGCAACCTTCGCAGCGGCCTCCTCGGCCTTCTCGCGCTCGGCACGCAGGGCGGCCAACTCCTCACGCTCGCGGCGTGCCTCTTCCTGGGCCTCGCGACGAGCTTTCTCGGCGCGGAGCTCTTCCAACTCGGCGCGTTCCTCGGCAGACAGTGGTTGGGACTCAAGCTCGGCCATGGTACAGCCCTTTCTTTTAAAAAAAGCCGCCGACACAATGTCAGCGGCTTATCAAATCCAAGGGTGGAGACGAAGGGAGTCGAACCCTCGACCTCTGCCATGCGACGGCAGCGCTCTCCCAACTGAGCTACGTCCCCAGGACAAGTCGATATTTTACCTACGGCTCGCCAACTGTCAACGCCCAATAATCAGTCTTTTTGGGGCGCGGCTATTTTGACAACTTTTCGAGCAGGCGATCCTCTCGATGATTTTTTAATCCCCGTCCCAGAAAAATCATCGGCGAGCGCACTACTTTGCGCTGGTGAGGACGCCGGTGGTGTCGAACGCCGGGGTGAAGCTCTCGTCTACCGCTCCGCCTTCTTGCCAAAACATCGTCGTAAAGCCCAGGTCGTCGGCATGGTCGAGCACCTGCTCGTACTCCTCGCGCGTCACGGCGCGCGCCAGGTCGCCGCCTTGTTCGCGCATGAGGGCATTGGGCGTGTACTGGTTCATGACCGAGATCGGCACGTCGCCCACCGTCTGCCACACCAGGTCCAACACGCGGCACGAATCGTCCGCATGCCCCGGCAGCACCAGATGACGCACGATTATGCCGCGCTTCATGAGCCCGTCCCCGTCTACCAGCTCTCCCCCGCGGCGCTCAATCTCGCGCGCCATCTGGGCCAGACCCGACACAGCCACGCGCGGGTAGTCCTTAATATGAGAGAGTGACTGCGCAAGCGCCGCATTGGCATACTTAAAGTCGGTAAGCCACACGTCGACCAAATCGCCGAGCGCCGCCACGGCACTCGCACGCTCATAACCGCTCGTGTTGTAGACGATCGGGATGTCCAGCCCGCGCTCCCGAGCTGCGGCAATCGCGGCAGGCAACAGGTGCGCATAGTGCGTCGCCGTCACTAGGTTGATGTTATTGGCGCCCTGGTCCTGCAGCTCCAGCATAATCTCGACCAAACGCTCGGGCGAAATCTCAAGCCCAAAATTGCCCGTCGAGATCTCGTGGTTCTGGCAATAGATACATTTGAGCGAGCAGCCGCTAAAGAAGATCGTGCCCGAACCGGCCTCGCCCGAGATAGGCGGCTCCTCCCACATATGAAGCGCCGCGCGGGCCACCTTGAGCGTGTCATCGGCACCGCATACGCCGTGCGCACCCTCGTCGCGCACCGCACCGCAACGGCGCGGACACAAATGGCAGGCGGGCGAAAAAAGTTCGGTCAACGGCGTCGGCATAAAAACATGCTCCAAAACAACGATTCAGCAGCTCAAACGTAAAGGGACCAACCGCACAGACGGCTCGAGCCCAAGGCGCCGTAATCGTCCGACACGATTTTTGTAATGTCAAGACTGGAATCGATAAAGTGCCGCTTTATGATGTAGGTATTCCGCCCCCCGCGGAGCAACTGGGTGAACCGTCGCGTTTATTTAGGGAGCCCACACAGTCGTACCTAGTACAGGTATCCTTCGTTGTTAAGGACGCTGGAACAGTCGATGAGGGCACCCACCTGTTTTAGGTGGGTTCATTTTCGTAACGTGGGGGGTGGTTTTTATTTGCCGAAAACCACCATTACAGCCCATATGGATCCCCGCCGGTATCCCGACAATCCATCGACAACATCCCAATATCTGGTAAGCGCGTGATTATCGCTGCGTGCAATTCCATGCACCCCCCGTGGTCGAGTATCATGGTTCGGCTATGCCCTTTGCGCTTAGCAACCTTTGACCTTTTCCTTCGACGCTTGGCGGTTTTTAGATTCATGGCTTCATCCCCGAGCTACATACCGTATCTATGCGTGGCAGCGGCGGCCTTTATCACGACCTTCCTCACGGTGCCCCTGGTCAAGCGCTTGGCAATTAAGCTCGACGCCGTCGACTATCCTTCTAAGCGCCGCATCAACACCAAGCCCATCCCGCGTTTGGGCGGAACGGCGGTGTTTTTGGGCCTGGTCGTTGCCTGTATTGTGCAAATCCTAGGCACCTGGTACCTGGGTTGGCCGCCCGTTTTGGTGCCCCACCCCCGTCTGCACATCAGCTACCCCATACTTGCGCTTTCTTTTACCGTCATCTTTGCGACCGGCGCTATCGACGACGTCTTCCAGCTCAAGCCCAAGCAAAAGCTAGCCGGACAGGTCCTCGCCGCGCTTATCGCCTGTATCGGCGGCCTGCGGATCGGCGTCATCGTCAACCCGTTTGCCCCCGGCGAGATCATGCTCGGATGGCTCGCCTACCCCATCACCGTGATCTATCTGGTGGCATTCACCAACATCATTAACCTCATCGACGGCCTCGACGGCTTGGCCACGGGCATCTGCGGCATCGCGTCGTTCACCATGTTTTCGATGGCCGTTCTCTCGGGCCGCATCGACGCCGCCGCGCTCTCCATTGCGCTCTTTGGCGCTTGCCTGGCCTTTTTGCGCTACAACTTCAACCCCGCAAGCATCTTCTTGGGCGACTCGGGGTCGTTGCTTCTGGGCTTTGCACTGGGCTCCATCTCGCTGCTCAACGTGAGCCGCACCGCCGCGCTCACCTCGCTTATCATCCCGCTCATCGTTGCCGGCGTGCCCATCATCGACACGTTTAGCGCCATCGTGCGCCGCAAGCGCGCCCACATTAGCATCGGGCAGGCCGACAAGGGCCACATCCACCACCGCCTGATCCAAGAGGGCTACAACCAAAAGCAGGCAGTGCTCCTCATCTACGCCTGGTGCATCATGCTTTCGGCCGGCGCCGCCGCGATTAACCAGGTCGAGGTGCCCATGCGCGTGCTCATCTTTACCGTACTCGCCATTGGCTCGGCGGCCTTTGCCAAGCACCTGCACCTGTTTGAGCCCGTGCTGCGCCACCATTACAACAAGCGCACGCACGAGGACGAGCTCGTCACCCCCGACGATCCCGCCTTTAAGCAGGAGGAGCAGGCGGCAGAAGAACGCAGGGAGGAGCGCCACCACAGGCGCTAGGGTAAGCTGCCGAGGATGCGCCCAGGCGCCGCCGGCCAAACGCGCAGCCACGCCGCGCCCATCGCACATGCCGCCGCTCTCCCGCCCCTCGCGTACTTACGCCCCGACCCTCCAATAAACGCGTTATCATCTTGACCCATGAACATACGTTAGGAGCAATCATGCCAAACGAGAACAGCTACGAAGTCGCGCTGCAAAAGAGCAACGCCATTCGCGAGGGCCTGGCCAAAACGCCCGAGAAGTTCACCATGCTCACCGGCGACCGCCCCACCGGCCGTCTGCACCTGGGTCACTACTTCGGCACCCTCAAGGGCCGTGTTGAGCTGCAGAACATGGGCGCCAAGACCAACGTGCTCATCGCCGACTACCAAGTCATCACTGACCGCGATACGACCGAGCACATCCAGGACAACGTGTACAACATGGTCATGGACTACCTTGCCTGCGGCATCGACCCCGACAAGACCATGATCTACGCGCACTCCGCCGTACCCGCCGCAAACCAGCTCATGCTGCCGTTCCTGTCGCTGGTCTCCGAGGCCGAGCTGGCGCGCAACCCCACGGTCAAGGCCGAGATGGAGGCCTCGGGCCACGAGCTCACCGGCCTTCTGCTCACCTACCCGGTGCACCAGGCCTGCGACATCCTGTTCTGCAAGGGCAATGTGGTGCCCGTCGGTCGCGACCAGCTGCCGCACATCGAGCTCACCCGCACCATCGCCCGCCGCTTTAACAACCGCTACGGCAAGGTGTTCCCCGAGGTCGACGCGCTGCTGTCCGAGACCCCGCTGCTGCCCGGCCTGGACGGTCGCAAGATGAGCAAGAGCTACGGCAACTCCATCAACATCTCGATGACCGCCGAGGAGACGGCCAAGCGCATCAAGAAGAGCCAGACCGACTCCGAGCGCATGATCACGTTCGATCCCGAGAATCGCCCCGGCGTGTCCGGTCTGCTTTCGACGGCCGCCATCTGCACCGGCCGTTCCGAAGTCGAGATTGCCGAGGAGATTGGCATGGGCGGCTCCGGCCAGCTCAAGAAGTACGTGACCGAGGCCGTCAACGAGTACTTCGCGCCGATCCGTGAGCGTCGCCAGCGCTACGAGAACGACCTGGATTACGTAAAGGACGTCCTGCACGAGGGCAACCGTCGCGCCAATGAGATCGCCGAGCAGACCCTGGCCGAGGTTCAGGACGCCATGGGCATGGTGTACTAGGCAAAGCGCCTTCGCACAACATAGACGGTGAGGCTGAATCCTCACCGAAACAGGAACAGGCCCGCTGGCAGATAGTTGCCAGCGGGCCTGTTCCCGAAGTACACCGTTGAATCGCACAGAGGGGAGGAATGCGAATCAAACTCAACAGGGCAGGCTTTTTCATCGCCTATTGCCTGCTCCGTTGCTGAAAACAATATAGTTCACCGTGGTTTACTTTGCTGCGACAAACCGCGCCGCCATACCTTCTCCATAAGTTAACCTCGGTGAACCTGCCAAAACCACCACAAAGGGGACAGGCACCTTTGTGGTGGTTTAAGCCACGGCAGAGCCGCTAGAGTCCTGCAGGCCAGCGACAGGCGGCCAAGTCGACGTGCATGTCGTCCTTAAACGCCACACCCTCCCCTAGCAAAAGCTCACGTTGAGCATCGGGACCGCCAAAAGCAAAACTATCGCATATGCGGCCATCGGCAAACACCACGCGGTGACAGGGAATCTCGCCGGGGCGCGGATTGCCATGCAGGGCATACCCCACGTACCGCGCACTTCGTGGACGTCCAGCAAGCAGCGCCACCTGACCATACGTGGCGACCATCCCCTCGGGAATCTGCTCGACCACCTCGTACACCCGCTCAAAAAAGCCCTCAGACGCCATTGCTCGCTCCCTTCCACCCGGAATAGCATAAACCACCACAAAGGTGCCTGTCCCCTTTGTGGTGGTTTTGGCAGGTGGGCTAGTTAACGGGCTGGAAGAAGGCTACGGCTACGGCGCCGGGGCCTACATGGGTGCCGATGGTGGCGCCGATGGTGTGAACGGGCAGTTCGCCCTCGGTGTGGCCAGCCCACAGTGCCGCGCTGTCCTCGATATACTTCTTGAGCACCGCATCCGAAAGGCCCGTATAGCCGAGCGCCAGCGGCATGGAAAAGTCGATGCCGCCTGCCTTTTCGACCTTCTGGTTGAGCAGGTTACGGCCGTTCTTGGAACCGCGCGCCTTGCCCAGCTGCACGATCAGACCGTCCTCGGCAGCCACGACCGGCTTCACGTTGAGCAGCGTGCCCACAGCGCCCGCCGCAGCAGACAGGCGGCCGCCGCGCACCAGGTACTCCAGCGTCTCGAGCAGGCCGATGACGACCACGCGGTCGCGCACGGCCTCGACAGCATCCGCGATCTCAGCCGCGCCGCGGCCCTCGTCCACCAAGCGCAGGGCATACTCGACCAGCACGCGCTCGCCCAGGGTAACGTTATTGCTATCCACCACGTACACATCGCCGCCCGGGGCCTCGGCAAGTGCGGTGCGGGCACTCTGATTGGTGCCCGAAAGCTTAGCGCCCACGGTAATAATCACAGCCTCATCGCCGGCCTCACGCGCCTCGGCAATCGCCTGCGAAAACGCGTACGGGTTGACCTGGCCGGTCTTGGGCAGCTCATCGCGCTCCACGAGCATCTCGTAAAAGCGCTGGTGATCGATGTCGACGCCATCCATGTACACATCGGTGCCAAAGGTGACGGACAGCGGCAGAACATGCAGAGCGGGGTGCTCAGCCGGCGACATATCGCTTGCGGAATCGGTAATAATGCGGACGGACATAACGAATCCTTTCTTGCGCAGGTCCCGCGCGGGGAATTTTGACAGCAATGCCCCGGCACGGCATACGCGCTCAAACGGGACTATGCAGTTTTTAATGGGAAGCAAATGCCTTGGCGGCCTTAGATCTCACGCAGGGTGTTGAGAATCGTACGCAGCGACGCATACATCTGCTCGCGCTGCTCCACACCCATAGCCTTACCGGTGGTGTCGAGCACCTCGCGAATGATGCGGTCCGCCTCGCTCATGCTCTCGCCGCCCAGAGCGGTCAGGCGCACCGGGGCACGATACTTAACGGCCGCATCACCCGAGTCGTCGACCTCGACGTAGCCGCCCTCCTCCAGATGCGCGAGCGTGCGCGAGACGGCGGCACGGGTCACGCCTGCCATGCGAGCCAGGTCAGCGCCAGTCAGGCCGTCCTTGCTGCGCTCAAGATAGTACAGGCACATAACGTCGGAGCCCTTGAGGCCCAGCCTTGCGCCCTCGGATGTCTTAATGCGCTGGATCTCCTTGTAGAGCCCGCTGATCAGTCCGACAAAGTCCTCGAAACGTGTCTCGTCGTTCTGCTGCATGGGAGACGACCGCCTTTCGCTTACATGATGCTAACGGGTAAACATCTTAGCCGCACGAGGCAACACCCATACCCAAATATCCCATTTTTTACCCATCAACATAAAAACCACCACAAAGAGGACAGGCACCTTTGTGGTGGTTTGGGGGCATCAATTGGTTCTAGGCGTCGCTACAACTCCACGCAAGGATTGTCGCGGGTCACAAGCGTCTTAACGACAACCGTCGCTCCCAGATAGCGCTCGAGCAACTCGGCGAGACGATCAACGGCAGCCTGGCAATCCCCCATCCGCTCGGGCTCCACGCACTCAATCGCCAGGAATGCATCGGCCGAATCGTCGGACAGCGCCGTGCGAACGCCATCGCGCCAGTTCCAGCAGCGGCATACGGCGCCCGCATCATCGATGTAGGCGAGCTCGCCGGGCAGCGTCGGGTCATCTGTTTCCTCGCCAAGCGGCAGAAACGCATCGCCACCGTCGGTCACCGCTAACCGCAGATCGCCCTCGATAGCATGTAGGTCCTCGCCGCCAACGGGCAGCGCGTAGGTCAGCGACACCGTGTTGTAGATGTCCACCGCGGGCGTAATGTGGCCCACCGGTTTGCCCTTGAGCACGCGCTTGAGCAAGTTCTCGATTGAGCAGCGCGCGCCTTTCTTGGTCTTGAACAGACGATAGGCCTCGCGCCATGCCTTGACCGGTGCGTTCTCGCTGATAGTGTCGCTGGTCAGATGACGCTCCGCATCGATATTGGCGCGGTCGAGCAACGCCGCAATCGCATCCACGTCCTCTTGAGGAATCTGAGCCGTGGGCTTCATGTCCTCCACGACCACAACACCGACCGCTGCCTGCGGAAACAGCTCCCAGAATGAATCCTCGGCAATAAAGCTCTTCATGTGCTCTCCCTTCATAGCATGCGCCCGAGCCCGGGTGCCTAAACAAAAAGCGCCCTTACGACGGCCACCTTCAAAGTCCTACGGTGCCGCCACAAGAGCGCTTACGCTGCCCCCATCCGGAGAAAGGAGCGATATGTCAGGCGTATTGTAACCCGAGTCATCCGCGCGAGTAAAACCACCACAAAGGTGCCTGTCCCCTTTATGGTGGTTTTGGGTCTGAGGCGGCGCTAGTGGCGAAGTCCCAGCAGGCCATGGCCGCGATGACGGGCGTCGGCGTGCACCTGAGCGTGCGGACCGGCGGCCTTGACGGATTCGGGCAGGTGCGAGTACTTCTTCTCGAAGTTCTCCTCGAACATCACGGCCAAGTTGTGCGCGGCCTCGTCGTAGCGAGCGGTGCTCTGCCAATACTGGCGCGGCACCAGGATGCCGTCGGGTACGCCGTGGCACGCGGTGGGAATGTCGACGTTAAAGATGTCGTCGTGCACGAACTCGCTGTCCTCGATGGTACCGTCGAGGGCGCGGGCCACCAGGGCGCGCGTGTAGGCAAGCTCGATGCGATGGCCCACGCCGTAGCCGCCGCCAATCCAGCCGGTGTTGACCAGGTACACACGCGTGCGGCCGTCGGCGATGCGCTCACCGAGCATCTTGGCATAGACCATGGGGTCGAGCGGCATAAACGGCTCGCCAAACAGCGAAGAGAACGTGGGTGTGGGCTCGGTGACGCCGACCTCGGTGCCGGGGATCTTGGCCGTAAAGCCCGTCACAAAGTGATACATGGCGGCGTCGGCCGTCAGGCGCGAGATGGGCGGCAGCACGCCAAAGGCGTCGCAGGTCAAAAACAGCACGACGCTTGGAGTGGTGCCCATACCCTTGGTCCACGCGTTGGGAATGTGCTCCACAGGGTAGGCCACGCGCGTGTTGTGCGTGACCGAGACGTCATCGTAGTTGGGCTTGCGGCTCTCGTCGAGCACCACGTTTTCGCAGATCGCGCCAAAGCGGACGGCGTTGAAGATCTCAGGCTCGTGGAACGCGTCCAGGCCCTCGCATTTGGCGTAGCAGCCACCCTCGATGTTGAAGATGCCCATGTCGGACCAACCGTGCTCGTCGTCGCCGATCAGTAGGCGCGTGGGGTTGGCCGAAAGCGTGGTCTTGCCGGTGCCAGACAGGCCAAAGAACACGGCGGTCTCGTGCGTGACAGGATCCATGCTGGCCGAGCAGTGCATGGGCAGCACGTCGTCCTCTACGGGCAGCAGGTAGTTCATGACGCTGAAGATGGACTTTTTGATCTCACCGGAGTAACCGGTGCCGGCAACCAGAATCACGCGCTCCTGGAAGTTAATGACCACGGCGGCGCTGGAGTTGAGGCCCTTGATGGCGGGATCGCACTGGTAGCCCGGCGCGGCGAGCACGCAGAAGTCCGGCTCGCCGGTGCGTGCGATTTCACGGGCAAGCGGGCGGGCGAGCATCTGCTTAATAAAGAGCGCCTGGCTGGCACGCTCGCAGGCGACAAGCAGACGACGCGTATGGTTGCGGTCGGCACCGGCCATACCGCGAGTGACGAACACGTCGCGCTCGTTGAGATAGTCGACGATGCCGGCCTTGATGGCCTCGTAGCTCTCGACAGACAGCGGGCGGTTGACGGCACCCCAGGCAATCTTGTCGTGAACATCGGGGGTGTCAACGATAAAGCGGTCATTAGGCGAGCGGCCAGTGCGCTCCCCCGTCTCGATCACCAGCGCGCCGTTGGAGGCCATACGACCTTCGTTGCGACGAATGGCGTGCTCGACGAGCTCGGCTGCCGGCAGGTCGACCAGCAGGCGGGGCTGGTTCTCGGCAGGATCTTCGACCAGCGTAATGCCAAAGTTGGACAGAACTTCTGCAGGGGTAACACCTGGCATGGGGCCTCCTTTAAAAGCGCGACACGTGGACGAGGCGCGCACTTTACTCACGTAAAGCCCGTTGTACCCGATATGCAAAAACGTTTTTGCGGCAACGGCGAAGCGCCCGCCCAACGGTCAAAAATCGCACGCAAGCGGCCTAGTCGTTAGGGACACTCTTGAACAGGCAACAACCAAGGAGCGACCCCGGATGCCGGCACTTAGGGACGTTCCCAAAGTGCCGGCACATAAGGAACGTCCCCAAATGCCGTCTACTGAATGGCGCCGCCGAAATTATCGAACAACCTGTTCAAAAACACGAACGAACACCGTCGCGTCTATACTAGAGCGCAGCAATAGAAAGAACTCCGCTTTGAGCATCACGCCCATCGATAGCATTCGCCGCGCCATCGCCCGCCGCAACGGCGTCGCCGACCCCACCGTATCGGACGGGGCGCACGGGCAGGGCGGACGCATCGAGAACGGCCTGTTCCCCGCATCGCACACCGCCGAGGAGCTCGCACGAATCCAAGAGCTAAGCCAGCGTAACGCCGGCGGTCCCGACAGCAGCCAGGCCACACGCCGTCGCCGCGAGCGCAATCGCCAGCCCGGCCCCATCCACCGCATGGTCAATGCCTGGTGGAACCGCCTGCTCGGAGCCGTCTACGGCGGCGGCTTCTCCACGCAAGAAGCCGAGTACGAAGATCACGCCACCCGTCGCGACTACCTTTGGAATACCCTGGGCACCGCCGTGTGGGGCATGGCGTTTCCGTTGCTCACCATCGTGTCCACACAGCTCGCGGGCGCCGAGGAGGCTGGCAAATTCTCCATCGCCTTTGTCACCGGCACGCTCATCATGATCGCGTGCAACTACGGCGTGCGCAATTTCCAGGTCTCGGACATCGACGAAAAGACGTCCTTTGCCTCTTACCAGCTCAACCGCTGGCTCTGCGGAGCGCTCGCGCTGGCATGCGGCCTGGTATACAGCAGCGCCCGCGGCTACGATGCGCAGATGGCCACGATCGGCCTGGGCGTCTACCTCTATAAGGTGATCGACGGCATCGCCGACGTGTACGAGGGCCGCCTGCAGCAGGCCGACAAGCTCTATTTGGCCGGCATGAGCCAAACGCTGCGTTCCGCCGGCGTCATCGCGGTCTTTAGCGTGGCACTGTTCCTCACGCGCAGCATGCCCATCGCGGCCATGGCCATGGGTGTCACCGCCATCGCCTCGCTCGTGCTGGTCACCGCGCCGCTTGCCCTGCTCGAGACCGAAAAATCGCGCCACGTGAGCCTGCGCGAGGTCGGCCACCTGTTTGTCCAGTGCGCCCCGCTCTTTGGTGCACTGTTCCTGTTCAACCTTATTGAGAGCATGCCCAAGTTTGTGATGGAAGGCACGCTGGCATACAAATATCAGCTGTACTTTAATGCCCTGTTCTTTCCGGCGCAGGCTATTTTGCTGAGCATTGGATTTATCTATAAACCGCAGCTCCTGCGCTTGTCGAGCATTTGGGCTAATCCTCGCAAGCGTCGTCGCTTTGACCTGATTATTGTTGCCGTTATGGCGCTGATCGTGGTCATCACCGGCGTGTGCGCCGCATTTATGGCAGGTCCCGGTATTCCCCTCATGAGCTTTATGTACGGCCTCAGCTTTGAACGCTACCGTACGCTGGCGCTGCTGATGGTCGTCGCCGGCGGCGTCACCGCGGCCATCGACTTTATCTACGCCATCATCACGGTGCTGCGCCACGCTGGAGACGTCACCAAGATCTACCTGATCTGCTTCGCCGTAAGCGTGGTGCTGCCGGTGATCCTGATTAAGCTACTGGGTCTGATGGGCGCTGTGGTGAGCTACCTAGCCATCATGGCCCTACTCCTGGTGCTGTTGATTGTCGAATACGCCCACATTCGCCAGCGCATAGAACGCGACCGCAACCCCTACGGCGCCTAATTCGAATCAATTTGAAGAAAAGAAACGTCGATGTTTTGGCACCGACAGCGAGCAGTCTCGAAGTGCCCCAGGTTGGCGCGAAGGAGGAGCGACGCGTACTTCTGTACGCGAGCGACGGTTTGAGCGACAAGGTGGGGTGCTTCGGGGCTGCGCAGAGTCAACGTGACCGCCGTTCGGTAGAACGGCGGAACAAGGTTATTCTCCAGGGTTGATGTTCGCATAGAACTCCGCCCCGTCGTCCAGACGCAGGATCCCGACGCGGCCGAACTCGGAGCCGGTGGCGGCGGCGCAGTCGATATCGATGCGATCGGGCACGCCGGCGGTATCCTCGCCACCCAGACGCACAATCTGCCCGCGGCCCGACTCCTCATCGAGTCCCGCAAGGCCACCTACCTCGCAATAACGCCCGAGCGACACCGTTGGCGTGTGGCCGCTCACCACGACCGGCCCCTCGCCCTCGGCAGAAAGCAGTCCCGTCGGCGCATCCCAATAGCCGTGACGAATCCACAGCAGGTCATCGGACGACTGCACGGCGAGCATTTGCCGCAGCAGCTCGCTATCGGCATCGACCGCTCCCCTGCCGTCACCGCAATCGACACCATGCTCAAGCAAAAACGCGCGCGCCGCCTCGGTCTGGATGCCGGCATGCACCAGCAGGTACGGGCGCTCCTCGGTCTCGGCCACCGCGTAGAGCGGCAGCGCGGCCATCCATCGCACGAGCTCCTCGTATGCCTCAAATTCCATGTCGTTGAGCTGCTCGCTCGTCGTCCAGCCACCGTTGATATCCCAGGTCTCGGCATCGAGCGGATCCTGGCCAATGATGGCATCGAGCATGATCTGCTCGTGATTGCCCTTGAGCACGTGGGCGTTGGGCAGCGAGCGCACGAGCTTAATAACGCCGACCGGATCGGGCCCGCGATCGATCATGTCGCCCAGCACGTACAGCGTGTCGTCGGACGTCAACGAGATCTTAGACAGGGCCTCGTCAAGCGCACGCACGTGCCCGTGAGCATCAGATGTCACATAGATCGCCATGGTACGCCTCTCCTTGCATTGCGGTCTAAGCCCGGCGCCGCAACTAAAACTTCAAGTTGAACTTAAACGTTACCCATTGTACTCCGTTGCAATAAAGCTGGAAAGGGTTTCCGAGCAGAGGCAAAGACGGCAGCCGTCTATGACGATATCGCGCACGCCCGTAATCCGCCCCCATAAACCCACCACCTTTGGGTACAAATAACCGCAGACAACTGACCGTGCCACGCCAACCACCCAGGAGCGGACACTATCCATGAACCAGATACTTCTCTTTATCGGCCTCGTCATCATTTTGTGCCTGACCATCAAACCCGTCGGCAAAAAACTCCCCTTCCCCACCCTCCTCATCTTTATTGCGCTCGGCATGCTGCTCGGCGTCAACGGTCCGGCGCACATCGACTTTAGCGACTACGCGCTCACCGAAACCGTCTGCAGCACGGCGCTGCTGTTCATCATGTTCTACGGCGGCTTTAACACCAACATCGACCGTGCCAAACCCGTCGCCGCGCCCGCTGTGCTGCTGAGCACGCTCGGCGTTATCACCACCGCCGGCATCACTGGCGTGTTCGCACACTTCGCACTGGGCTTCGACTGGATCGGCGGCCTGCTGCTGGGCTCGGTCGTGGCGTCGACCGACGCGGCGAGCGTCTTTAGCGTGCTGCGCGAGCACAACCTGTCGCTAAAGGGCGGCACCGACTCGCTGCTCGAGGTCGAATCGGGCTCCAACGACCCCGTCGCCTACATGCTCACCGCGGTACTCGCCACCCTCGCGGCGGGTGGCAACATCGACATTCCCGTGCTGCTGGCCAAGCAGATCATCCTGGGCGTGGGGCTGGGCCTTGCCATCGGCTGGATATCCAGCCGCCTGATTGAGCGCGCACACGCAACGGCCGAGGGCGCGCAGACTATCTTTTTGTTCGCCGTGGCGATCGTCGCCTACGCACTGCCGAGCTACCTGGGCGGCAACGGCTTTTTGGCCGTATACCTGGCAGGCATTGTGCTGGGCGCGAGCGACATCACCGGCAAGGTCGAGATGGCGCACTTCTTTGACACCCTTACCGAGATGGCCGAGATGACGATCTTCTTCTTGCTCGGCCTGCTCGTAACGCCCGCACGCCTGCCGCAGATGCTGCTGCCGGGCCTGGCGCTCATGGCGTTTATGCTCTTCGTGAGCCGCCCCATCGCCGTCGGTCTGCTGCTGGTGCCCTTTAAGACGAACCCTCGCCAGGTTGCACTCGTAAGCTGGGCGGGCTTGCGCGGCGCGGCTTCGGTCGTCTTTAGCCTCTTTGCCGTGGTAGCCGGCGTTCCCGGCGGTCACGACCTGTTTGACCTGGTATTTGTGATTGCCGTATCGAGCATTGTGGTGCAGGGTTCGCTACTGCCGGCGGTGGCGAAGAAACTCGATATGATCGATGCGGCCGGCGACGTACGCCGCACCTTTAACGACTACCGCGACGAGGACGGCATGTCGTTTGTAAAGCTCAAGGTGGGCGCTGGACATCCGTTTGCCGGACGCTCGCTCGCCGATATTGGCAGCGCGACGGACATGCTCGTGGTCTTGGTGCTGCGCGACGGGGCGCACCCGGTACTGCCCAACGGCGATACCGTCATCGAGGAAGGCGACCTTCTGGTGATGGCAGCCCCAACGTTCGAAGAGCGTGCCGAGGTTACGCTGCGCGAGGTCACCGTGACGCCCCACGGTCGCCTGGCCGGTCAGCGCCTGCGCGATGTGCCGCAAGGCAAGCATCCGTTTATTGTAGTGATGCTCAAGCGCGACGGCCAAACGATCATTCCCGATGGCAACACCCTCATATACGCCGGCGACGAAGCCGTCATCGCCACGCTGGCGTCGTAGCGGCCACAGGGCAGCTAATTTGGGACGGCCTTCTTTCTAACTTCTTTTAGTAAGCCTTTTTTAAACGCAGTACTACCACCAAAAAACTTCTGGTCAGTATTAGTCTGCTTATTTGCCTGATATTTCAGACTCGTGAACTCAATGGTACAGACATAGTCCGCGGCCTGAGCCAAATAGTAATCCGATGAAGTTGTCGGCTTATAGATAACTGCATTTTTAGCCAAAGCGTAATCGATTGCCTTGTGAAGCGCACTCGAAACCGAACCCTGTCCTCCGTCGTAGTAAATCTTTACAGCATCAAACTGCTGAAACCAACTCAAATTGTCGAATATGAAATCGATGATTTCACGCCGCATCGCATCAGCAATCTGTTTAAGAGTTCGGTACCGATGCGTCTTGAATACAAACACCTTGTACGAGATGGGCAAATGTCGAAACATAACTCGAAATAGTGAGAACAGCCTTTTTCTCTCGCTGATGCCCAAGTCCTTGAACTGATCTTTTCCATTCATGAGAGGAGAAGCATGGAACGGAAGAAGCGGCAATCCGCTTTCGGCTACCGCCCTTTCATATTTCTCTATTCCCTCAGCGATGGGAATATCTTGTTCATGAAAAACAAAGGCCACAAGATAGTATCTTTCACGAAGATCATCGCTTCCAGATTCATCAATAAAGATACTCAGCTCTCGCATGGGCAATCCTTAATAAAAAAGCCGGGGAAAACGTCCCCGGCACTTGGAAGCCCTCTCTTAAGAGATGACCACCTAGTTTATACCATGAAGTTTGACGTATGTTCAAGCATGAGTATAAAATACAAACATATGTTCGTCAATACCAAAGATGGCCATCATTCAGCGTCATCGTCGACGGCAAAGTCGCGGAGGTCGAGACCTTCGCGTTCGGCACGGGTCAGGAGCTCTTGGGGCGACTCATCCTCGATATCCACTACGTCGAGCATGGCGGCCGGAAAGCCCACGCCTGCTGCACTCCCCGCGCGGTCGAGCAGGCTCTCGCGCAGCTGATCTACATAAACTTCGATCTTCATGGTGAAACCTCCCGCCAAACCAGGCCCTTACTCGTCAGCGCCAAGCACTTCCACGGCAGCAACAAAAGCCGCAACCTGCTTGTCGTCCATCTGCGTGGCCAGGCGCCCCACGGGCTCATCGTAGGCGAACTGCACCTTATCGATAAAGCAATCCCAAGCACGCTCATCCACGCGCACGGCAGCCTCACAATACTGACTGAGCTTTTTGAGCCCATACCAAAACGCATTCACATGGCGCGCAGAATCCTCGTCCAGCACACCGTCGTAGCGGCGTCCGTTAAACTTACGTATGCGCGCCACAGCAACCTCGAGCGAGTCGCCACCATCGGCCGAAGCCTCATCCACAAGCTCGGGAATCGCAACCTCTCGGCGAACATCATGCCTGGTAGCGCCATCGTACTCGCCCACCAGCACGTCTTCGTCAAGCCTAGAATCGTAGTCGAAATAACTACTGCCCTGGCAAATCCCATGCGGGGAGCCCGTGCCAAACGCACAGAACAACCCGCCGTCGGCAACAACGCGACGGTAGGTCTCAAACGCCTTCTTAACCTGAACGAACAGCTCGGAAAGCAAACCGGCATCGCACGCCGTCTCGCACGCAACGCAAGCAGGCTCCGGCAGCCCCGAAAGCTCAACCGTGCTCCCCGCAACGCGGGCGGCACGCTCGGCCCGATACGCCTGCGCTGCCAAGCGCGCCCGCTGCGCAGCGCCGCGCACGTTGGTAAGTTCGCGCTCCAACGCCACGTCGCCAGCAACATCACCGGCCACGTCGCCCACAAGCCCGCCTGCGTCCTGCGACCCCGTCGCACTCAGCTCAGACTCAAACGTCGCCGTGATCATACCCGCAAGGTCCGTCGCATCGGCGGCACAACGCAACTGCTCCAGCTGCGTGCACAGCAGATCGGCATCCAGGGGCACGGCATCCACAACGCGCACGCCATTCAGGCGCGCCACGCCCTGTAGTACCATAGCCCCCGCGACATCGTACGCCGCACGAACCTTGGCCGCCGTATTCGCACGTAGCTTTACCTCGATAAACGCAAGCGTCTGCTCCAAACGGGCCAGCAGCTCGGCCTTGTCCTCCATGCGCAAAAAGGCAGCATAGCGACGCTCCATCCACAGCGGACCAACAATGCCCGCCTGCTTGCGAGCGCGTGCAAGCGCAGCGCCCTCAACACGGCGCACGTACGTATCAACAGCCCGCACGGCAGAGTCGCGCGCAGTGAGCTCGGCAGCCTCGACGCCCCTAAGCACGCCCAACAGCTCGCGGGAGCACGCCTTGCGCACCAACTCCCCGCGATCGTACTGTTCAAGCGCCGCTTGACGCTTGGCTACCGACTCAAAGCCAAACAGCTCGTCGAGCAGTTCACCAGCAGAACGCTCGTCTGCCACGGCAGGCCTCCTCACGCACTACGCACCAACATGTTCGCGGAACGCCCGAACACCGGACGCCCCGCTCGCCCGCACTCCTACAGATCCAGCGCCTTCTTCGCGGCGTCGACCGGGTCGCCATCCATGTAGAACACCGGGCTCAAGCCCGAGATAATCTCGGACGACACGCTCTGCAGGCCCGCGATGGCGCTCAGCGGCAAAATCACGCGCTTGGCGCCGGCGTTTTTGGCCACGCGCATAATGTCCTCGAGCCCGCGGATCTCGTCCATAGAGCCCGACATGCGCAAGATGCCCGGAATCGCCAGCGCGGGCATAACCGGACGGTTGCACGCCGCGGAGCACAGGCCCACAAACTCGGCGAGCGAAACTTCTTCGGACAAACCCTTGTTCTGCAGGTCGTTGTAGAACAGCAGGTAATCCTTGGAGCCAATGTGCATGCCCGGTGCCACGCGGTTCGCCAGGTTCACAAAGTTGTCGAACGCGGCCTCCAGCGTATCGCGCACCGGCTTGTTAAAGGCCACGCCCTCGTACTTAAACTTGCACTCGCCGGCAACGGCCTTGTTCTCCAGCTTGTACACGGCAACCTCGCCGCCCTGCGACCTGCCCACGCCAAACACGTGACCGGACAGCAGCGACCCGTCGGGAATCAGCGTGTCCTCACTCTGCTCGGGCACGCGCACCACGTGCACGTCCTGCGGGTTGTCGGCATCCATATAGCCCAGGTTGACGTCGATAAACTCGACGCCCGCCATAATCTTGAGCTGCTCCTTTACGCGGCGACGACCTTCGATGGCGTAGTCCAGCAGCCAGCGCACGTCGTCCTTGTCCATAGCCTCGTCAGGGAACAGCAGCTTGGCCAGGCCGCTAAAGGTCTTGCGCACGGCGATCTCGTCACGCTTGTTAAAGTCGCTGTTAAAGCGGAAGTAACGGTCGATATGGTGCGTAAAGTCCTTGCGGCGCATCTCCTTGCAAAACTCCGACAGGCAGTCGGTGATCAGGCCATAATGCCCGGTCAGCAGGCTCGAGCGCATCTTGGGAATCTCCCAGCCCGGCAGGTAATAGTGGATACGGTCGAAGAAGGCCGAATCGTTGTTAAACTCCGGCGGGAACGGATCAAACAGGTGTGTGGTCTTAAGGACGTTTTGCACGGTATCGTTGATGTTGCCCTCAAAGACCATGGAGGCGTCGGCGTTAATCTGGTCGCGGCCGCGCGCGTAGCTGCCGCTCGCCATGTAGTCCTTCATGATCTGCACGGCGTTAGTGTCCTTAAAGCGCATGCCGGCGACCTCGTCGAACGTCACGCAATCCCAATGGCCCACCAAGCCCACGCGGTCGGCGCGCATGGAGTTCATACGGCCGAACAGGTTGGCCGTGGTGGTCTGCCCGCCCGAAAGCAAGATGGCGTAGGGCGAGACCTCTTTGTAGATATGGCTCTTACCGGTACCGCGGGGACCCAGCTCGCACAGGTTGTAGTTGCGCTCGATGAGCGGCACCATACGCTCGATAAAGTGCAGGCGCTCTTTCTCGGAAAGCTCGCTGGGCTCATAGCCAGCGGAGCGCAGCAGCATGTTGAGCCACTCGTCGCGCGTAAAGTACTGGCGCTCTTCGACCATGGCATCCAGGTCCAGGTTGGGCATCTGGATGGGCGTGAGCGACGCCACGCTAAACGGAGAGTCCTCGGGCCCACGCTTCTTACGCTTGGCCTTGGAGCGGCGCGGCGCATCGTCGCCAAAGACCTCCATGCCAAACTCGTCTTCCTCATCCAAGGGGTGACGATACTCGATGCTCATAATGCACCAAATACCACCTTGCAGAATCTTGGAATAGTCGCGCACGTACTCGGCCGGCATCACAAACGGCTCAATGGTCAGGTTGGCAAACGAGGCCACGTAGATGTCTTTGTACTCGTCGAGCTTGGCCGTGACCTTGTCGATGATGGTAAAACGGCCCAGCTCACGGATCTTGGACTTAATACGCTCGGACTCGTCGGGACGCACGTAGTTATCGGTGAGGATCCTGCGGATGCGATCCAGGCCCTCTGCCACGGCTTCCTCGTCATCGGTTGAGCAGTACATGCCCAGCAGATACTCCAACACAAAGGTAGGCACGTTGGCGCCGCGCTTCATAAAGGCCGTCAGGTCCTTGCGTACGATCTTGCCGCCAAAGTGCTCGAGCAGCTTACCGTCCAGTACATCCATGTCGCAACCGTCGTCCTCGGGAGCGTCGGCCACGGCCTGGGCATAGCCATCGGTCGAGGACTCGTCCTCGGCGGGCGCCGCAACCTCATCGGGTACCGCGGCCACCGTCGGCTCCGGGGCAGGCGCGGCAGCCACGGCCTCTGCGGCAGTCTCAGCCTCCGGGGCGGGCACGGCCTCCTCTGCAGACACCGCAGCCTGCACCGGCGCATTCACATCAATCGAGGGAACTTCCCACAGATCGTCGTCATGGCTATCAAACATAGGGCACACTCCTAAAAACCAAAGTCAGCAACAGGGGCAAACGAAACAGCGATGGTGTACGTCTCGCGCCAAACGATCTTGCCCGTTTCGCGCTCGCGGCAGACCAGATAGTACGGACCCTTGGCCGAGAATCCATCCGCTGCATGCAACGCAAACTTGGCATGCACCACGCGCTCCTGCGAGTTAACAGAAGTCTTGTTGGCATGCGCCTTGACCGTATCGCTTACCTCGTTGCCACTTGCATCGGTAAACACCAGCTCGTACTCGCACGGCAAGACCTTACCTTGGGCAGGTTCTTCCTGGATCAAGTTGACCGAGAAGAGCGAGTTGGTCACTCGACGTCCCTCACTCAGCACGCGCAGCGTCGCTGCGCGCGTATCGACAAAGTCCTTGGAACCCGAGCGCGCACGCCAAAATCCGATAACGGGCACGCAGAGCTCCTGCAGGCTCATGCCGCCGTGGACGTAGTTGTTAGTGCCGCCGGGACGCTTGAAGTGCACGTTCTCGCGCGGGGCAAACCCCTCAAAACCGGCACCCAAACGTCCCATGTCAACATTAACAAACACCCCGCATGCCTCTACCGAAAGCTTGGCCACGGCCTCGTTGGGCACCACCAGATGACGCTTGCCGTGCATGACGGGAGCGTCAAGGAAGGGAAGGTCTGGCTTGCCGAGCATCTGGCACTCGTTGAGCTCACGACGCGTGTAGATGAAGCCGTGATCCGCCGTCATAACAACACGCGCGCCCGGGGCGTCGGTGCACACGCGGCGTGCCAACGCGGCAAGTTCCTCCACGGTGTCCGCGCAGGCATCGAAAACGTCATCCTGCGTAGCTGCCTTCTCGCCCGTGGTATCGATCTTGTTGTGGTAGAGATAAACGAGCCTGGAGTCTTTGAGCAGCGCTTTGCGCTCGACTCCCGCCATGTTGAGGTATGCGCTCGAGCGCAAAGCGCGGGCCGTGGGCTCAACGTGGGTTAGTACGGCCTCGCGCTGCGGAGTCGTCGCAGTGGGCATGCCGTCAGCCAACACAAACGAGCCATCCGCTGCAAGTTCAAGCGCTTGGTGCGGCAGCAGCGCGGGCATGCCCACCTCGGTGATGGAGGGAAAGACCGCCTGCATGCTAGAAACCCTGACGTTGCCGCCGCGCTCGCGCTCGAGAAGCGCCGCGACATCACGGGCCACCTCATAGCGCAGCGCGTCGCTTACGATAACGACCGTCGTTTTGGCAGACCCCACAAAGGTGGGCAGCACATGCCAGTAGAATTCATCCTGCCGTGCAGGGCCATCGATGTAGCCGCAATCGGCCCACTCCCCTTGCGCAGCGGATGTCCAGCAGGCATTGGCATCGGCCAAAAACCAGTTGCTGTAGAGATTCTCCGCCCAGTCCACCACGGCTCGGGCAGGCTCCTCGAGCACATCGCACTCGACAGAGCGCGTCCGCAAATACGCGGTGCACATATGGCGATAGGCAGCATCCATGGAATACCAATCGGACGTATAGGCATCCCACACCCGCTGGGGTTGCGCCAGATGGAACCCGCCCGCATGTGCCTGCCTAAATGCGCACATGTCGGCCACAGCGGCAAGCAAGCCAAAGTAGCTCTCGACACGGCGGTACCAGCTTAGGTCGCAGCGACGCGCCGCAAAGGCGCGTGCGTCCTCAACACGGTCTGCACCCTGGGCAAACGAGCTGAACAACTGCGAGAGCACAGCCTCATTGACGCACGGGAACACATCAAGCGAGGCCAGCACATCGATCGGCAGAGCCCCAAACCGCACAAAGAGTCCGCGGGCATCCTCCACCAAACGACAGATCTCAAATAGGTCCTCGCTCGATGCCTGGGTATCGGCGGCCTGGTCCCACGTGCGCACCGCCTCAAGGCAATAGGGGCCGTAGGCGGGAGCCACATAGCTTTCGAGTCCCTTGAGCGCTCCCTCGGGAAGCGCGGTAGACGCCGCTGTAAGGAGCACATGGGATGAAAGCATAAGCAATGAGTCGCGCTCATACAGCGGCCCCTCAAATCCATAGCAGCGAAGCATAAAGGCAGAGAGCACATCGCGCACGCAGTACTTGCCCATCAACTCGGCCAGCGCCTCGGGACCCTCGTGCAGCGGCGTGGTCATACAGCCGCGCAGCACAAACGCGGGTCGCGCGTCGCCAAGCTCTTTACCGCCAAATATCACCGTAAGAATGCCGAGTTCGATATCGGATACGCCCGCGGCATGCGGAACACACGCGGCAAACTTAGCGCAGCGGGTCTTGGCATCAAAGAACGTCTTGTGCTCGCGCAGACTCTCGCGCACGGCATCGATATTCTCGATACCCAACTGATCGGCCAAAAGCGAAAGATAGTCAGCCTGGAACTGATCGGCATACAGCTCAACATCGGCAAGCCAATCGCCCTCAAGCCTGCCGCGCGGGCAATGGCGATACAGCAAGATATCGTTCGCAAGGTCATCGCGGTTGATGAGCTTCTTGACGGCAAACATGCGGCCCTCGCAGGCCTCAACAAACCGCACCGGACGCTCAAAGTCACCGTGAGCAGGCATTACGCCGGCATCGGCCCCCACGCCGTCGAAACCCTCGGCAGCCAATCGCTCAAACTCAGGAGCAAACTCGCCGTCCGCATCGTGCCAAACCACCACACGGCGCGGCGCGCATGCGGACAACGGCTGCAAAAACCGCAGCTTGAGCTGTTCTTCTACATCGATCTTGGGCATGAATATCCTTACCGTATCTGCAGTTACTTGATCTTCGCCAGCACATCCTGAAACTTGGCGTAGTTGACCTTGACGCCGTCATCCAGGTCGATCTTAATCATCTGGTCTGCCAAGTGGTGCAGTTTCTCCTCATAAGCAATGGTCTCTTTGAGCTGGTCGTTGAGCTTTTTGACGCGCTTATCCAAACGCACGCGCTCGCCGCGCTCGGCACCGGCAAGGGCATCGTTGGCATAGCCGATCTGGGAACGATAGCGCTCCTGCTGCTCATGCACATAGTCGGTGCGAATGCGAGCCAACAGGTCGGGCTGGTGGCGATGCATGTAAACAAGACACTTGAAGCCATTCTTCTTGCCGCTGTCGAACAGCCAGTAGATGGGGCGCTTCTTATAGGTCTGGCAGTGGTCCTTAAAGAAGTCCTTCAAAAAGTAGGCGCGAATTACCTCGCGCGAGGTGCCCTTGCCGCCGAGCGCCTCGGCAATAAAGGCCAGGTTCTGCTCGAGCGTCTCCTCGCCGTACGCGGTGCGCACAAAGTCGATAAAGTAACGCACGATGTCGTCGTCAAAGTACTCGTCGTCGGTAATGGGCAGCACATTGTCGCCATCTGGCATAAAGGTCACGTGATCGGAATCGGGCATCTTGGCAAGATAGTCAGAGACCGTGGCACCCTGGTCGGCCAGGACCAGTCCGTCCACGTCCAGCGAATAGCGGCCAAACATGCAGCCCACGGCATAGCTTATGAGTGAGATGATCTCGTCGCGCTTGGTGCGCACGTATTTGTTGCCCTTATAGCTCTCGGGAATCTCGTCGGCGGTATTGAAAATGCGCGCCACCGAAACGTACTTATCCTCGACCTCGATGGGCACCTCACCCTCCATGTTGTAGATCTTGGCAAAGATCCGGTTGAGCTCTTCCTCGTTAGTGCGAAGCTGCTCAAACCGCTCGTTGACCTCAGCCTTGCGGGCCTCGTATTTATCTTGAAGTAAAGCGGCCATAACTACAGACCTTTCAATTTATCAATACAGTAGAAGTTAGAAAACCCGAGCCCATTCCATCAATCAATAAACACCAAGACTCGTGAGCTGAAAAACAGCGAAAGCCTTCCGATGCTCGACCGATATCTTCAGGACAAGTCTGGCTATCAATAAATCCCATAAGTGAGAGACGACAACTACAATAAAGTCAATAAAAGATGGGACAGAAAAACGAATGCCATGATTAATGACAGGACAGTCAGGCCAGTTGATATTTTCAATCGCTTCCACATGTTGTTATGTTTCAAAAGGTAAGCCCGATAGGTAATGTTTAGGGAAGAGCAGTAGGACTTAAGCAAGTCCCGTTCCCTAATTTGCCCGCCCTCGTCGCAAGCCTCTTTGTAAGTAGTCGAATACCTATCAAATTGTTCAGAAGGAGATGCGAGTGCAATATTGCTCCTTAAAAATATTGCACTGACAGCTATAACAAGAGCACAGCCAAGAAGACCAAGAAGAATCAAATAGACAAACAGTATTTGCCTCGTTGAAATCCCATAAACTTCCTCAAGACCTTGAATATTTGAAATATAGTCGAGAGGTGCCAGGTACGCAACGGACAGAATCGTGATGGTAACCATGAGGTTATCAACGTAGCGATTTAAGCTATCCCCCCTCTCTTTTTCAAATTCAAGTGAGGAAAGAATAATGTCTCTCAAGTAATCGCTAATCTGCCCCTCCTTGGAGAGAGCGCTTTTATCGACGTCATGTCGCTTGTTCTTTTTGCCCATGAAAGTCACCTTTACTACTTGGTTTTTCGATCAGGTAAACCCGCCGGTTTTTCATAAGTAAATTGCGTTAACCTTGTTATGGGTCCAGGAATCGTGACCGGCTTCTTTGCTCCCGCCCCTTCATCTTTTCTTTTCTTGTCATCTTTCTTTTTTTCAGACATATTTAATTTCAATCCAATCTATCCAATGACGTTCTTTTGTTAAAGATAGGTGAGTCCTAACAAGACAGCTAAATTAAAGGATGACGCTTGAAATCCCAAGAAGTTTCAAACGAGTCATAGTCAGCCTTTGAAATTGAGCGAGAGTCTTCAACGAGTGAACAAACAGTCGGTTCGGCGGCCTTATCTTGGATGATCGGTAACTGACCGATTTGGCCTACCTCAAAGTTTAGAGTCGGCGACATAAACGCCAAATCAATTTCGGCAATGGAACAGTTGCAGAAAGCCTGGATGTATCGAAGCTCGTTCGGCTCCGCAAAAAGACATGCTCCAGCTACCTCAAAAAGCATCCCTCGAGGTGCAAACCTAAAGGAGGCGAGGCTGGAAGAAATTTTAGACCAGGAAACTGCGGGCTTGAAATAGTCGTTCTGGTTCTTGATCACAAAATCAGGTGTAGAGAGATAGGTATACTTGGACAGAATTGCTTCCTTCATCTCCCGACCGTCATCAAACCAATTAACCACCTCATCGTAGTCACCCCACCACTTTCGATAGGAGCCGCCCCGAATAATCGGAAACCAACGGGAACCACTTTGCTTTGCCTCGGGCCTGCCACTGCAATCTCGCGATGTGTTGGAAGGCACCACTTCCCACCATTTCCTCAAAAAGCGGCCATTATCGCTCGTCGCCAAGCCCTGTCGCGGAGTAGCAATGGCATCGAGCCTCTTTCCTTTTGCGAACGATTCAACAAGAGCATCGCTGGCCCAGTAGGCTATGGGGGTGCCGGGGATTTGTTTGAAGGTGTCGGCGTTGCGGCGGTAGAACCAGCCACAGTCGGGGTTTTGGATGGCCTCCAGCGCCTTGGGAGCCTGAACCGCGGGGCCAGTAAAATCGGCAAGACGAACGTATCCGCCTTTATAACCATCGATATGCGAATTGTGATAGGTAAACGTGCAGATGGGCACGGTTGCCCCTGCAAAGCCAGAATACTCGAGCTGAATGAGCGTGGTTAGGGTCTTGTCATCGATAAGCCTATTTCGAAGCTTCTCGTAGCTACCGATAAACATCCAAACAAATGGAGTCATCATTCCGACTTCGCCGCGCTCGCCAGCAAAGTCCATAATGCGCACGATGAACGAAGAGAACAGGTCACTCTTCACGTCGGGATAATTTCTCTTGACCCACTTGCTCATGAATGGATTAAAGCTGCTGCTGCCCATATACGGAGGATTCGCAACGGTGCAGGTAAAACGACGGGACAGCTTCTCGCAGATGGCGGCAGCGCTTTCGAGCTTAGTTTTGGCCGTAGCGGCAAAAAGGTCATCGGAACAACTCGCGACGGCAGCCTTGAGCTCGTCGATCTCGTCCTCTGAAGGATTGAGCAGCGAACCGATCTCGCCCAAATGGCTCAGCTCCTCGGCGAGCTTCTTGTTGCCCGGGAGCTCGTCCTCTCCCAGCGGGATGCTCGAGAGCACGGTAACGTCGGCGCGCACGGCGCGCTTGAAAAAGCGACGATCGTGCTCGCGGGCGCACATGGCAAGCGCCAGTTCCGCGATCTGCGCTGCACGGGGATCGATCTCCATGCCAGCGAGGTTTTTAGTAAGAATGAGCTCGGGAATTTCGCGCTCACGATAGCCGCGCTCCTCGTACATATGGAAGAGCAATTCGAACGCATAGACCAGGATATGGCCCGAGCCGCATGCGGGGTCACAGAGGGTTATCTCCTCGGGGCTCGAGATGCGTATGAAGTCCTCGTGCTCAGCATCGGGCTCGATGTAATATTCCATGCGCTCGCGCAGCGAACTCCCCGGGTTATTGAGCATCCACAGACGGCCGAGCGAGTTCTCGACCATGTAACGCACGATCCACTCGGGGGTGAAGAGCTGCGTGGCGGGCGCGATGTCCGCCGCCGCTGCCTTGCGCTTGGACTTGAAGAACTCGTCTTTAACGTCAGCGTTGTAGTACTGATACATCCAGCCCAGAACGGTCACGCCCTTGCGCCAGTCCTCGTCAGTGAGGACGGCATTGAGCTTGCCCACCACGCCGTCGGACATCATGAGGCCCTGGGGCAACAGCAGCTCCATGGCTCCGCCCACGCGTTCAAAGACGCCCGGTAGGCAATCGGCAAGCTCCTCGCACTGAGCAACAAACAGATAGCGCCACAGCGGTTCATCCAAGCCCGCCATCTTGAGCTCGGCTATGCGATCGGTATCGGCCGTCGCTATCTCTACGTCCAGTGCGTTCTCCACGGCCTCGCTGCCATGGCTGCCGTCCGCACGACTTAGCATGCGCATGCGGCTGGGAAGCCATCCGCGTGCATCCATGAAGCGAATGGCCACGATGCGGTTGAACCAGGTGTAGGCCGCACGGTCGCGCAGCGCCTCGTGACCCACCTCTGCCTGCATGCGCAGCAGTTCGTCGCGTTGCTCAATCTCAGCCGGACTTAGGGGCAGGCCGCTAACGGTCTCGGACCCAACGGGCGCGGGTGCAGGTTCGGTGATGCCGTAGCGCACCATCTGCGCCTCCACGCCTTTGATGAGCTCCGTACGGGCCCAGGTGCAGAAGCTCTTAAGAGCAGAATCGTTCATGGTTGATGAGCCTTTCTAAACGCCATAAGCCACCGGTGCGCGCTTTGGCACCGGTGGCTCCGCGGGTTAGTTGATACGGATCTCGTCGTTTGCAGCGAGCGCCTGCATAAGGCGGGAGCGCAAGTCGTCCACGTAGCGCTCCACATCCTCTGCGGACAAGAGACGACTCGGCTTGGCCAGATCGGCGCGGCGCACAGTCTTGATCTTGCGCTGGGGCTTGGGCGCGGGCACGGGAGCAGACGATGCGGCGCCCTTGTTGGAGACCTTCTTGACCACCTCACCCGTACTCATGACCTCGGTGGTGCGGCGCTCGTTGTCCATACGCACGCGGGCCTCATCCACAGCGTCGTACATCTCGTTGGCCGCCGCACTGAGCCAGTCGCCCCAGTTAGTTGCAACAACGCTCAGTTCGTTGAGACTTTGAGCGCTGTGGGCACGGTTTTTGAACGACTCGTATTTGGTGCCGGCGTCTGCTATGGCATCCTTGGCCTGATTGACAAAGCCCTTTTGACTCTCGGCCTGCGCCCGCAGGTCTTGCAGATCGCTCTCGATGCGACACAAAAACTCATTGCGGCGGATGCCCAGCAGCTTTTTCATGTCATCCTCGACGGGATCCATAAGCGGCTGCAGGTCTTTAATACGGCCGTAGGGCTTGGGATCTTTGAGGATCTCACGCACCTTTGCCACGTTCTCCACCGCGCTGGGAATGTCATCGGAGGCATACTCGATACCCTCGGTGCGGTTCAAGAAATCCCTGGCGTGGTCAAACGCTGTTCGTTGATTGGACTCGACGAACTCAACCACCTTGTCAAAGTCTTCCTTAGCATCGAGCAAGCGCTCCTCATGCTTGGTGAACGTGGTCAAGAACGCCTCGGCCTCGTTCTGGTCCTTAAGGACGTCGGCCACCTCCGAGCGCATCTTCTCGCACTCGTCCTCACCGGGATACGGGTAGGCCGGCTTGATGCCCGTGTAGTAGTCGCGTGCTATGGCGAGGCACGCCTCGCGCAAGCCCTCAAGGCGCTCTTTGAGCTCGGCCACGAGCTTATCCTCGTTGGAGGGCACGGTCTTGAGATCAAACAGGTCACACATGAGTTCGCCCGCGGCGCGTAGCAACCGGTCGCTCATGCGCATGCGCAAGCGCACCTGGGCCTTATCGGCATCCTTGCGCAGGAGCGCCACCATGCGGCTGTCGTTAGCTTGAACCGTCTGACCGCCAAACAGCACCTGCGCGCGCTGCTCCACCACAAGCTGCGCCACCACATTTGCGATGTCGACCTCGCGCCAGCCAAAGGGCCTTTGCTGGTACTGGCGCTGGATATCGCCCATAGCGGTATCCAGGTGGCGCTGGTGCTGCACTTTGAGGTAGTCCTCGACCTCCTTGAGCGCACGCGTGTTACCCGCGTCCATGCCAGCGAGCCCCACTTGAACGTTGCCCGCCAGAGTGGAGCGAATATCGGAATCGCTCGTGACCGGCGCACCGATATAGTCGGCCTTATCAAAGACCACATCGCACAGCTGCGCCAGCACTTGCTCAAAAACCTGAACGGGTTTGGCCGCGCGGACCTCAACCATGCGGCCGTTGACCGCGCAACGTGCATGGAGCACGGCCTCGCTCAAAAGGGTATCGGCCTCTTTCTCGTTATAGGCCGCCTCGCGCATCTTGGACTCGACGATCTGGCGCGTACTCGGCTGAAGCTCCTGGAGATTTCGCGTCTTGGCGTACTTGCGGATCTTGGCGGCGTTGACGAGTGGAGCCCAATAATCCACCTCGTCGCTCAAGGCCACGATGGCCTTATCCACGGATTTCAATGCCAACTCGGCATCGTCCGAACGGCCCAGATCGCTGGCCATGGTCACCACGGAAAGTGCCATGCCGCCCATGTTGGATCCATGAATCGAGCCATCCACGTAGCGGTCAAAGGGGAAGTCGTTGGCCCCGCGGTTGAGTTTGCGCGCAGTGTAGATGCTTTCGAACAGGCGCTTCTTGATGTATTCAATCACCTTCGCGTTGTCGATCGGGGTGCGTGCGATCTCCTGCGCTATCTCCTGCTCCTCGTCGGTGAGGAAGCTATAGGTATCGCCCTGGCGTGCCACGTAGTTCTCGCGCTCCAAGCGGGCGAGAGATTCCTTGACGCGGTCCTTAAGGGCGCGCTTGTCCACGTCCAGGCTATCAATCATAAGGATGGAGATGTTCTCGACCGTGGCCTTGACGTAGCCGATGTAGCGGATCAAGTACAGGAGCTTAAGCACCCGGACATCGTAGCTCTCAAGACCCTCTGCGTTTTCAGCCGCGCGCTCCGCACAGACGACGACTTGAATGATGCCGTGCTCCAAATCCTTGGAGATTGTGTCGAAGAAGCGCCAGAACGGCACGAGTGCACCAGTCTGGTCATGCTGGATGGCCTGAGCGCTCTCCTGAAACGCGCTCAGCATGGAGCGTTCGCCCGTGGACATGTGCTTGGCCTTAACACCATGCTTGCGTACCTCGGTCATCACGTCGGGCAGGAGCTTAAACTGGTAGCCCACAAACGGGTAGCTGGCCACAAAATCCTTGGAGTTGGCGTAGCCGGCAAGGTCGGAGCGCGAGCCGCCCTCAAAGGTAAAGTTGTTTTTGAGGACGGCGGCGTCTTGCTCGTAGACCTGTGCAAGCATATCGGCCGCCGGCGCGGTCTTCTCGAGCACACGGCGTTGGATGACCTCGTCCACGCTGGAGCTGGAGAGCGAAAGGCGGGTATTGAAACGGCCCTGGATCTTTGAAAAGTCGTTGCCCACGGGCAGGCTCAGGTTGTCGATGGCCTCCTGGCTCGTAACCATTACCCACACGCGGCCACCGCAGGCGGCACCCAGCTCCTCGACGATGGTCTGAAGGCTCAGCATAAGGCTTGGGTCCTGGTCGTTTGTAATAAACTGACCCACCTCGTCGACCATAAAGAGCAAACGGAAGTTGCCACCGTGGGCCGCTGCCTGAGCGTCCACGTAATCCTTGACCTTTTTGGCAAAGACATCGGGGGCCAAAACCTCGTCCTCAGAACCCTCGAGCCAGTTCCATGCGGCCTTTTCGCTCATGCCGAGCACGCTCTGCAGCACCTCGACGACGTCGTCCTCAAAGTAGCTGTAGGTGTCGCGGGCCTGGAGCCAGGACTCGCCGTTGACGCGCTCAAAGGCCTCGCGGAACTCCTGGGTCTTGCCCAGGCAATCGATGTAGTCCTCGAGCTTTGCAAGCTTGAGGTCCTCGCCGTAGAAGCCGCGCGCCTCGTAGAACATGCGCTCAAAGCCGCGAAGCAGCGCCGTGGGAGCCGTATCGCCCTGCTTCCACTGACCCGCCTTGCTATCGATGTTAAAGAGGATGGCCTGCGTGGGCACCGAGCAGGCGCGCTCCATGGCAGCCGCGACCATGGGGTCGACGATCTTGCCGTCAAAGTAGCGGATGGCGCTCTTGCCGCCGATCTGGCGATTCTCGAGCAGGTAGCTCAGCATCTTGAGGAAGTGCGATTTACCGGAACCGAAGAAACCACTGATCCACACGCCGATCTTGTCGGTGCGCGCATCGATGGCATCGCCGTAGGCCTTGAAGAACGTGGCAAAGTGCCTCTGCAACTCGCGCGTCACCACGTACTCGTCAAGCTCCTGGCGGATGGACCCATCTTTTGAATCCTGGACCTTGACCACGCCGTTGATGGAGCGGTTGATGTCTTTTGCAAAGAGGTCGCGAATGATCGTGTTGTCCATGGGTGCTCCTTTGGGTTTGGGAACGTTATGGCAAAGGGTTGTTACCGGCGGCAGGGACTTGCCTGCGGGGAGCCGTGCTTACGAGATATCGATGGCGCGGTAGTAGTTGTCGGCCGGCAGACGGTTAAAGAGCTGGAAAGAAGAGCCGTTGAAACTGCCCGGATAGGCGGCGACCACAGGCACCTCATCAAAATCCGCAAGCATGCAATGGAGAAGCGTGTGCATGCGAAAGAATGGGAAGACCTCGCCCGCGCCGGTGAGGAGAACGACGTCTCCAGGCGCGTGCGGCTCGGTCTGCTCAAGGATGTACGCGGCGACTATCTCGGGCGAGGCGAACTTGGCCACGTCCTCGAGCACGCGCTGGGTACCGCGGCGCTCCTCTTGGCGTGGGATGGCCTTAAGGACACGGCGCTTTTCGAGAATTGCCAGCACGGCGTCGTAGAGGTTCACGACCTTGAGCGTGCACGGAAGCTTGTCGGCCTCGGCATCGCGTGAAAGGGTGTCAAATAATGCACGCGCCTCAAACTCCAGCGCGGGGTCATAGCAAAAGGTGTGGAAGCCGATCTCATTGCCTATGCCCTTGTTAGCCAAAAAGTCCTCGCTGCACAGGCATTCGCGCAGAAGCTGCGCGCGGCGCTCAAATTCCTGACAGGCGTGCTGAGAGCGGACATGCGCCGCCACGACGCTCTTACGGGAATGGATGCCGATATTGGTGGTGAAATCGGTCGCCGGGGTGATAGCAGGTTCGGCGGCGCTGTTGACGGGAGCCACGCTACATCACCACCCTGCCGGTAAGGGCCGCGATAAGCGACTGCTCGCCCAGCAGAACCAAGGCTCGCTCGACATCGGAATCGAGGAAGAGTGGTGACAGACGCTCGGACTCCGGGCCCTGGCCCTCGCCGATAAGGCCGGCATGGCGGAGCGTCTGGCGGAGCGAGCCCTTAATGCGCTTGACCGTGGCCTCAGTCCAGCGGGCCGCGTCCGGATACTCCGTGGTAAAGCGTGTCATAAAGGCATTGAGGTCAACCGCCGTAAAGGCATAATCGAAGTTTTGTAGGCGCTCCCCTACCTCGACGAGCACGAGCTCGCGCACGATATCGTAGCGGCAGATCATGCTGTAGAAGATGGCCTGGTCCGCCTGCGTGGGAGTGCCGGATGCCATGAGCCTGGTTAGGGATGACACAGCCTCGACGGCGATATTGGAGTCGATGCCACGCACGGTGCATGCGGCGTCCGTGGGCACCATGGCGTCGAGGCGTCGAAGGCACACGGTTGCGCGGTTGGCGACCATGCGCTCCGTGGGATATTGAAAGAGGTTCTCGCTCTTTACGCGTACAATGACCTGCTCGTCGCTTGCGCCCTGCATACGAAGGGCAGCGACGATGCGCATCTCATGCGGGAGGAATTGCTCGCGGGTGAGCACCCCCCCCCCGAACGCTTTTTGTGGTTATATCCACAGTACACGCTCCAAGGGTGTCAAAGGCTGTCACAAGTGCGCCGCAACCCGGCAGGCAGGTGCGGCGCACATGACAATAATCATACCTGTTGGTAAAAAAGTTACCACGCCCAGCGTGTCAAATGTTGAGCAACAAAATTAAATCCGGTTAACGGTCATTTTCGCAGCTCAGAAGCTTTGACGAGGTCGCCCCAAATCACACTTGCCAGACAACCGCGCTTACGAATGCAGGCACGCACACGCCCAACGCCATCCTCCGCTATATTCAACATAGAGTTATACACATGCTTCTATGTAAGGAGCTTCATATGTCTGTCGTAAAGTCTATTTCTGATCAGACGCGCGCACTAACTACCATTCAGGAACGCGAAGATCACATTCAACGTGCCATCGCTCGTGGCTACGACGACCTCACCAACGGTCGCGTACGCCCCTGGAAACAAGCAAAGGCCGAGGCGGATCGGATACGAGCCTCGAGATAATCCCTCCCCCATGTAACCATCCTGTAAATCATAGCGGCGCAGTCGAGTTTTACCGAGATGCGGTCGCGCCTGGCGCTCCACTGTGCTAAAGTATCCCGAACGTTCAAACGACTATGAGGGGGACCTAGAAGATGGCACGTGTGCACAACTTCTCAGCTGGCCCGGCCGCGCTGCCTACAAGCGTGCTCGCCGAGATCGCCGACGAGATGATGGACTACCGCGGTTGCGGCATGTCCGTGCTCGAGATGAGCCATCGATCTAGCATGTACCAGCAGATTATCAACGACGCCGAGGCAACCCTGCGCCGTCTGCTGAGCATCCCCGACAATTACCGTGTCCTGTTTTTGCAGGGCGGCGCCACGCTGCAGTTTGCGGGCATCCCCATGAACCTCATGCGCCGCGGCCGCGCCGGCTACGTCGTGACCGGCAACTTTGCCAACAAGGCGTACAAGGAGGCCGCCAAGTACGGCGAGGCCGTGCTGCTCGCAAGCTCCGAAGACACCAACTTCGACTGCATCCCCGACATGGCCGACATCAACGCGCGTATTGCCGCCGAGGCTGCGGGCGACGGGCTCGACTACGTCTACATCTGCCAGAACAACACCATCTTTGGCACCATGTACCACGAGCTGCCCGCTTGCGGCGACGTGCCGCTGGTCGCCGATGTCTCGAGCTGCTTTCTGTCGCAGCCGCTCGACGTTGAGCGCTACGGGCTCATCTACGCCGGCGCGCAGAAAAACGCCGGCGCCGCGGGCGTGACCGTGGTCATCGTGCGCGACGACCTGATCGCCGACGGCCCGGCCTTTGCGCAGACGCCGCAGTACATGAACCTTAAGACCCAGGCCGCCAAGGGCTCCATGCTCAACACGCCCAACACCTTTGGCATCTACGTGTGCGGCAAGGTGTTCCGTTGGGTTGAGCAGACCGGCGGACTTGCCGCCATGGCCGAGCGCAACTGGGCCAAGGCCAACCTGCTCTACGACCTGCTCGAGCACAGCGAGCTGTTCCATGGCACCGCGCAGGCCAACAGCCGCTCCATCGCCAACGTCACGTTCCGTACCGGCTACGCCGAACTCGACGCGGCCTTTGTTGCGGGCGCGGCAGAGCACCAGATCCAAAACGTCAAGGGCCATCGCCTCGTCGGCGGAATGCGCGCCAGCGTGTACAACGCCGTCACCATGGAGGACGTGCAGGCGCTGGCCTCGTACATGAAGAACTTCGAAACACAGCATAGTTTGAGTCCGCGATCTAACTAGCCCGCAACCCGCGGGCCGACCAGCCACTTCAAACCACCTGTTTAAACCAAACCTGCTAAGGAGTTTTTCCATGCGTAAGATTAAGACCATCGACGACATTACCAAAGACGGCAAAGTCGAGTTTGGCGAGGGCTATGAGTTTGTGGACACCGCCGAGGAGGCCGACGCCATCCTAATGCGCTCGACCGACCTGCACGGCTACGAACTGCCCGAGGGCATCCGCGCCATCGCCCGCTGCGGCGCCGGCGTCAATAACATCCCCGTCGAGGAGTACGCCAAAAAGGGCGTCGTCGTCTTTAACTCCCCCGGCGCCAACAGCAACGCCGTCAAGGAGCTCGTCCTGGGCATGCTGGTGCTCTCGAGCCGCGGCGTGGTGCAGTCGATGAACTGGGTGCGCGACAACGCCGACGACCCCGAGATTCAGGTCGATGCCGAAAAGGCCAAGAAGGCCTTTGTGGGCCGCGAGCTCAAGGGCAAGCGCATCGGCGTCATCGGCCTGGGCAACGTGGGCTCCAAGGTCGCCAACGCCTGTGTCGATCTGGGCATGGACGTCTACGGCTACGACCCGTTCATTTCCGTCGAGCACGCATGGGTGCTGAGTCGCGAGGTGCAGCGCGTGGGCACGCTCGAGGACCTCTGCCGCGGCTGCGACTACCTCACCGTGCACGTGCCCAGCAAGGCCGATACCATCGGCATGATCAGCACCGAGCAGATCGACCTGCTGGCGCCCGACGCCGTGCTCATCAACTACGCGCGCGAAACCATCATTGACGAGGACGCCGTCGACGCTGCCCTGCGCGAGGGCAAGCTCAGCTGGTTTAGCTGCGACTTTGCCACGCCCAAGACCGTCAAGATGCCCAACACGTTTATCACCACGCATTCGGGCGCCGGCACCGGCGAGGCCGAGGCCAACTGCGCCGACATGGCCATCAGCGAGCTCAAGGATTACCTGGAAAACGGCAACATCGCGCACAGCGTCAACTACCCCGCCTGCAGCATGGGCAAGGCGCGCGCCGCAAGCCGCATTGCCTGCCTGCATGCCAACGTGCCCAACATGATCGGCCAGATCACGGCCATTCTCGCCAAGGACAACGCCAACGTGCAGCGCATGACCAACGAGTCCGCTGGCGAGAACGCCTACACCATGTTCGACACCGATGAGCACCTGGACGGCAGCACGATCGAGGCACTCAAGCATATTCCGTCGATGTATCGTGTGCGCGTGATTAAATAGCGCCGGCGCCAATCCTGCCAGACAGACCACGAAGCCCATTCGGCCCCCGTTTTCACGAAACGGGGGCCGATTTTGTTGCTCCGGACGACTTTAAAATGATACCCATAACAAGTTTTTTCAGATAATCGATAGTGAGGCTCAAGTCGCTAAGCACACCCGCTTTGATAAACAGCTTTATCAGGGACTTTAGTAGGTAAAAATCGATCTCTATGTGCCGAATGTAAGTTGACTGTCCATTTTCCGAAACAACTTATTCTAGATAGCATTTTTAAGGCCCCTCCAAGGCGAAATATAAGTCTTTTTGTGACCAAAACTCTAGTCCGCGCGACCGTTTTCCACCCGCGCGGCTACATTCCTGCCCAATCGATAAAAATCTCCTCACGAAGCCGCCGTTCGAGCTCCTGCTGTCGCGGCGTCTTGTCTTTCAGCGGCACATCGAGATAGGACATGATGAGCTCCATCACCACGCGGAAGGCATCGGAGTCGGCCAGCTGACCATAGGTCATCAGAATGACGGGATATCCCATCGCTTGCAGCGCCGTCGTTCGATCGGAGTCCGAAATCTTGGATTCAATGGATCCGTGAATGGCTTTACCCTGGCATTCAACCAGACACTCTCGGCTGCCGTCCTTATTTGCCAGCAGGATATCGGCATAGCGCCTATCAAGCCCCGAAATCAGGCGGGCGCTGCGCGTCATACGAATCTCAACGTTATTGGTAAGGCTCAGCCCTTCGCCGCCGCGCAACCTCGTAAGGCCAAACAGCATCGAAGCCTGGACCTCGAGCGGCGATGCTGCCACCCCCGTAATGCATTTCGCGGCTCGTATGAACGATTTAGCGCCGCGGAGCCCCCGGACCTTATCGACGAACTCTGTAAGCTCAGAGAGCTCGATCAAGGGAGGTCGTTTCCACAAGTCCGTTGGATTCCCCGAGACATCCTTTACGTTTTCCCAGCCCGACCGTGCGTCACCCCACCGGCCCCCGTATGCCTGCTCAAGTGCCGACTTTACCTGAGGCGCAATCTTGCACACGGCAAAGGTGCCGCACATCTCATACATGCACATGATTAGACGCTCGTTTGAGACCGAGGAAGCCAGGGTCAGCAGGGTAAAGAGTGGGGACGCAACATCGAGGCCAAACTCCGTCTGCCGCACGGAATCAAACGGCCTCTCCCCGTTCCAAACATGCCTGACAATGCGATCGCCCTTACGTCCGCAGCTGCCCTGCGCCAACACGTGTAACGGGGTGCCCAGGAAATGCGTGACGAGCGGATGCTCACATAGGTGCTCCCTGCGCGGATCGTCCGCAGAATCGGGCAGGTCCGGCATTATTGCCAAGACCTGTGGAGGTATCCGGTGATACCGAAAGGCAGATATGTCGCACAGCATGTCGTCCATGAAGGGTACGTACCCGCTGCGTCGCTTGTGAACCCGCCCGGACGGCAAACGCGCTGGCTCGGCCTGCGAACGGTAAATACTGCCACGCCCACGTCGCGGATCTCTCAGGAGGCTTACAATCGGTTTGGAAAGCAAACTGATTGTGAGGTTGCATATGGTTGATGAGGATTTTGCCTGGCGGCTTGCGCAGGAGCTTGTGCGGATCGACAGCTCAGACCCGGGCGCGTATGAGGATGAAATTGAGCGCTTCATTAAGAGGCTCATTGAGCAGCAGCTGGCACAACTTGATAGTTCTGCGCTCGATGCCGTGCAGATTGAGGAGCTCGAAGTGCTGCCCGGGCGCCGCAACCTTAAAGTCACCGTGCCGGGCCAAAGCGACGAGCCGCGGCTGATCTATATCTGCCACATGGATACCGTCACCTTGGGCGATGGCTGGGACGCAGACATCGAACCGCTTGGGGCGGTTGTGCGCGACGATAAACTCTATGGCCGCGGTGCCTGCGATATGAAGGGTGGCCTGGCCTGCGCCATTGCCGCACTGGTCCATACGCTCGAGCGCGTGGCGGCGGATGGCGCGCTGCCACGCCGCGGCTTTTCGCTCATCTGCTCGGTCGACGAGGAAGACTTCATGCGCGGCTCAGAGGCCGCGATCGATGCTGGCTGGGTCAGCTCGCGCGAATGGGTGCTGGACACCGAGCCCACCGACGGACAGATCCAGGTGGCGCACAAGGGGCGTACGTGGTTCGAGATTGAAATGGCTGGCGTGACGGCGCATGCGAGCCAGCCTTGGAAGGGCGCGGATGCCGTCGCCGCCATGGCCGAGGTCGTGTGTTCGCTTCGTCGCGCGTTTGCGGCGCTGCCCGCGCACGATGAGCTGGGGCCTTCGACCATCACGTTTGGCCAAATCGAGGGCGGATATCGCCCCTACGTCGTACCCGACCGCGCCAAAGTCTGGGTCGACATGCGCCTGACCCCGCCGACCGATACGGCCGCCGCAATCAATATGGTCGAGCATGCCATCGCCGTCGCCGAAGCCGCCGTTCCCGGTTGCCATGGCAGCTACACCGTGACGGGCGACCGCCCCGCCATCGAGCGCGACCCGAACTCTCCCCTTCTAGCAGCGCTCAAGCGTGCCGCCGATGACGTAACGGACGCGGACACGACCGTCGGCTTCTTTACCGGCTACACCGATACCGCCGTCATTGCCGGCAAGACAGGCAACCGCAATTGTATGAGCTACGGCCCCGGCTCGTTGGCGCTCGCACACAAGCCCGACGAGTATGTGCCCCATGCCGATATCGTTCGCTGCCAAAACGTGCTCATCGCGCTTGCCGATAACACGCTCTGGGACGCAAGCGGCCAAGTTGGGGCATAATAAGCCGCGAACAAACCGACTCGCGCGTTAGGACCGCCCATGAAAGCACTTCCGTTTCCCTGCATCCGCCCGGCTCAGGACCGTGTGCTCGAGGCGCTGCCTGCGATGGGCGGTATCCTGAGCGGCAACGACGCCCTGCGCGGCGCCATTGCTGACGGCCTAATGCTCAAGGATCCAGGCGCGGCGTATTACGTGTACGAATGCTCGGGCGAGCCGGGTCGCGCGACGGGTGTCGTGGCGATTTGCCCGGTTAACGTACTGACGGGTAGCGACGAGGCTGCCGCCGAGAGCGTCGACGCACTCGCCGCCGCGCGCGCGATCGCCGAGCTTAAGGTGCAGCCGCGCCCCGTGTCGCTCGCCTACGAGGCGTCGCCCGTCATGGATATCATTTTGAGCGCTGCCAAAGAGGGCGCATCGCTCTACGCCGTCACCGATCCCGCGGGCGTCACACATCGCGTGTGGGAGGTCAAGCGCGAGGACGCCGTTGCCGCCATCCGTGCCATGCTCGATCAGGCGCCCGACCCGGTGTTCGCCGGTGACTCCGCCTATGTCGCCGCACTGGCTGGGGCATCGCAGATTCTGGCCGACGAGGCCCGCGCTGCCGGCGCCTACTCTGGCAAAGAGCCGTTCAACTTTGCTGTAGCCGTGCTGTTCCCCGCCGCGCAGGTCAGCGGCAGCGCGCCGCAGGTTCCGACGGGTCTGCTCACTCACCAGGTCTCACGGTTCTAGCGAACTCAAACGCTAAGCTGGAAAACCCAGCATCCAAACAAACAAGGGGCGGAGATGCAGCAAACGCATGCACCTCCGCCCTTTTCGCATCAAACAATTACGCCGGTAAACCGGGCCGCAACGTCAGCGTTATCCACGCTGCGGACCTGCCGCCGCCACGAGCGGCTCTAGCCCCAGCTCGCGCGCGTAGTCTTCCTGCGTAAAGACTTCGACCAGTTCAAACGTATCGGCCGCATCGTCAAACGCAAAATGCAGCACTGAGCAGTTGCCCGGCACGCGTTCGCGCTCGTCGGCCGCCGCGCCCCGCACGTGGTCCAAAAACTCCTTGATAGCTGAGCCATGACTTACCGCGAGCACGCACGTATGGTCCGGACGCTGCATAAGATCGGTCAGCGTCGCCACCATGCGCGTGCGCACCTGGATCTGGCCCTCGCCGCCAAACTGCCGATAGAAGTCGCGCCACGGGCGCTCGGGCATAAGCATCACGCGCTCGGCCTCAAAGTCGCCAAAGAACCACTCACGCAGGCCGTCCAGGCGCTCGTACGCCAAGCCCGGCCACAAGTTGGCGATAGTCTGCTCGGTGCGATGAAGCGTAGAGGTGTAGGCATGATCGGGCTCAATGCCGCGCGCACGTAAAAACATGCCGGCGCGCGCCGCCTGGTCGCAACCCAACTGCGTAAGCGGCGAGTCACTCCACCCCTGAATGATACGCTTAAGGTTGAATATCGTCTGTCCATGACGGACCAGATACAGATCTTTATTCATAGGGGTCCTTTCGTTCGTTACCAATCAAGGAGCGAAAACGCCCCGTCGCAATAGCCAAAATGAAGCACGGCGCCGTTGTCGGGTAGCTCCCCCTCGCCAGTCACATACTCAAGAAACTCCTGGCAGGCTGAGCCGTGGGAAACCGCCAGCACGCAGTCGTGCTGCGGCCGGGCCATAATACGGGACAGCGCCGCGACCATGCGCGACTGAAGCTGCACTTCCGACTCGCCGCCAAAGGCCACCGGATAATCGCCCCAGGGCTGCGGCGGCATCTCGCGATTTGATGTGCCCTCCAGCGAGCCAAAATGCCACTCACGCAGGTCATCGACCAGCTCAATGGAACGGCCCTCGCCAACGATAAGCTCGGCCGTATGCCGCGCCCGGCCCAACGGCGAGGAATACACATGATCAAAGGCCACGCCACGCGCCGCAAACGCCGTACGCGCCGTCAGCGCCTGCTCGCGCCCGCGCGCCGTAAGCGGCGAATCGTGCCAGCCCTGCAAAATGCTCTGCACATTGAGCTCAGTCTGCCCATGCCGCACCAAATACAGATCTGCCACACGCTCTCCCCTCGTACCACCACAAAGGGGACAGGCACCTTTGTGGTGGTTTACCGTCTGATCACGCCGCGGTGACGCTCAGCTACACCAGCACGTCGGCGAGCGGGCGCTTGGGTACGTGGTGCACCTGCGCATCGTCACGCCAGTAATTAATTGAGCCGTCGGGGTTGGAATCGATCGCATCGATCATCTGCGTCTCGGCCGGCACGCCAAAAGCCATGATCAGCTTGAGCTCATACTTGTCGTTATCGAGCCCCATAGCATCGATCGCGTGGGGCGTAAAGGCCTTGAACATGCAGGCTGCCACCTCGGGCGTGGCGCTGCGAGCGGCGAGCATCATCGTCTGCGCGGCAATGCCCGTGTCGACCTCGGTGATGGGCGCGGCGGGCTTACCCGGAACAGCGCGCTCGGCAAGAATCGCGATGTAGCCGGTCGGACGCTCGCCCTCGGCAGGACCCGGCCAATCCTTAAGTGCGCCTGCCCATGCGAGCTCGTCAAATACACGCGCGCAATCCTCGGCACCGCTCACCACGTGAAAACGCAGACGCTGAGCATTGGCGCCGCAGGGAGCCAGGCGCGCCAGTTCCGCCAGCTCGAGCAAAAACTCGCGCGGCACGCGCATGGACTCGTCAAAACGGCGGCACGTGCGGGCACGACGGACCAGCGCATCAAACGCTTCCAGACCGAGCTTTTCGCAACCTTGCTTTGCCATCGATTCGACACTCGACGGTGCCTCGGGAACTGCTTCGTTCATAGGGACCCCCAATACAAGCCAATTGTCCTTAGGAAAATCTAACCTAAAACGTAGGCAATTACACTCGACGGCATAATGTTCCACAGCTGTTGAATACTCCCCGTTAAAATGGGGACAAAAGTAACAATTCGGGAAGATGAGGCGGCAATTCGCCCTCCCCGTCCCACGCGCCGGCGCACTTGGGCGATACTTGTTGCAGCAACTGCGGCATACGCCGCAAAAAAACAACAATCACGGCAAACGCCGCACGGAAAGGAGACCTCATGGGCATCTTTAAGAACGATGGCCAGCAGTCGAACCTGTTTGGATTTGACGAGAAAAGCATGGCAGGCAAGGCAATCAAGGCCGTGCGCTGGATCTACGCCATCACGGGTGTCATCGCGCTCATCGCCGGCATCGCGCTGCTGTTTGCGCCCGCCAAGTCCCTCATCTTCCTGACGACCGTCCTGGGCTTCTACTTTATTATCACAGCAGCCATTAGGCTGTTCACCGCCATTTTTGAGCCGCTGCTGCCCGCCGGCTGGCGCGTAACGAGCATCATCTCCAACCTGCTCATCATTCTGGGCGGCGTCATAATCCTGCGCAATCAGGCCTTCTCGACCGCGACGCTCACCACGCTCGTAGTGATCGTGGCCGGCTTTGGCTGGATCGTCGAAGGTGTCATGTCCATTCTGGAGTCCGAGCTTTCGTCTAACCGTGCCCTCGCCATCCTGAGCGGCGCGCTCTCCATCATCGCCGGCATGTTCGTATTTATCTATCCGCTGTGGTCGGCAAAGATGCTCGTCATCTTTAGCGGCGCAGCGCTCCTGGTGTTTGGCGTGACGCTCATTGTCCGCGCCATTCAGTTTGGCAAACTGGTGCACTAGATGCCAAGAACGCTCTTTATTGATGCCGACGCCTGCCCGGTTACGCGCGAGTCGATCGACTGCGCGCGGTGGGCGGGCGTTGCCGTGGTTATCGCCGGCAACAGCACGCAAAACCTGGAGCGTCACATTCGCCGCGACGATCCGCGCGATGCCGAGCACGCATGCCGCGGCTTTTGGGTCACCACGCTCGATGTGAGCGTGGGCGCCGATAGTGCCGACTTTGCCATTGTCGAACGTCTGCAAGCGGGCGACGTGGTCGTGACACAGGACATTGGCCTAGCAAGCATGGTGCTCGGGCGCGATGCCGCCGCTATCGGTGTGCGCGGGCGCGTCTACGACAAAGCAACCATCGACATGCAGCTGTTTATTCGCCACGAGGAAAAGAAGGTGCGCCGCGCCGGCGGACGCACTCGCGGGCCGGCGGCATTTACCAGCGAAGACCGCGCCCGCTTTAAACGCAACCTCACCGAGCTGCTGCGCTAACCAAGGTAGATTTTTGGGACATGTCCGGAAATCTACCTATTTGTTTTGGCGGCGGGGAATGCCCTGGTCACAGAGGTAGATCGTAAGACATGTCCCAATAATCTACTTAAAGGCCAACGGCGGAGAGGATGAGGCCCCAGCCAGCGCCGATGACGTACATCATGATCAGGAACACGGCATTTTCGCGGGCGCTGCGGTTGGTGCGGAACAGCACCAGATAACCCACGCCGGCGGAAATGAGCGTGCCGGCGAGCATCGGGGCCAGCTGCAGCGCGCCTTCCAGGTACAGTTGCGTGATGACGACGCTGGCCGAGCAGTTGGGGATCAGGCCGACGAGTGCCGAGCCCAGGACCGCAAGCGTCTCGTTGCCGCGCAGGAACTGCTCGATTGCGGACTCGCCGAACGTCTCGAGCACGGCAACCAGAATCAGCGTCACCAGGAAAATGAATACCGATACCTGCACGGTGTGGGAGATGGCGCTGCGGATAATCGACAGGACAGGCGTCCCTTCGTGGGAATGGGAGTGACCGTGACCATCATGGTGTTCATAGTCGCCCTCATGACCGTGATCGTGGCCATGTCCGTGTTCGTGCTCGTCCTCGTCTTCATCACAACCGCAATGGTCGCGCTCGCACAGCTCGTGGATGTGGTCGGCGCTCACGCCCGCCTCGGCCACCTCGTCGATGATGTCACCGCCAGTGTGGTCGTCGTGCGCGCAATTCACGTGGGCCGGGTTGGCCGCGGTTCCCAGCACGGTGCGGCGAATCGCCGCATGCGCGCGAGCGTTACGACGCAGGCCGCGAATGGCGGCGTCCACGATAAAGCCCGTGACCAGCGCGATCAGCGCTTTCGAAGCCAAAAGCATCGCCATAGTCTGCACGGGAACCTGCTCGGCAAGCAACAGCGGCAGCATCTCATCGGAGGTCGAAAGGAACACCGCCACCAACGTGCCCAAGGTCACGACACGGCCGGCGTACAGCGTTGCTGCCATGGCCGAAAATCCGCACTGCGGCACCATGCCCAGCAGCGAGCCAACCACGGGACCCGCAGCGCCGGCGCGCTTGATAGCGCCGTTGACGCGGTCGCCCGCAACGTGCTCAAGTGTCTCGAGAGCAAGATACGTCACCAACAAAAACGGCACCAGCGACAGCGTGTCCTTGCCGGCGTCGAGCAGAATATCAATCAGTAAATCCATGACGGATGGAACCTTTCGTGTCTTTCGGCAGCATTGTAAAAGTCCTAGCGGTCAACTAGGGTATTGTAGTTGTCCCGGGCGCGGTGCCAATAGTTGCCTATGGTAAACTATCATCTCGCCATAACTCAGTAACCTCGAGCCGCACAACGCGGCCCGTCCAAGGAGTAGCATATGAACGTATCGCAAGCACTCGAATACGAGCGCCAGCCGTTTATCCCCATGTTTATCTACGGCGACCACGGCGCCATGGAGTCCGAGCGCCAGAAGGGCGAGGAGGCCCTCAAGGTGCTCGAGACCGAGTACTTTACCGCCGAGGGCGACCCCGGCTTCGACTTTGCCACCGTGCGCGACCTGGCCGACCGCAACCGCGACCTGTGCGACCAGATTGGCGAGGCGCGTCTGCGCAACGTGACGCCCGCGACGCTCTCGCGCGGCCTGTCCGATGCCGACACCTGCGCCGCCATCGGCAAGATGCAAAAGCGCACCGCCGCGTCCGTTATGCGCGAAATCCGCGGCGACCGCGACGCGCTCGGCGTGGCCTACGCCCGCAAGCCCATCCAGGGCACCGTGCTCGGTATCGACATCGAGACCACCGGACGTGCACCCGAGCGCGGCTATATCATCAACGTGGGCTGGGAGATCATGGAGCTCACCAGCGACGCCGTCCCGCATGACGCCGAGGCACACTACTGCGGCCTGCCCGACATCTACCGCGGCGAGGATGTGCCGTTGTCGAATATCCACCACATCACCTGGGACGACATCGACGGCAAAAAGCCGTTCCGCGAGAACAAAGAGCTGCAAAAGCAGCTGCTCAAGCTTATGAAGAAGTACCCGTACATGGCACACAACGCCGCCTTTGAGGACAGCTGGTTCAAGATCCACCTGGACGGCTACGCCGAGGCACGCCGCGCCGGCAAGATCATCGTCATCGACTCGCGCCAGATCTGCCGCAGCCTGGACGCCGACGTGCGCTCGCTCCCCCGCGAGTCCGCCCCCGCCGCGCTCGAGAACTGGGCACGCCGTCGCGGCACCCTCGCGCCCGACGCCAACGAGCAGCATCTGGGTCTGGACGACACCGACCTCATGCTCCGCACGGTACAGGCCGAGTTCAACCTCAAGAACCTATTCGCGAAATAGCAACGCCTGCGACAAACACTACTTGCTCACGAGCGGCCTCGCAGCGGGAAACACCGCAGCGGGGCCGCCCTACGTTCCACAGATAGATCTGCCATCACAAATTCTGAACCCTCATTTTGAACGATTTCGGCCAATTCCCGACACGTAATTCGTTGTCGGATGGTGATGCATCGATATCAAATGTGCAGCAATTGAGTTTTTATATGCTATAGCTAAGCTGCGAGAACATTGATTTTAGGCATGCCAACCCATAATTGCGTCAAGCTTTTGGACAGCATTTGGTTAGGCCCCTAAAACGACTTTCCCACTCAGCGCCATCAGCACGGCATTAGCTGACACGATATATACCATGAGTATCGTATTGTCACATACCACTGCAAAAGCGGTCTACCAGGCCGCGCATTCGGCGTCTACGAAAGACACCGAGCCCTGTAACCCTGCCGCGATTTACGGATCATGTCCCACCGGAACGCTCCTTGACGCAGCCGCAGAATGGCTCACCAAACACGATGTTTCCCTTGACGCAAATGATTGCCTCGAAGTAATGGTGTTTGATCTCAGGAATGCGCGCTATGCAATGAACTGTCAATGCCACGTTTCGTCAAAACGATTCTCGAGCTCACGCTTTATAGAGCTCAAAGATGGCATCTTCATTGTTGGCGTTGAGCTTTGCGCACTTCAGGCCGCCACCTATCTCCCTTTTCGCGAACTGGTGGAGTACTACTTTGAATTGTGCGGCGCTTACTCCCTTGGAACCGGCTCTTCCACCTCGTATAACGAGCGTTTCGCGCTCACCTCGACCGAAAGGTTAAAACAGTTCTTTAATTCCATTACCAGATGCGACGGTCTGGCCCTTGCCCGAAAGGCGATTCAATGTGTGCGCGACGGATGCCGGTCTCCTATGGAAACGGCCTTTGTCATGATGCTAACGCTGCCTAAAAGCGAAGGAGGGCTTGGTATTAAGGGAATTGAGACCGATTGCGAGGTGCAGGTCACCGCTGCCGCAAAGAATCTCACGAGACGCAAAAAGTTCTTTATGGATGCGTATCTAAAGAAATCTCGCACAGACATTGAATACAACGGGTTTTATCATGACGCGGAAGAAGACCGCGCCATCGATGAGGAGCGCAAGAATGCGCTTGCGTCCATGGGATACGGAATCATCACCGTCAGTCGTTATTCCTTTATGCATGCCAGCGCTTTCGTTAGGGTCATGGAGGCGATCCAACGGAAAGAGGGCATACGCCCCTCGCGTCTGCCAAAAGACTTTCAAATCATGCAAGAGGACCTGAGACAGTTTGTGCTCAGAAGGTTTATAGAAGAGAAAAAGAGAATTCAGAAGCAGCTTCGCCAGGATTCCGAAGATCGTCAACGAATCGACCTCGAAAAAGCAACACTCGAAGGCATCACGCTGGATGACCCGACAATAAATGAAGTTCCGGCAATCGATGACATGCAGACTGTCGAATCCGACAGCCCATCATTTGCCCAAATAAGCAGCCTCGCGCCCGAGGGCAGAATCTTCGGGGCCGGAAGCTAGACCGGCTAACAAGGTGGGTACCCTAGCGATGTGCAAAATTGCGAGTATTCAGCAGGGTCGGCCCTCCAGCACCCACAAGTTAATCCAAATGAAAAACAAAAACGCTATCGAACGGGAACGTTAGGCAACATTTGAGGAAGACCTTGTCTGTTTACCGCCCTTGGATAACTCTTGAGCGGCTTTATTTGGCCTGGAATAGATTAACGGACCCCCTATAGTTGCAGAATACTCCAATTTTTGCACGGCGCGGGGGCACCCACCCCGGCATCGGCTATCAAAACCGCTCAGTCCGGAATCTCGTCCACTATTCCCCATCATTTTATGCGACGAATTACCTGTACGTCATTGACATATGAACATGCGCTCATATAATCGGAAGTAAGTTATATGAGCGCATGTTCATATGAAAGGATATTGCAATGAGCAGCCACGCTGATGAAACAAAGACTGGCATCGAGGCCACCGAGCCGATCGTCCCCACCACCTGCTCGCCCGAGGACCTTCCCGACGAGGAACTTCTCTACGACCTTGCCGACCTGTTCAAGGTCTTCAGCGACACCACGCGCATCAAGATTCTCTATGCCCTCATGGGCCGCGAGCTCTGCGTGGCTGACATCGCCGAAGCGACCGCGACCTCGCAGTCTGCGGTGTCGCACCAGCTGCGCACGCTTAAGCAGTCGCACCTGGTCAAGTTCCGCCGCGACGGCCGCAACATTCTCTACTCGCTCGCTGACGATCATGTCTATACCATGCTCAACCAGGGCATGAGCCATATCTGCGAATAGCAATCAACCACGGTATCAGCGCGGCCGGCACCCAGACCGCCAACACAGGGAAAGGAACCCACCATGAAAAAGCAGTTTAAGCTCGACGAGATCGATTGCGCCAACTGCGCGCGTGAACTTCAGGACGAGCTGGCTAAGCTCGATGGCGTCAAGTCCGTTTCGGTCAACTTTATGACCCAGAAGCTGACGCTCGAGGCCGACGACGCCAAGTTCGACGAGGTCCTGGACCGCGTCGTTGAGTTCACCGCCGACGCCGAGCCGGACTGCGAGATCATTCTCTAACCCGCGCACACGTTGACCTGTAAGGCCGCGCTTGCCGCGGCCTTTGCTCGCGAAATTATATGAGCAAGTGTTCATACACTCAAATGGGAGGTTTGAATCATGGCAGCCGCCGACCCCAAAAAGAAAAAGAAGAAGCGCAAGAAGAAAGAGTCCCTTGAGCACAAGCGCAACCGCATCCTGGTAGCACTGGGCATTTTTGCCGTTGTTTATGCCCTCGACGAGCTCGGCGCCCTCACTATCGCATTTGGGGAGCCCGGCAACATCTACGCCAGCTTCGCGCTGTTCCTCGTGCCGTTTTTGATTGCCGGCTACGACGTACTGCAAAAGGCATTCAATAACATCCGCCGCGGCAAGGCCTTCGACGAGAGCTTCCTCATGGCCGTCGCGACCATTGGCGCGTTTGCCATGGTGCTCTTCCCCGACACCGACCCGCACATGGCCGAAGGCGCCGCCGTCATGCTGTTCTACCAGGTCGGCGAGTTGTTCCAGGCATACGCCGTGGGCAAGAGCCGCAAGTCGATCAGTGCCATGATGGACATCGCGCCCGACTACGCTAACGTCGAGCAAGCCGACGGCACACTCGAACAGGTCTTTCCCGATGACATCGCCGTCGGCACCGTGATCGTGGTCAAGCCCGGCGAGCGCGTGCCTATCGACGGCGTCATCGTCGAGGGCGAAACCCAGCTCGACACCGCCGCGCTCACGGGCGAGTCAGTCCCCCGCCCCGCCAAGACCGGCGACGATATCATCAGCGGCTGCATCAACATGACGGGCCTCATCCACGTGCGCACCACCAAGCCCTTTGGCGAGTCAACCGTCGCGCGTGTTCTGGAGCTCGTGGAGAATGCCAGCGAAAAGAAGGCGCGCACCGAGAACTTCATCACGCGCTTTGCCCGCGTCTACACCCCCGCCGTCACTGGCGCTGCCGCGGTGCTCGCGCTTGGCGGCGGCCTGGTGACTGGCGCTTGGTCCGATTGGATCCTGCGCGGCCTGACCTTCCTGGTCGTCAGCTGCCCGTGCGCCCTCGTGATCAGCGTACCGTTGAGTTTCTTTGGCGGCATCGGCGGCGCGTCCAAGCTGGGCGTTCTCATCAAGGGCTCCAACTACCTCGAGACGCTCGCCGACGTGGACACCATCGTCTTCGACAAAACGGGCACCCTCACCAACGGCACGTTCTCAGTCGTCGCGGTGCACCCCGAGGCTGGCTATACCGAGCAGTCGCTGCTCGAAGTCGCAGCCCTTGCTGAGTCGTTCTTCGATCACCCCATCGCGCAGTCCGTGCGCGACGCCTACCAGGGCGAGGTCGACCCCAAGCGCGTGAGCGACTCCGCCAACGACGCGGGCCACGGCGTGACGGCAACCATCGACGGCAAGCACGTCGTCGTTGGCAACGCCAAGATGCTCGCCGCGGCCGGCGTTGAAGCACCGGACTGTGAGGTTGTCGGCACGATCCTCCACGTGCTCGTTGACGGCGTGTACGCCGGCCACATCGTGATTGCAGACACCGTTAAGGCCGATGCGGAGCAAACGATTCGCGACCTGCATGCCGCCGGTATCAACCGCACCGTCATGCTCACGGGCGACCGCGAGGAGGTTGCAGCGTCTGTGGCCAAGCAACTCGGTCTCGACGAGTTCCACGCGCAGCTCCTGCCGGGCGACAAGGTCGAGCGCGTTGAGGCGCTACTCGCGGCCGAAAGTGGCAAGGGCAAGCTCGCCTTTGTCGGCGACGGTATCAACGACGCTCCTGTGCTTACGCGCGCCGATGTGGGCATTGCCATGGGCGCCATGGGCTCCGACGCCGCGATCGAGGCCGCCGACGTGGTGCTGATGGACGACAAGCCGTCCAACATTTCCCGCGCGATCCGCGTGGCGCGCAAGACCATGTCGATTGTTTGGCAGAACATAATCTTTGCGCTGGGCATTAAGCTGCTGATCCTTGTGCTGGCAGCGCTGGGTATCGCCAATATGTGGCTTGCCGTCTTTGGCGACGTAGGCGTGGCGATCATCGCCATCCTGAACGCCATGCGCGCGATGGGTGTCAAGAACCTGTAGCGCTCGTGGTCCCTCCGGCCGGGGCCGGGCTTGGTTTTGAAAACGTCCTCGCGCATGAGGCCCGTCTTTCTTGCTCCTGCGGAGCAACGGAAAGGCGGACCTCGCGCTGCGGAGTGTTTTCAAAACCAAGCCCGGCCCCGGCCTGCATTGACACAGCTGGCGGTTCTTGGGCATCGCTTGCTGGCGGGGTTCCTTTGCTGAAATGGACTTGGCCGAAAGGGCCGCTGGTCCCGGTCGCTGGTTCGCGCTTTGCGTGAACTCCGCGCTACTGTGGGTCAGTTAGGCTTCTGTTGTTGGACCCGCTACATCTTCCCGTCTCAGCATCGATCTTAGCTTCTCGAAGCTCTCCTCGCTCAGACAGTGCTCCATGTGGCAGCCCTCTTGCGACGCGACCTCGGGCGTTACGCCTGCGTCCTCTAGCAGACCTACAAAAAAGCAGTGGCGCTCCCACATTTGACGGGCAACCTCAAGACCGCGTTCCGTCAGATGCACGTCGCGTTTGCCCATCTCCACGTAGCCGGTGCTCTCCAAGGCCGCCATGGCTTTAGAGACGCTTGCTTTGGTTACGCCCAAGTATTCGGCAACGTCGATCGAGCGCACGATGCCCTGACGTTCCGATAGAACGTAGATCGATTCGAGATAGTCTTCTCCGGATTCACGCAGGGCCATGGGCCGCCTTTCGCGATGGCTTCTAGTTAGCCTTTGGATACTTTTGCTTGATTTACTTTACCGCAAAAGTTGCCCATGTCTTACTACTTTGCCTAAAAGTTAGCCGTGTTTCACAAAACATGCGGGACGAAAACAAAATGGGGACGCCCCGCAAGGAGTGTCCCCAGCTGCCGGCAGAAAAGGAACGTCCCTAAGTGCCGGCCGCAGCTACAGTAGCCCAAAGTGCTTGGCGGCGCTGTAAATGCCGTCGTCGTCTACGGCGGTCGTAACGTAGGTCGCCGCGGCCTTCACGGTATCCTGCGCGTTGCCCATGGCCACACTTGTGCCCACGGCCGAGAACATCGACAGGTCGTTCTCGCCGTCGCCAAAGGCGATCGCCTCGCTCGCGTCGATGCCCAAGCGCTCCAGCGTCGCCGCCACGCCCAGGTCCTTGCCGCCGTTAGCGGGAATAATATCGCAGAACAGATCGCACCAGCGCGTAGTGAGCGAATGCGACACGGAATCGGTCACGATATGCTCGTCGGCCGGATCAACAAAGGCGCAAAACTGGTAGACCGGCGCGTCAAAGGCGTGCTCAAACGGCTCCTCATGGTAGACAATCCCCGCGTTACTGCCAGCCGTCACCACGCGCTCGGACAGGCGGTTCACAAACGAATTCTCGCCCTGCATGCACAGCGAGTCGTAGCGCCCCTGCGCCACCTGGTCCACAATCGCCGCGACGTCGTCCGAATCGATCGGGCAGCTGCGGTAAACGCCCTTGGCATCAAAACAGTGCTGACCCGAAAGCGTGATGTACGCATCCCAGCCCAGGTCGAACAGCCAGTCCGGCATCTGGTAGGTCGGACGGCCCGTGGCGATCACGCACGCGATCCCCTGCTCGCGAAAGCTGTCGAGCACCTGCTGCGCCGACGCCGGAATCCGATGGGTCTTAAAGCTCAGCAGCGTACCGTCGATATCGAAAAACGCGGCCTTGATCATCCTCGCCTACTCCTCGCCCTCGAGCTTCTCGCTCGCCTCGAGCCACGCCATCTCCAACTCGTCCATGGCGGCGTGGGCCTCGTCGATCTTTGCCTGCTGCTCGCCCAGCGCCGTGTAGTTGGTGGGATCGACCTGGGCCATTGCTGCCTCGGCCTCCTCAACGCGGGCGCGCTGCGTCTCCATTTTGCGCTCGAGCGAGCTCACCTCGCGGCGAAGCTTCTGGCGTTCGGCGTTGGAAAGGCCATTGGGCTGGCCGCTCGACTTGGGCTTTTCGGCCGCAGCCGCCGCGGCACCGGTGTCAAACGTGCCGGTCTTGGCGCTCGGCGCACCCACGGGCTCGCCCTCGGCGGTAGCGTTGCACAGGCGCAGGTACTGGTCCACGCCGCCGGGCATATGCGTCAGGTGGCCGTCGAGCAGCGCCCACTGCTGGTCGGTCACGCGCTCCATCAAGAAGCGGTCGTGCGTCACCAGGATCAGCGTGCCGGGCCAGCCGTCGAGCAGGTCCTCGACAATCGCGAGCATGTCGGTATCCAGGTCGTTGCCGGGCTCGTCCAGGATAAGCACGTTGGGCTCGTCCAGGATCGTCAGCAGCAGCGACAGGCGACGGCGCTGGCCGCCCGAAAGATCGCCGATGCGACTCCAGAGCTGCTGTGTCGTAAAGCCCAGGCGCTCGCAAAGCTTCTCGGGCGAAGTCTCCTTGCCGTCGATGACGTAGTACTTCTTATAGTTGCCGAGCACCTCGCGGATCGTGTCACCCATGTAGGGCTCGAGTTCCTCGAGCTGCTGCGACAGAACGCCAAAGCGCACCGTCTGGCCAATCTTCACACGGCCGCGCGTGGGCTCAATCTTGCCCTGGATCACGTCGAGCAAGGTCGACTTGCCGGCGCCGTTCTCGCCCAAAAGACCATAGCGGTCGCCCGCGCCGATGAGCCAGGTCACATCGGTGAGCACCTGCTTGGGCGCACCATCGGTATCCGCATAGCCGGCATCCACGTCGATGACATCGATGACCTGCTTGCCTAGGCGGCTCACGGCAAGGCGCTTGAGCTCCAGCTCGTCACGCACGGGCGGTACGTCGGCGATCAGCTCGCGAGCAGCCTCAACGCGAAACTTGGGCTTGGTGGAACGCGCCTGGGCGCCGCGGCTCAGCCACGCGAGCTCCTTGCGCGCCATGTTGCGACGGCGCTCCTCGGTAACGGCGGCCATGCGGTCGCGCTCCACGCGCTGCAGGATATATGCCGAGTAGCCGCCCTCGAAGGGATCTACCTGGCCGTCGTGGACCTCCCACATGCTGGTGCAGACCTCGTCCAAGAACCAGCGGTCGTGCGTGACCACGAGCATGGCGCCCTGGCCGCGCTGCCAGCGGGCCTTTAAGTGACGCGCAAGCCAGTTGATGGTGCGCATGTCCAGGTGGTTGGTGGGCTCGTCGAGCATGAGCACGTCGTAGTCGCCGATCAGCAGGCGCGCGAGGTCCACGCGACGGCGCTGACCGCCCGAGAGCTCGCCCACCATGCCCTCCCAGGGTACATCGCTGATGAGGCCGGCGAGGATCTGGCGCGTACGCGGACTCGACGCCCACTCATACTCGGGCGTGTCGCCCACGACGGCATGATGCACGGTGTCGGTATCGACCAGGTTATCCTTTTGGCCGAGCAATCCAATCGTCGTGTCGCGGCGGTGCGTCACGCGGCCGTCGTCGGGCTCCAACGTGCCGGCGAGCACGCTCAGCAGCGTCGACTTACCGTCGCCGTTTTTACCGACAATACCAATACGGTCGCCCTCGCCCACGCCGAGCGTAACGCTATCGAAAATATGCTTGGTGGGAAACTCTAGGCTGACGGAATCGCATCCCAAAAGAATCGCCATATGCCCTGCTCCTTCGTAGAAATTCAACGTTGTCCATGATAGCGAAAACCACCACAAAGGGGACAGGCACCTTTGTGGTGGTTTTGGGCAAGCGCACCAGCACGCGACGCAAAAAGGCGGGCCATCTCCCGCAAGAGATGACCCGCCTCTCCAATCAGCCCCGCGGCAACCGTGGCCGCCGCGGGCCTCAAGCATGTCCCGGACTAGGAGAACATGCCGGTGAGGTAATCATTCAGCCGCTTATCCTTGGGCCGTTGGAAAATCTCGTCGGTCTCGTCGTACTCGACCATATCGCCCATGTAGAAAAACGCCGTGCGGTTGGACACGCGCGACGCCTGCTCCATGTTGTGCGTCACGATGACGATGGCGCGGTCGGCCACGATCGACGACATGAGGTCCTCGATCGCCAGCGTCGAGATGGGGTCGAGCGCCGAGCAGGGCTCGTCAAACAGGATTACGTCGGGGTTGAGTGCCAGCGTGCGCGCGATGCACAAACGCTGCTGCTGACCGCCCGAAAGCGCGTAGGCGCTCTTGTCGAGCTTGTCCTTGACCTCGTCCCACAGGGCCGCACCGCGCAGGCTTTCCTCGACCATGCGATCGAGCTCGTCGCGGTCGGTGATGCCGTGGCGCTTGGGCGCAAACGTGATGTTGTCTCGAATGGACTTGCGGAAGGGGTTGGGCTGCTGAAACACCATGCCAATGGACCGGCGCAGCTCGTAGGTATTCTCGGTCTTGGTGTTCACGTTGCGTCCGCGGTAGCTGATCTCGCCCTCCACGCGGCAGCCGCGAATCTCGCGATTCATCAGGTTGAGGCTGCGCAAGAAGGTCGACTTGCCGCAGCCCGAAGGCCCGATGAGCGCCGTGATCTCACCCTTGTGGAAGTCGAGCGACGTGTCGTGCAGCGCATGGTGGTCGCCATAGTACACGTTGACGTCCTTGGTGGAGAGCACGACCTCGTCGCTCACGGCCTTGCCGCTCACGCGCACGTGCTTCTCGCTCTCCCCCACACTCGACAGAAAGTCCTGGGTCTCGGACGTGGCCGCATCGGTTGCGGGCGTCGCATTCATCTCGCTCATTCGGCCGTCATCCTCCTTGCCAGTTGCTTGCCCACGATACGGGCGACTACGTTAAACAGCAGCACGCAAATCATCAGCAGTGCCGCGGTGCCCCAGACGATCTGCTGGGCCTCGGGGCTGCCCTCGCCATAGATCTTGTAGATGTGCACGGCCAGCGACTCGCCGGGACGGAACACGTTCCAGGCGCAGGTGGGGCTCGACAGGTTAAAGCTCAAGAAGTTCAGGCGAACCGGCGAGCTCATGCCCGAGGTAAAGAGCAGCGCCGCGGCCTCGCCAAAGACACGGCCGGCCGAAAGCACGATGCCGGTCGCGATGGCGGGCATGGCCTCGGGAATCAGAATGTGCAGCGTGGCCTCCCAGCGGGTGAGTCCCATGGCCAGGCACGCATCGCGCTGGGCTTGCGGCACGTCCTCGAGTGCCTGCTGGATCACGCGCACCAGGATGGGGATGTTGAACATGGTGAGCGCGACGGCGCCGGAGATGATGGAGTACTTCCAGCCCAGCTGCACCGAGAACACCAGAAAGCCGAACATGCCCACGACAATGGAGGGCAGCGAGGACAGCGTTTCGATGGCGGTGGAGGCGATGTCGCGGATGGGCCCATCGGGCGCGTACTCAACCAAAAAGACCGCGCCGCCCAGACTGATGGGCACCGAGATGACCAGGGTGATCAGCAGCAGATAGAACGAGTCGAACAGCTGGTAGAGCACGCCGCCCTGCGTTCCGTTGGCGCGTGCGGGCTGCGTGAGAAAGCCCGGCTGGAACAGCGTCGAGATACCCTCGAACAGGATGTAGGCCACCATGGAGACGACGATAAGCATGACGATGGCGACAATCGCCGTCAGCACGCCCGTGGCGATGCGGTCCTGCTTTTGGACACGCCCGAGTCTCGCCTCGTCGATGTGGATACGCGTGCTAGCCACGAGCCTTCGCCCCCTTGCGGCCGATAAGGTGGATGATCAGGATAAAGATGAGGCTCATGCCCATCAGCAGCAGACCGAGCGCCCACAGAACGTCGTCCTGGGCCGAGCCCTCGGCATAGACCGCCATGGACGTGGTGAGCGTGGTGGTAATGGTCGAGGCAGGCGACAGCAGCGACGTCGGCATGGCCTCGATGCCGCCGATAACCATGCGCACGGCGAGCGTTTCGCCAAAGGCGCGGGTCATGCCAAGGATGACCGCGGTCATGAGCGACGGCATGGCGGACTTGAGCACCACGTGCCAGATGGTCTGCCAGCGGGTGTAGCCCAGCGCGAGCGAACCCTGGCGGTAGCTATCGGGCACGGCGCGCAGGCCATCGACCGAAAGCGTGGTCATCGTCGGCAGAATCATGACGGCCAGCACGATGGCGCCGGGCAAGATGCCCAGGCCTGTGCTCACGTGGAAAACGCTCTTCATAAGGCCGACGACCACGTGAAAACCGATCAGGCCAAAGACGACCGAGGGAATGCCGGTCAAAAGCTCAATAAGCGGCTGAAAGACCTTGGAGCCAAACTTAGGCTGGATCTCGACCGCAAAGATGGCAGAGCCGATGGCGATGGGCAGCGCGATGAGCGTGGAGAGCACCATGACCGCAAACGAGGTGACGATCAGGGGCAGGGCGCCGGTGTAGGGCAGGCCGTTTTCGGCTGTGTTGGCCAGGTCCCACTTGGTGCCGGTGAAGAACTCGACGACCGAAACGCCGTCCTTGAGAAAAGCCGAGAGGCCCTTTTGGGCGACCATAAAGATGAGCGCGGCAACGACAAGCGTCACGAGCGCTACGCACGCGCCCGTGACGCCCAGGCCCACGTTCTCAAGGTCGCGCTTTGGCAGCTGTTTTGCCATTGCAAACCTTTCCGGGGCGATTACTTATTTAGCGGAGACCTTGCCGCTGGCGTCCTTGACGACCTTCATAGCAGAGACGGGGATAAAGCCCTGCTCCTCGACGAGCTTGCCCTGGACGTCGTCGGAAAGCATGAACTCCAGGAAGGCCTTGGTGGCCTCGTCGGCGTCCTTGGAGCAGTACATGTGCTCGGTCGCCCAGATCTTGAAGGAGTCGTCGGTGACGTTTGCGCTCTTGGGCTCCACGCCCTCGACCTTGATGGCGTTGAACTTGGAGTCGTCGAAGTGCGAGAAGTCGAGGTAGGAGATGGCATTGTCGGTGCTGCCCATCTGAGTCTGGACATCGCCGGACTTGTCGAGCTCGGCGTCGCCCTTAAAGTCGACGGCCTCGTCGCCAAAGACGGCGGCCTCGAAGGTGGCGCGGGTGCCGGAGCCGGCCTTGCGGTTGAGAACGACGATCTTGGCGTCGTCGCCGCCGACCTCCTTCCAGTTGGTGATCTGGCCGGAGAAGATACCCTTGAGCTGCTCGAGGGACAGGTCGTCGACCTTGACGTTCTTGGAGACGACGGGGCCCATGCCCACGACGGCGACCTCGTGGTCGACGAGGTTCTTGACCTGGTCGGCCTCGAGCTTGGTCTCGGCGAAGACGTCGGAGTTACCGATAGTGACGGTGCCGGCGGCGACAGCGGTCAGGCCCTTGCCCGAACCGTTACCCGAACCGGAGACGGAGACGTCCGGGTTGGCATCCATGAACTTCTCGGCAGCAGTCTCGACGAGAGCCTGGAACGAGGAAGCGCCGTCGTAGGTCACCTCGCCCGAGACGGACTCGGCAGCAGCGGCGCTGCCCTCAGCAGCGGTGTTGGCGGCGTTGGAGCCGCCGCAACCAACGAGACCGAGACCGACGATGCTGGCAAGACCACCAGCGAGGCCGAGGAACTGACGACGAGAATAAGCCTGATCGAGCATGATCTTCCTTTCATACATGCGACTCGCGGGCACCCTGCCCGCTTTGCTGTTTGGAAAGATACGGCCCCGACCGGGCAGCGCCCGCGCCAACTGCGGTTTTTTACGGGCATCTGATAGACCCTTACCGCAAGCGCGGCTCGGCTTTACAAACGAATAACAAACCCGCCACCAAGCATGACCCGCCTTTTACACCAATAAAAACAAAGTTGCGGTGAAATAGTTCCTGCTTGGCCATCAAATGGCCCATTCTAGGAACTATTCCACCGCAACTTAAAAAGCCCGGACGAAAGGGGTGCTAAGTTGTTAAAACGCCGCAGCCTTAAAGCTCAAGCTCGTTCAAACGTAAGATTGCCACGATGTAGATCTTGAGCGCCTGCTTGAGCTGTTCCTCGTTGGCGCACTCATTGGGGCCGTGCATCTGGCCGCCCCATGCGGGCAGCTCCAGGCCGGTCTCCTCGGGGCCAAACGAGACGGCGCGGGCAAAGTTGCGTGCGTACGTGCCGCCGCCCATGGCAAAGGGCTCAGCATGCTTGCCCGTAAACTCGTTATAGGTATCAATAAGCGCCTTCACGGCCGGATCGTCGGCAGAGACCGAGAACGGCACCTTCGCACGACCCACACGGCACGTCACGCCAAAACGGCCCACGAGCGGATCGAGCTGCTCGCGGATGGTATCGGCACTCGTGCTGTCGGGGAAGCGCACGTCGATGACCTGCTCGATGTGGCCATCCACCACACGGATGACGCCGGGATTGCTGGTGAGCGGGCCAAACGCGGGGCTCGTCGCATCGATGCCCAAGCCGCGGCCATAGGCGTCCGCATGCACAAAAGCCAAAAACTTGACAAACTCGTGCTCCGCAGGCGTCAACAGGCGCTCGTCACGGGCGCCAAACGCATCCTCGGCCTCGCGCAGATACGCCACGATGAGGCCGACGGCATTGATCGTTCCCTCGGGCATCGAGGCATGACCGCCAATGCCGTGGGCGAAAATCTGGGCATGTCCGTTGTCGAGTGCTGTGATCTCCAGGCGGTCGGCGTTCTCGACCGGTGCCGGCAGCTCATCGGCGTCAATCGCAAGCTCGCAGATAGACTGCGACGGAATGGCGTTGCTCGCCTCGGCACCGCTCCAGGACACAATACGGCCGCCGTCGATCTTGGAGCTCACAAATGTCGCCCCAAACTGGCCCTTCTCGGCATTGCAGACCGGGAACTCGGCATCGGGCGTAAACAGAAAGTCGGGGTCTGCGTGGTTCTCCAGATAATGGTGAACGTCGGACATGCCCACTTCCTCATCGCAGCCCAGCAGCGCGCGGAAGGTATAGCGCGGCACAATGCCGTGTTTGAGCAGATAAGCGCCAGCGTAGAGCGACAGCACCGCCGGGCCCTTGTCGTCGATCACGCCGCGGCCGAGCAGCCAGCCCTCGCGACGCTCCATCGCAAATGGGTCGGTATTCCAGCCGGGGCCGGCAGGCACCACGTCCACATGGCAGATAGTCGCGAGCTGCTTATCGCCGCGACCCGGAATATCGGCGATGCCCACAAAGCCCTCGTCATCGCTCGTCTGGTAGCCGAGCTTTTGCGCAATGCCGAGCGCGCAATCGAGCGCATCACGAACCGGGCGGCCAAACGGCGCACCGGGCTCCGCATCGGCAGCAACGGCCACAGACGGATAGCTCACCAGCTGCTCGATATCGGCGACGACATCTTCCCAGACCTCGTCGACATATTCGGCAACGCTCTGCTCCACCTGATTCATGGACGACCTCCTTACCAATGAGCGGCGAGCGCGCTCGCCCCTCACATTACGTCATTAGATAGCGAAAAGTTTAGCAAGCTCGGCCACCGAGTGCACCACCGCATCGGCACCCGCCGCCTCGTGCTCGCCCGGCGCCGCCGCGCCCGAATAGATGCCGATGCACGGCACGCCCATTGCGTGCGCGCCCTCCACATCGTTAAAGCGATCGCCGATCATCACGGCATCGTCGGCCGTCGCGCCGAGCGCCGCCAGGGCATCACGGACCGAATCGGCCTTGGTCTCGCGCCCCAGCGGCGGATTCATGCCAACCACGGCTTCGAACTGAGAGAGCCCGAGCTCACGCACCATGTCGATGCACTTGGCCTCCATGCGCGACGTCGCCACGGCCATACGTTTGCCTTGGGCGACCAACCCATCCAGCAGCTCGGGGACCCCATTGAACACAGGATACTCCTCCGGTCCCAGTTCATCAAAAAAGGCGCGGTACTCATCGGCCACCACAAGCGACTCCTCGCGGGAAAAGCCGTAAAAGTCGTGAAAGCTCTTCCACAGGGGCGGCCCGATCATGCGGCGCAGATCACCCATCTGCGCCTCCGAAAACCCGCGCGCAGCCAGCGTCTTGCGCGTCGAGGTCATCACCGCCCGGCCCGTATCGGCCACCGTGCCGTCAAAATCGAACAGCACGACCGGCCGCTCACAAAGTTGCAATGCCGCCATCGGCACCCTTCTTCCCCAGTTGATGATTTCCACACCACCGCTTCAAACTGTTGACTATTCAACAATTGAACCTAGCAATGTAGAGCAACTCCACTATACTTGTCGCACTTTGCTTTCAGAAGGCGGCGCTGCCGCGCCCCAACGAAAGGTGCAATTATGTCTTTTGCCATCATAACCGACTCCACGTCGGACATCTCCCCCGCCCGTGCCCAAGAGCTCGGCATTTACGTGATTCCGCTGCATGTGATTATCGAGGGCGAGGACCTGCTCGACCAGGTGCAGATTACCGCCGAGGAATACGTCGCCCGCATGGCTGGCTCCGAGCAGCTGCCGCACACCTCGCAGCCGAGCGCCGGCGAGTTCAAGGCGCTGTTTGACCGCGTACGCGCCGATGGCCACGACAGCGCGATCTTTATCTCGCTGTGCAGCGAGTGGTCCGCCTGCTATTCCAACGCATGCCTGGTCGCCGAGACCCACGAGCTCGACGTGCGCTGCATCGATTCGCGCACCGGCTCGGGCGCCGAGGGCCTGCTGGTGGAGTACGCGCTGGCCATGCGCGAGGACGGCCGCAGCCTGGACGAGACCGAGGCGCAGATCCGCGCGACCCTGCCCGACGCCCACCTGTTGCTGATTCCGCGCACGCTCGAGAACCTCGTTAAGAACGGCCGCGCGCCCAAGCTCGCCGGCCAGTTGACGCAGATGCTCAACATTCGCCTGGCCGTTTCGCCGGAGTGGAAATCGGGCGAGATCAAGGCCGTCAAAAAGGGCCGCGGCGCCAAGCGCATCGTCGCCAACACCATGGCAGATTGCCTCGCGTTTTTGGACGAGCACCCGGGCTCAAGCGTGCGTGTGCTCACGACCGGCGCCGCCGAGGAGCAGGAACTTGTCAACGAGGCACTCGCGGGCCAGGATTACGTAGACGCCGGCACCGGCCCCATCGGCTGCACCATCGCCACCCATGTAGGCGTCGACGCCATCGCCATCAGCTACTGCCCCCGCTACCAGCCCATCCACTAGGGGCACCTTTACCACTTGCGGTGGAATAGGAACTGTTTTTGGCTTATCAGCCGCAAATCAATCCCTATTCCACCGCAACTTAGAAATCGGCGATCAGCCCAGCGGACCCTGAAACAGTTCCTGATGAGTGCCCATTCTCACCAGCCTAATCACTGGGTTAGTCTTATGGGGAAGATAAAGAACGACCACATCGACCAAGCCATCGGATAGGTGGAAATCGATGTGGCCGTTGTAGTTTCCGCCCGGGTTTGAGAGCTCGTGGGCGCCATACTCCGCCGGAAGTGACCCATGAGCCACAAGCTCTGCAACCGCCGCTTTAAACTCACTTTTTAGCTGCGGATGCATGCGCATCGTTCGTTTGTAGTCCACCTTAAATTGAGCCTCGACTTTAATCTCGAACATCGCTATTCCTCATCGAGGAATGACATAAGCTCATCAGCGTTATTGAATGACAGGCTATCGTCCGGCAAAATCCCCAGCTCATGAGCCTCGGCGATCACCATGGCGCGCCTCGTCACCTCGTTGGGCACCTCCGCCCTTCCTACAATCTCAAAAGGAATCTTTCGCTGATTTACCAGCTGCCGAACGGCAAGATTGAGATAGGAATTGAGGCTGAGGCCGACCGAATCCAAGAACTCAGTCGCCTGCTCCTTGAGCCCCTCTTCGATTCGAACCGTCGTAGGCTTAACTGTTGCAGTAGACATTTGCGACCTCCTCGCCCTCGTCTTTTACACCAGTATACCCAATATAAATGGCAATCTGATGTTAGATAACATCAGATTGCCATGCGTATTCATGTCGCGTGGGCACGATTGATCTACATCAGCCCGCTGAGCGCAATGTCAACGGCCTCGTTGAGGTCGTCGGTAATGTGTACCAGATCCGGATCGAGCGGGCTAATCATACCGGTGCTCATCACCGGGCCGTTGAGCCAGTCGAATAGGCCCTGCCAGTACTCGGTGCCCACCAGCACGAGCGGCATGCGCTTGACCTTGTGCGTCTGCACCAGCGTGAGAACCTCGAACATCTCGTCGAGCGTGCCAAAGCCGCCGGGAAATACGATGGCGCCCGAGCTGTACTTAACGAACATGGTTTTGCGCACAAAGAAGTAGCGGAAGTCCATGCCGAGGTTCACGTATTTATTGAGCCCCTGCTCGTGCGGAAGCTCGATACCCAAGCCGACCGACTTGCCGTTGGCGCTCGCCGCTCCCCTGTTGGCCGCCTCCATGACGCCGGGACCACCGCCGGTGATAACCGCCACGCCGCGCTGGGCGATCTTGCGGCCAACGGCGCGTGCCGCCTTGTAGAGCGGATCGGTCTTGGGCGTGCGGGCACTGCCGAAGATGGTCACCGCAGGACCAAGCTCGGCAAGTGCGCCAAAACCATCAACGAACTCTGCCTGAATGCGCAGCACGCGCCAGGGGTCGGTGTGCAACCAGTCGGTCGAGTCCTCGGGCGCCAGCAGGTTGGCGTAGGTGTTGTCCTTGGGAATCATGGGGCCGCGCATGACCACGGGGCCGCGGCGGTACGTCTCGTCGTAGGCAGGCTCGCCCTCGACGTTCTCATTCTTAATCATGGGTACTCCTATCGAGAAAAAGAAAAGCGGGCGGGGTCGACGCCATGCGTCAAACACCCGCCCGAACATCAACTATTCGGTATGGTACCCACGATGCATCAAGTGCTTGCAAGCTATCGGTCATCGGTCGCGCAAGCGGTGTTAGCAAACGTGATGACCGGCCGGCGCTCGCCCCTTGCCGTTGCCCGCGCTCTGCAAGCGCCCGTGCTGCTCTTAGTAATCCACCGCCGCAGGGCTGTTCATCCAGTCGCTCACGAACGCGCCGTAGCGGCCCTCGATAATGGCCTGGCGGGCCCGCTGCATAAGGTTGAGCAGGTAGTAGATGTTGTGCATCGAAAGCAGAATGCCGCCGAGCATCTCCTTCTGCGTGACCATGTGACGGATGAGCGCACGGCTGTAACCGCCCGTGCACACCGGGCAGGTGCAGGTGGGATCGATGGGACCGTCGTCGTGCGCAAAGCGAGCGTTGCGGAAGTTGAGGCGACCCTCGCTGGAGAATGCCGTGCCCATACGGCCGGTGCGCGTCGGCAGCACACAGTCGAACATGTCGATGCCCACGCCCACGCCGCGTACGAGCGTGGTGGGGTTGCCGACACCCATCAGGTAGCGCGGCTTATGCTTGGGCATGTACTCGCTCACGAGCGGCGCCAGGGTCTCGAACATGGTCTCGTGATCCTCGCCCACCGAATAGCCACCGATACCATAGCCCGGGAAGTCGCCGCACTCCTCCAGATGGCGCAGCGAACGCAGGCGCAGATCCAGGTGCATGCCGCCCTGAACGATGCCAAAGAGCGCCTGGTCATCGCGGGTATGCGCCTTATAGCAGCGCTCGGCCCACATGCTCGACAGCTCAACGGCGCGCTCAACGTAGGCGCGCGTGGCGGGATAGCCCGGGCACTGGTCGAGCTGCATGCAGATATCGGAGCCGAGTTTCATGGCGATTTCCATGTTGTCCTCGGGCGTCCAAAACACGTGGCGGCCGTCGTAATCGTTGACAATAAAGCGCACGCCCTCATCGGTGAGCTTGACGGCATCGTTGTGGCTGAAGACCTGGAAACCGCCCGAGTCGGTGAGGATGGGGCCGTGCCAGTTCATGAACTTGTGCAGGCCGCCCAGCTCGGCGATGGTATCCTCGCCGGGACGCATGGACAGATGATAGGTATTGGCGAGCACGATCTGGGCGCCGAGCTTCTTGACAGTCTCGGTAGGAATGCCCTTGACGTTTGCCTTGGTGCCCACGGGCATAAAAATCGGCGTCTCGATGTCGCCGTGCGGGGTGTGCAGTACGCCGGCACGCGCGTGCGTCGTCGGATCCTCGGCAATCAGGTCGAATTTAAAAAGGTTCTGGTCCATAAACTGGAACTCCTTGGTTGCGGTTCATACGCAAACCATTATACGGGCAACCCGCAAGAAGCACCGACTCGACAGAAACTGGCGCGAGGAGGATACGGCAGGGACACGGCAAATGAGCGTGGATTTTTGGACGCTTACCGGATGAGCGTGGATAATCTCCCACTTTTGCCCAAAGCACAGCCCAAAAACGGGAGATTATCCACTCTCATTCTGCAGGCACTCATTTAAGTACGTCCCCGATGAGTGGAGCTATTTACCAGCCACGGCAACGCCGATATTTTGGCAACGTCAGCGAGCGGGTCGCATTTGAGGCAAGGTGCCGTGAAATGAAAGGGCGCTGACCTTCTGGTCGCGCCCTTGAAGTTGAACGTCAGATTGTCCAAATGCGGCCCGCGCAGCGTCGGCCGGTCCGCCGTTCGGTAGAACGGCGGAACCCCTAAGGACGCTGGCCCATGCCACCCTCGAGGGTGACGGTCTCGCCGTTCATATACTTAAAGTCGGGACCGCAGAGCTGAACGACAACGCGGCCGATTTCCTTCTCGACGTCGCCGTAGTGGCCAGCCGGCGGCATGTGGACGTTGGCCTTGAACGCCTCGGGATAGGCATCCTGGAAGTTCTCGAGCGCAGCGGTCCAAGCAAGCGGGCAAACGATATTGACGTTGATGCCGTCCTTGCCCCACTCGTTGGCAGCGACGCGGGTCAGACCGCGGATGCCCTCCTTGGCAGCGGCGTAGCTGCACTGGCCATAGTTGCCAAACAGGCCGGCGCCCGAAGCAAAGTTGACCACGGAGCCCTTGGTCTCCTTCAGGTGCGGGTAGGCCTTCTGCATGTACAGGTAGGTGGCATACAGGCCAGAGTAAATGGCCAGGTTAAACTGATCCATGGTGTGATCGGCAATGGTCACGCCCGAGGCGCTGGCCTGAGCATTGTTGACGACGGCGTCGATGCGGCCGAACTCCTCAATAGCCTTGTCGATGACGTTCTGGACGACGGCCTCGTTGTCCTGACCAGCCGAGACATCGGCCTGAACAGGCAGAACCTTGACGCCGTACTCGGCCTCGAGGGATTCCTTGGCAGCCTCGAGCTTGGCAACGTTGCGGCCGGTAATGACGAGGTTTGCGCCCTCCTTGGCAAAAGCGATATCGATACCGTAGCCGATGGAGCCAGCGGAGCCGTCCTTGAGCGTGGCCTTGCCGCCGCCGGTGACGATCACGGTCTTACCAGTGAAAAGTCCCATATAAAGTCCTTTCAAATCGCGACGGGCCTGCCCGTCGACTGCGCGCATCCAACTTCACGCGCCAAAAGCTGAAATGCAACTTTAGCGGGTTCAAGTGAAAAATAAAGCCCCTGGCAGGCGAACGGCGCAACGTCTTTCGGCGAAGGGAATGTCAAGTACAAACTGGATAAAGTGGCCGAGTTTTTGCTATCGACGCGAGCCATCGAACACGTTTTGAAACTTTGCTGCAGCGCGCGGGATGTCGGCGCGAGACTTTATCATAGGGTGACAAACAACGATGAGGAGCACATGCCTATGACAGACGAGCTGGACCCCCAGACTCAACAGCATATTGATGATTCCGCAGACGTCACTGCAGATGCCGACGCTGTGACCTGCGATGATATTGACCTCGACGGCCCATTCTTGGACGAAAGCGCTACGGCGGAAACCCCTGGCGCCGAAGATGCAGACGAGCAAAACGACGATGCGCCCGCTCAGGACGACCGCCCCGTACAGGATGCTGCTCCGCAAGCTGCGGGCCCTATCGAGGTTTCTTCGGAAGAAGAGCTCGACGCCGTCATGGACTCCATGATGGATGCCGTCAAAGCGATGAAAGACGCCGTGGCCGACGCTGACGTTGACGCCGAGGAAGAGGAGGCCGCCGAGGCAGCCTCGACCTTCGTACCCGGCGAGACTCCGGTTGCCGACCAGGGCAGCACCATGCCCTCGTTTCTGCAGCTCGAGCATCCCACGATTGGCACCGATGCGGTCGACCCGCACGCAGCAGGCTTTTCTGTGATCGAAGGCGGTACCGGCAATATCGCCGTGCCGCAGACTGCCGATGCGGACGCTGCCGACACCGCTCGCCCGACTGCCCCGCACTCCCCCGCCGCGAGCCGCGATCTGGGGACCGCTGTCTCGAACACTGCGAACGCCGTGGGCACCTTTATCGCCCAGGGCGCCTCGGCCATGCGCGAGATGAACGCCGCGAAAAAGGCACTTGCCGATGCCCGCGCCCACCTGGCCGAACTTGAGCAGCGCATTGCCGATCAGGCCGAGGAACTCGAGACGCGCCAGGATATCGCAGGCCGCTACGACCAGATCGTCGCCGACCAGCGCCAGGCGATTGCCACGGCCCAAAAGACTGCAGCGGTCGCCGAGATTGACCGTGATGTCCACGCCTCCAAAGCGACAGAGCTCAAGGGTCAGCTCGAACAAATGAAGACAGAGGATGACGCGACTGAGCTCCGCCTGAAGGCCGCGCTCGACGCCGTGGAGGCCCGCGAGGCGAGCTCACGCGAGACCGGCAACCGCCTCGTTCGACGTCTTGAGGATTCCAAGCGCATCCGCGACAAGGTGAAGGCAGAGCGAGACGCCGGCATTGCCGCCGCACAACAAACCGTCGACGCCACGCGCGCCCAGCTCGAGACGCTGCGTCATGAGTATGCCGAGCTGCAACGCAATCCCTCGGCAAATCCCGCCAACTATACGGTGCGCACCAGCGAGCTCTCGATGCAGATTTCCGACACGGCAGATGCCCTGCGTAAAGCCGAAGAAGATGTCCCGCGCATCACCGCCGACCTTGAGCACTCGCTTGCCGCAGCCGAGCAGGCCGTCGAGCAGGCTCAAGCCCCTATCGCCGACGCAAAACGCGCGCACCAAGCCGTGACGACCGAAGCCGATGCCGCGCGCGACGAGCTGCAGACGGCGAAGACCGCCGCCGCGACTCGTCAGCGCGAACTGCGCGAGAAGATCGCTGCCGAGGACAAGGCGCGCCGCGACCAGGAGCAGACCATCGCCAACGCCCAAGCAGATGCCGCACATGCACAGTCGATCATCGAACAGGCGACCGAGGTGCACGACCACCCAGAGATCACCGAGTCGCTTGCAGGGTCCTTGGCCCGAGACAATGCCGAACACACCGAGACCGAGCGAGAAGTCGCCCAGCTCGAGGCCACCGAGGACGCGGTGCGCGAGCGTACCCGCGACTCACGCATCAAATTCACCGGCGCCATCGTCTGCATCGTCGCCGTAGTTCTAGTGATCATCTTGATCTGGCTGTTCGCGAGCAAGTAACCACTCCCCAACGATTACAAGGACTGTCCCCAGGTGCCGGCAAAAAAGGAACGTCCCCAAGTGCCACCTAATGAGAGTGGATAATCTCCCACTTTTGACAAAGAAACACGCCTAAAACGAGAGATTATCCACTCTCATTCTGCAGGCACTCATTTAAGTACGTCCCCAATGAGTACCTGCCGATGCTTTGGCGAAGTCAGCGAAAACCCCCCTAAGCAAGCAAGGTGACGTGAAAGAGGAGGGCATTGACCTTCTGGTCATGCCCGACGATTGAACGTCAGATTGCCGCTTAGGGGGGTTTGCAGCGTCGGCCGGTTACGGCGTTTGTAAAACGCCGTAACCTACAAAATGAGCATCGCGTCGCCAAAGCTGAAGAAGCGGTAGCGCTCTTCGATAGCAGCGGCGTAGGCATCCATGATCTGGTCGCGGGTGGCAAGCGCGCTTACGAGCATCATGAGCGTGGAGCGCGGCACGTGGAAGTTCGTGATCAGCGCGTCGACCACGTGATAGGTCGAGCCGGGCATGAGGTAGAGCTGCGTCGTGGCGTTCTCGCGCACCACGATGTCACCGCGGCCGAGCGTGTCGGCACCGTCCTCGCGGCCTTCAAAATAGCGCGCGGTCACGGCCGGATCGGACACCGGGGCATCCGCATCAAAGGCGCTTTCGAGCGAGCGCACTGCGGTGGTGCCGACGGCGATCACGCGGTGTCCCTCGGCCTTGGCCTTGTGCACGGCATCGACAACCTCCTGCGACACGTGGTAGCGCTCGGTGTGCATGACGTGCTGCGTAGGGTCATCCTCCTCCACCAGACGGAAGGTATCGATGCCTACCTCGAGCTCGACGGCGGCAAACTTCGCACCCTTGGCCTCGATAGCGGCCATGAGCTCGGGGGTAAAGTGCAGACCCGCCGTGGGAGCGGCAGCCGAGTGCTCCTCCTTCATGGCGTAGACGGTCTGGTACTTCTCGGGGTCGCCCTCGTAATCGGTAATGTAGGGCGGCAGCGGCACGTGGCCGGCAGCATGGATGGCCTCATCGAGCGTGCGTGGGTCGCCGGCGGCATTGCAACCGGCCGGCTCAAAGCGCACCAGACGGCCACCACGGCTATCGGTGACAAAGTCGATGACCTCGGCCGTCAGCACCACGGGAGCCCCCTCGGGCGCATGGGCGCCACCCGCACGATACTCAATCTGAGCACCGGGCTTCAGGCGCTTGCCCGGCTTGACCAGGCACTCCCAAACGTGACCCAGCGGGTCAACATCCTCGCGGCGCTTGAGCAGCAGCGTCTCGACCACGCCACCCGAGCCGGCCTTGCGACCGATCAGGCGGGCCGGCATCACGCGCGTCTTGTTGATGACGAGCACATCGCCCGGCTCGATATAGTCGATGATGTCGCGGAAGATGCGGTGCTCAACGGTACCGCCGTGCTCCAGCGGCTTCCCCGCCTGGGAGCCTTTGCGATCCACCACCAGCAGGCGGCAGGAGTCGCGCGGCTCGGCAGGAGCCTGGGCAATCAGTTCCTCAGGAAGGTTGTAGTCAAAATCATCGGTACGCATAGACACGTCGGATACTCCTTATATAGCTAAAGTCCGCTCTACATCCTAGCAGGCTGACGTCCCAAACGAACTACTTTTTGGCGGCTTTGCGCTCGTCGCGGATGCGGGCGCGGTCCATGGCCGCCTCGACAGCAGAAAAGCGGCAGCCGCAGTAGTTCTGTCGATACATGCCCAGTTCGCGCGAACGGCGCGTAGCCTCGGGATAATACGGGCGAAAATCGCGAATCACCGGGGTGAGCCCATGGGCGGCCGCCAAACGCTCAAGCACGTCATTGCAGGTGTCGAACAGCTGATACGGCGAGACGGCGAGCGTCGTACCCACATATTCAAACCTGCGCTCCTGGGCAACGCGGCATGCCTCGGCCAAGCGCAAGGCATAGCACGAGCGACAGCGACGGGGCCGATCGGCACCCAGCGGGGCCACGCCGGCCTCCCAGCGCTCGCGGTCCTCCCCCGCCTCGATGAGCTCGATGTCGCCATCGGCACACCACCGGCGCAGCTCGTCCAGACGCCGCCGCCATTCATCGCGCGGTTGAATATTGGGATTGGTCCAGCAAATCGTGGGCTCAAACCCCTCCTCGCGCAGCAGGCGAACCGGCTCAAGCGAGCATGGTGCACAGCACGCATGCAGCAACAACGACTTCATCGACATCCCCGTCCCAGAAAACTCACCCCGACATCATGGCAGCTAAAATAGCCCCGTCCCAAAAAGACTACTTTGCGAAAAAGCGCACGCCAAAGGACGTATCCTCGCAGGCGACGATACGGCGGTCGCGCAGAATGGTCCGCACGTAATACCAATCACCCACACAGCCCGACAAGTGCAGACCAGCCGCCAGGTAGCACAGCAGCGGATAGTCCGAGAACGCAAACCCCAGGGCAAATGCTGTCGTCACAACAACCGTCGGCGCCAGGCAAACCGCCATGTACCGCCGGCGCGAATACACAACGCCCTCGGCGCAGGCATAGATCATCGCCGTCTCGCGATTCGCCCCAAAGGTCACCTGCGCGCCCGCAGGCGCCAGCAGCTTAAAAAACACCGCATGCACCAGCTCGTGCACGGCAAACGATGCCATTGAGACCGCAGCCAAGCCGACTATCCAGCCCACGACAGCCATCCAGCCGCCCGCCTCAGCCGCGTCCAAGTCCGCAGGCCCGCCCAACAGCATAAACACCGGCACCAGGCACACGGCAAACACCGCGATCACGGCCATCCCCCACACGAAGCAAGCGTGTAGAAAATCCTCGTCCTCAAACGCATGTATGTTGGAAATCTCATTCATAGCATCTTAGGATAGCGCCCCTGCCACGCACCCGCCCGCATGTGCGATAATGTCGAACGATATGCACGAATTGACCACCGCGCCGCCGAACCCCGTGCCCGGCCGCGCTCTTACCTATATGCGAAGGAGTCCCATGGCATCCAAATACTCCATGAACGACCGTCCCAGCTGGCCGCGCCGCGCCATCGTTACCGCCGGCGAGCCCTACGGCAACAAGGGTCTGCACTTTGGCCACGTCGGCGGCGTCTTTGTCCCGGCCGACTTCTTCGCCCGCTTCCTGCGTGACCGCCTGGGCCGCGAAAACGTCATCTTCACCTCGGGCACCGACTGCTACGGTTCGCCCATCATGGAGAGCTACCGCAAACTCAAGGAGAACGAGGGCTACGACAAGTCCATCGGCGAGTATGTCGAGTCCAATCACTCCCGCCAGGCCGCGACCCTCAACAACTACAACATCAGCTGCGATATCTACGGCGGCTCGGGCCTTGAGCCGGCGGCCCAGATCCACAACGAGGTGACTGCCGAGATTATCGAGCGCCTGCACGAGCAGGGCACCATCTCCAAGCGCTCCACGCTGCAGTTCTACGATGCCAAGGCCGGCACGTTCCTCAACGGACGCCAGGTCATCGGCCGCTGCCCCATCCAGGGCTGCAAGTCCGAGAAGGCTTATGCCGACGAGTGCGATCTGGGCCACCAGTTTGAGCCCGAGGAGCTCATCGCGCCCAAAAGCCAGCTCACCGGCGAGGTGCCCGAGTTGCGTCCGGTCGACAATCTCTACTTTGACCTGCCGGCCTACCTCGACTTCATGAAAACCTACACCGCCAAGCTCGCCCAGAACCCGCAGGTTCGCTCCGTGGTCTCCAAGACCATGGAGGAGTGGCTGCTGCCGGCTCAGCTCTACATCCAGAACAAGTTCCGCGAGGCCTTCGACGCCGTCGAGGACCAGCTTCCCGAGCACACCGTGCTGGAGCCCGAGGGCAACAAGAGCAGCTTTACCGTCACCTTCCCCAGCTGGAAGGAGCGCGACGACGCCCACGCGGTGCTCGCCAACGGCGGCGTGCGCTTCCGCAGCGGCAAGGCGCTCGTGCCCTTCCGCATCACCGGCAACATCGACTGGGGCGTTCCGGTGCCCGAGGTCGATGGCGTCTCCGACGTCACCTGCTGGTGCTGGCCCGAGAGCCTGTGGGCGCCCATCAGCTATACGCGTACCGTGCTCGCGCGCGATGCCAAGGCCGCCGGCGTGACCGAGGGCGTCGCCGCCCAGGATGCCGCCCTCATGGGCGAGCCCGCTGCCGACTCCACGCAGGTACCCGCGCCCACCTACCAGCACAGCTCGCTCGACTGGCGCGACTGGTGGTGCTCTGACGACGCTCAGATTTACCAGTTCATCGGTCAGGACAACATCTATTTCTACTGCATCGCGCAGACCGCCATGTGGGAGGCCCTGGGCTGGGACCTCACGCAGAGCACCGTCAGCGCCTGCTACCACCTGCTCTACATGGGCAAAAAGGCCAGCTCGTCCTCGCAGACGCCTCCCCCGCCGGCAGACGACCTGCTCAACCACTACACCTGCGAGCAGATGCGCGCGCACTGGCTGTCGCTCGGCCTATCCGAAAAGCCGGTGAGCTTTAGCCCCAAGGCATACGACACCCGCGTGACCGGCAAGGACAAGGACGGCAACGAGGTGCGCGCCTGCGACGACAAGCGCGTTATCGACCCGGCCCTTAAGGAGAGCGCCCTTTTGACCGGCGTGTTCAACCGCCTGGCCCGCAGCTGCTTCTACGGCGTCGCCGTCAAGGAGGGCGACGAGAGCCCCTATCGCAACGGCTGCATTCCGGCCGGCGGCGCCTCTGCCGCCGTGGTCGAGGCTGCCGAGCAGGCCGCCCTTGCCTTTGAGCAGGCCATGTACAAGTTCGAGACGCACCGCGCGCTCGCCGTGTGCGACGACTACCTGCGCGCCGCCAACAAACGCTGGAGCGATGCCTCCAAGGCCGCCAACAAGCTCGAGGGCGAGCCAGCCAACGCCGCCATGAAGCAGGCCCTGGTCGACGCCTTTACCGAGCTGCGCGTGGCGACCGTCCTGATGCACGGCATCGTCCCGGCCGGCTGCGAGCTCATCTGCGAGTACTTCGACATCGACCCGGTCGCCTTCTTCAGCTGGGACAACATCTTTGCCTCCACGGACGAGTTTATGGAGAGCCTGGGCGAAAAGCCCGGCGAGCACCGCGTAAAGCCACTGCCCCCGCGCTTCGACTTCTTTAGCAAGCACGAGAGCCAGTACTAAAGCACGCCAGCAGCAGCGTACCCGGAAAGTAGTCAATTTGGGTCGGGAAGGAAAGACGGATGTCCAAGCCGCGTCGTCGTAAGCAAAAAAAGCAGGTTAAGCCCGAGCTCAAGCTCAGGCAGTTTGCCGCTACCGAGCTTTCCGACCAGCTTGCCGCCCAACACTCCGCCGCCGACCTGCCGCGCTTTATGGTCGACACGGTCGCCGGCGCCTATACGCCTGCCGATGCCGAGCTCATGATCGAGGGCTTTGGCGCCGCAGCCACGCGCCCGGTCACGCTGCGCGCCAACACGCTCAAGGCGACCGCCGAGGACATCGCCGCGGCACTCGACGCCGCCGGGATCGCCCACCGCTCCGTCGCATGGTATCAGGATGCCTTCATCCTGCCCGACGCCCAGGTTTCCGACCTGTGGGATCTCGACATCTACCGTGACGGCAAGATCTACCTGCAGAGCCTGTCGTCGATGATGCCGCCGCTCGTGTTGGGCGCTCAGTCCGGCGAGGACATCCTGGACATGTGTGCGGCCCCCGGCGGCAAGACGACGCAGATCGCCGCCCTCACCCAGGGACAGGCACACCTCACCGCCTGCGAGATGAGCATTCCCCGCGCCGAAAAGCTCGAGGCCAACTTGGGCCGCCAGGGCGCCAAAAACGTGCCCGTCATGCGCATTGACGCACGCGAGCTTGACGAGTTCTTCCGGTTTGACCGCATCCTGCTCGACGCCCCCTGCACCGGTACGGGCACCGTCATCAGCGGCAACGAAAAGAGCTTACGCGGCCTCACCGAGCAACTGCTCGTCAAGTGCGCCCGCTCGCAGCGCGCACTTCTGGACCGCGCCATGGGGGCCCTCAAACCGGGCGGCACGCTCGTCTATTCGACATGTTCGATCTTGCCGCAGGAAAACGAGGATGCCCTGCAAGAGGCCCTCGACAAGCACATGGACTGCGAGCTCATCCCCCTCGACGGCACGCCAAGCGAAAGCGAAGCGCGTCGCGCCCAGGATGCCGGCGACAAGCCGCATATCGAGTGCAACGCCCTTACCGAAGCCATTGCCGCGGGCCACGTCTCGGCCATTGCCAACGGAATGCCCGGCACGCTGACCATTCCGCCCAGTCGCGACTTTGAGGGCTTCTATATCGCCCTGGTTCGAAAACGCAGCTAGCGCACGGATTCAAAACTCAACAAGCTATCGCCGTGCGCGCCTGTCCTGCTGGTCACGGTGCTGCTTAAGTGCCTCGCGTTCCTTGCGCTCGGCCTTTTTACCCTTAATGGCCGTGACCACAAAGTAGATGACCGCGGCGGCAACGATTGCGCCCACGCATAGGCCAATCGAGCCCAACATTGCCGAGAATTCCATACCGCGTCACCTCTCTTTTATATACGGGACATTCAAGATAGCACCTCGATTCCCGCCACCACAGCTCCTTCACGTTCGCCGGCCCCTCAGTCTAACGGATGGCGCGGCGGGGAAAAATCAACTCGTCAAACGATTTAGCAATCGTAGCGCCGGTCGTACACTGCCGACCGCACAACATAGAAACGGACCGCTATGGATTCTCTCAACGACCTAAACGAGCGCGTCGACGCCTTTGTCGGCACCAGCTCCTTCGACACGCCGGTCACGGCAAACGACCAAGCCCCCATCGATGTTCCCGCCGAGGTTCACGAGGACGTCGTCGCCTCGGTCGACTTCTCCGAGGTAGAGCTTGCAGACGAATTTACCGAGCCCCAGGTGGCCGTAACCCCCAACGGCCTTTTGCCCATGGAGCCGCTGCCCATCGACGGGCGTCTGCGCAAGGCGGCCCTCCGCATGCCCGATGAGATCGAGGAGGCCAGCGGCTTTACGCTCTTTGGCCGCCGCATCAAATCGCTCATCTACACCACCGACGTGGCGGTCATCCGCAACTCCAATGCCGACGCCGTGTTTGCCGTCTACCCCTTCACACCGCAGCCCGCCATTACGCAGGCGCTGCTGACCGTTGCCGAGTGCCCGGTCTTTGTGGGCGTTGGCGGCGGCACCACCACCGGTAAGCGCTCCGTGCAGATGGCGGCCGTCTCCGAGATGCAGGGCGCGGCAGGCTGCGTGGTCAACTCCCCCGCTACTGCCGAGATGGTCGAGCACATTACCAACATCGCCGACATCCCCGTCATCGCCACGGTCGTACGTTGCGACGATGATGCGCATGCCAAGGTGCGCGCCGGAGCCAAGATCCTCAACATCGCCGCCGGCAAGAACACGCCGCAGGTCCTGCGTGAACTGCGCGAGCACTATCCCAACCTACCGCTCATCGCACCGGGCGGCAAAACGCCCGAGAGCATCCGTGAGACCATCGCCGCCGGTGCCAACGCCATCATCTGGACGCCGCCTTCGGCCCAGCAGCTGCAGACCGACATGATGCAGCGCTATCGCAAGATGAAGGAAGACGCCACGCCTGTCATCTCGCACGACGATGTGCCCATTATCGACCAGGTCGCCGCCGCCGAAGTCAGCCAGGTCGAGAACATGAATCCCGACGTGCCGATCCCCGACGAAGTCATCGAACGCGTCGCTTCGATCCACGATCACATCGAGGAGCGTCGCGCCAACCGCGGACTCAAGCCCTCGCTGCACGGCTTCTTCTTCCGCGGAAAGAAGCATTAGCAGAAATAGCTAGGCCCGCCTCACCAATGAACTGCGTCCCAAATCTTGGACGCCCTAAATAGCGACTAGGCCGCGAGGGCCTGATTCCGGAACTCCTCCGGGGT
>CALLSU010000058.1:0-8952 GCA_938011935.1 uncultured Collinsella sp.
GAGTGGCTGAGCCCGATGGAGTACCGCAGGAAGCTTGGATACGCCTAGGCGCGGTCCAAGAAATCGTCCGCACCCCCAACAGTCCCTATTCCACCGCAACTCACCATCTGTATCGGCATCCAAAAGAAACGGGCCCGCATCCCCAGGGGACACGGGCCCGTAACCAATACATGGTAGGGGCGGTGGGACTCGAACCCACAATCCTTGCGGCGAGAGATTTTAAGTCTCCTGCGTATGCCAATTCCGCCACGCCCCCGTGAGACTAGAAGTCTAGCACAAGCCGTCCGTTACGCGTTGACGGCCATCGAGTGCTGGCCTGACTTTTCCAAGTACTCGGCAAACTTGGCTTCGTCGCCCTTGTTCTGGTACTGCAGGGCCAGCAGGTACTCCAAGCGGCAGCGCTTGACCGGGTCGTCGCCGACATCCTCGAGCATGCGCTCCAGCTCGGGAATGTCGTTGTGACGCTTGAGGATCATCGTGTCGTACATCAGCTGGCACTCGTGCGCGACCGCCTCGGCCTGACCGCCCTCAAAGCCCTTGATTTCGTGCAGCAACTCCTTGGACTTTTTGCGGTCCTCCTGGCCAACGTAGTAGTTAAAGGCCTTGATCACCAGGTCGACGCGCTGCATCTTGGGCAGGTTGAGTCCCAGCAGCAGGTCGAACATCTCGCCGGCGCGCTCGTGGTCCTCGCGCAGCAGATAGGAGTTCAGACGCAGGTAGTCGCGGTTGTAGCGCGGGTACAGCATGCTGGTGAGTTTGCCGTCGAGCAAACGATCGAACTCGGCCCACTGTTTGGCGGCCATCAACTGTTGCAGGCGTTTAAACGTAGTGCGTTTTTTGACGCTAAAGAACACCGACACGGCGATACAGATGATAACGACGGCGGTCCAGAGTGTGCGGGAATCGGGCATGTTAGGATCCTTAGTCGCTCATAAAGCGAGCGGTATGACAACACGTACTAGATGTATTATACGCAGCGCACAAGCAAACTGGCATAAAAGCTCATCGAGGCTGAGTGCCATCGCTCGCTGCGGTACACTTACCTAAAGTAAACCATGAAGGGAGACATTACCTATGAAGAAGATCGTTTTGGCTTGCGGTGCTGGCGCTGCTACTTCCACGCTCGTTGCCCAGAAGGTCGCCACCATGCTCGACGCCAACGGTTACGCCGGCAAGTATGAGATCGTGCAGTGCGCCATCTCCGAGGCCAAGGACGCTTGCGACGAGGGCGCCGACCTGCTGATCGCCACCACCGTTGCCCCCGAGGGCCTCACCTGCCCGTACGTGAGCGGCGTGCCCTTCATGACCGGCATGAACCGCGTCGCTGCCGAGAAGGCCGTTCTCGACGTTATGGCTCAGTAGGCGCTGCCTGTATGAATGAGCAGAACGCCAACCCGGTAGAGCTCTTTGGCATGCGCGTCGCCCACGTGGGCATTAACGCCACCGACCCGGCCGATGCCCTGGAGATCGCGGAGCTGTTCTCGACGATGATGGGCCTACCTGTCATCGAGACCCCGGTTTCGTACTTTAACGATTCGCTGATCGAGGTCATGAAGCAGAACGGTCGTGGCACCAAGGGCCACATTGGCTTTGCCGTCAACGACATCGATGCGGCCGAGAAGTGGTTTGCCGAGCGCGGACTCGAGGTCAACGAGGAGTCGCGCGTGCTGCTGCCCGACGGCGGCACCAAACTCGTGTACTTTAAGCGCGAGTTCGCCGGCTTCGCCGTGCATCTGTGCCGCGAGTAGCGCACAAGCTGCTATAGCTAGCAAAAAGGGATAGGGCCGCATGGCCTTATCCCTTTATTTATGCCGAGGGGCTTTCTATCGTGGCAGGCGAATCGTAAAGCGGCTGCCGACGCCCTCGACTGAGGTCACACCGATGACGCCGCCGTGGCTGTCGACGATCCACTTGGCGATGGCGAGCCCCAGACCCGAGCCCTGCGCGCCGGCATCGCGCGCGTTGTCGGCGCGGTAGAACCGTTCGAATGCGTGAGCTGCGGATTTCTGGTTCATGCCGATGCCCTCGTCCTCAACACTTATGTCGATCGTGCCCGCGCCCGCATCCGGCGTCACGCCAAACGAGATGGATGTGCCCGCGTCCGAATACTTGGCGGCGTTTTGCACGATCACGCGCAGAGCCTGCTTCACGAGCGCCACGTCGACGGGCGCGTCGCAGCGCGGGTCGCTGGCAAGCAAGGCGTCAAAAGCCAGCCGATACGTGTGCTCGGCATCGATCATCTGTGACTCCTCGCATACCTCGCCGACCAGTGCGGCCAGGTTGGTATTCGCACGCCGCAGGACCGTGCGCCCGGCATCGCCGCGCGCCAAAAACAGCAGCTGCTCCACGAGCTCCTGCATATGCTCGCTTTCGGCCTTGAGGGACGCGATGGATTCCGCCAGCACGTCCGGGTCATCTTTGCCCCAGCGGTCGAGCATGTTTACGTAACCCTGAATCACCGCGATGGGCGTTCGTAGCTCGTGGCTTGCATCGTTGACAAAGCGCATCTGCTGCAGCTTTGCCTCTTGCATCTGGCGCAGCAGGCGGTTGAGCGCGACCTCGATGCTCGCCAGGTCGGCGTCGCCGGTGGTGACGCTCGGCGAGTCGACGCTTGCGCGCTCGATGGCCTGCTCCAGCGTTTCCATCTTGCCGCCGGAGAGCTGCATACGGCTGAGCTCGTCTACGCGCAGGGCCAGGTCGTTGAGCGGTGCCATGGTGCGGCGCACGCGGCGGGCGCCGCCGAGCATGTTGAGCACGCTGATGACCTGCCCACCTGCAACGACAAGATAGAGGGGCCACAGCGCGATGAGGTCCTGCGCGAGGGGGAAGGTCTTGGTGGTGCGCGCAAGCTCGACGGTATAGGTGAGCGTGGCGGGGTCCCAGCCGTGCGCGGGCGTCAGCGACATGCCGTGGACGGCGGCACCGGGGATCCATCCCGCGGTAAACGCGCCGTCGGGCAGCGTTTGGTTATAGCCATAGATGAGGATCGCCGCCGCAGCAACCAGCAGCCACAGGTCGAGCCAGATGTAGCTCGCCAGGCGGCGCCACATGTAGCTCCAGTTGATGGCACGGGCGATGGAGGTGACGCGCTTGGTCTCGGCGTTACGCGCGGCAGACATAGCCCACCCCGCGCACGGTTTGGATGATGCGGGCACCGCCGGCGTCTTCGATCTTGGCGCGCAGGTGCGCGATGTGCACGTCGACGTTGTTGGTGTCGCCCACGTATTCGTAGCCCAGCGCCTCGTGCGCGATGCGCTCGCGCGTGAGCACGGTTTCGGCATGCGTCATAAGCAGGGCGAGGACGTCGAACTCGCGGGCCGTGAGCGCGATGGGCGAGCCGCCGACCGTGACTTCGCGGCGGTCGGGATCGAGCGCGACCGAGCCCGCGGTGAGTGCGGCGGGGGAGGGCGTGGCAGCAGCCTGGGCCGTGTCGGTTGCCGGGGACATTGTGGCGATACCGGCGGCCGTACCGCTCGCTACGCCAGTCCCGGCACCGACGCCGCCAACGCCCGAAGCCGCTCGCACGGCTTCCGAGCGCTTCAGCGCCACGCGGATCCGTGCGAACAGCTCCTCAATCGCAAATGGCTTGGTCAGGTAATCGTCGGCGCCGGCATCGAGCCCGGCCACTTTGTCCATCACGGCATCGCGCGCGGTGACCATAATCACCGGCACATCCTTGTGCTTGCGGACACGCCGCAAGACCTCCATGCCGTTGAGCTGCGGCAACAGCACGTCGAGCAGAATCAGATCGTAGTCGCGCTCCAGCGCCAGGTCCACGGCAGTGCGGCCATCGGCGGCGTGTTCCACCTGGTAGCCCTCGTGCTCCAGCTCGAGCGTCACAAAGCGGGCGATTTTCTCCTCGTCCTCTACGATCAGGATCCGTGCCATGCGTGCCCCCGTCTGCGATTACTTGTCGTCGTTGAGATTTTGCTTGATGTCGTCCGCGGCGTTAGCAGCGCTATCCATAAGGTTGTTGATGCTGCCGGGCACGTCGCCGTCGCTGTCGATGCGGTAGCGCATGCCAAAGAACAGGCCAATCAGCATCAGCCATATCGTGGCGCCCCAGGCAAACAGCGCGACGATGGGAATCAGGATAGGGATGTTGAGGATGATCGCATCGCGGCGCGTGGCGATAAACTTGGTGTCCAGACTCAGGCGGAAGAGCTTTTTGAGGTACTCCCACACGCTGTCCATCTTCTTGGAGAAGTCGGTCTTTTCGCTCGACTTTTCGTAGGCTGCCTGCGCGGCGACCATCTCGGCAGAGGGCTCATCGACTGGCGCGGACTCGGTGGCGGCATGCGCCGACGTGGTCTGGGTCTTGCCCTGCGACTCGAGCCAAATGATGGCATCCAAAACGTTGCCGTCGGCAGCGTCGAGCGCCGCCTTGGCATCGGTGTAACTCACGTTGCACTTGGTGCGGATGGTTTCAACTTTTTCGAGGTCGTCCATGACCTGTCCTTTCGTTCGATGGGCGCGACGCCGGGCAATTTGCTCGGGCGCGAGCGTTGCGTTCGGCGGTTTGCGTTGCGCCGCCCCGCCCTTGGTCGAACTCTATAGTGCAGGTTATAGATTAAGCGATTCTTGAGCCAAGATTAATGTTGGATGAGTTTTTGGGTGGCAGTGGGAAAAGTATTAGACCTCGATAGCGGGAGATGGGGTGCCGGTATCAAGCCGGCGTCAGAAATGGGATAAGCAAGGCGAACGGATCATATGGATTAAAATCGCGTTGCAAAAGTATGAGTTTCACACACGGCAGCCATGGAAGGACCTTAATATTACTTAGGCATGCGGCATTTGACGCCAGTCCTAATTGAAAGGCCAAGGGTAAATGGCTCCATGGGCAAGTGATTCTGTTTGCTAATGACCGAAAGCACCAATCCGTCATGTTGATTAAGGTTTCTGTTTGCTTGCATGGTTCGCTAGCTGCTAAAAGGTTGACCGATTGACTGTTTATGGCATCGTTAGTCGTCGGTGTTTTATAACATTAATTTAAAATAGCTGCAGTGGCTGAATGAATATAGAGAAAGGACTATCAATGGAGTGCAACTGGATTTACTTCCCATTAAACGGTCGTCCGCCGCAGCCGTTAATGGACGTTGTAAAAGCTGTAAATAAAAATATTGAGCAGATTCGTTCTGATAAAAACAGCGAGCACAGCGATAGCGTGCTCCGAATTTTGGCGTTCGATTTGGAGCAATTTGGTTTCAATGTTGAGGTGGGGAAAAAGAAAAACGAGAAACTATCGATGCCAGTGTTGTATGGGGAGAAAGGCTTAATTGATAAAGCTTTTGAGGTCGATGCCGTCCATAGGGACACTAACACGATAGTGGAGATTGAGGCCGGGCGCGCTGTCGCGAACAACCAGTTTCTGAAGGATTTTTTTGAAGCGTGCATGATACAGGATGCAGCATATCTTTGTGTAGTCGTTCGTAATGTGTACAAGAGTGGTGACAACTCAAGCAGAGACTACGAAAAGGTCGTAACTTTTTTCAAAACATTGTATGCAAGCGGGCGCATGCCTGTTCCGTTAAAAGGCATTATGGTTATTGGGTACTAACTGCAGTGGTTCTTTCAGTTTTGGAATAGTTCCGCGTGTAACTATTTGTGTGTCGGGCACATGGTGACTTGGGCAGCGGCTCGGACTCAGCGGATGCGAACAGCATGTATGCGGCAAGGTTTTCAAATTGTTTTAGAGGAAAACCTCTGCTGCTCAGTCAGCATTCGGCACCCTTCCCAACGCACGTATGATTAGCTTTTGAGATCGCTTCTGCTCTCTAATGGCGGCCGCAAGAGCCCTTCGACGTTCGATTTTGGCTTGCAGCTCATCAACCTTTGTAGCGGGTACATAGTCACTTTTGACCTTGTCGCCGACTCGATAGTTGAGATAGCAGTATTCGTGGCCCTTTATGTTTCGCATGCGGATGCTGCCCTTTGGAAGGAGACTGATTTCCTGCTCCATGAGGCCCAAGAGGCGGCTCGAGCGTGCATATTCCTCTTCTAGGACATCTTCTAAGACGGACATGGAGCCTCCTTTCCGAGTAGTTACCCTACATTCTATCAAATCCATTAACTTGTAGGGTAACTCAAGCATGTCCGCACGACATGTGACACTTACCCTGCCGCCCTGCTCTGCCGCGGCGGCATGTACCCAAACAACGGTCCTCTAAGGAGTTCGATATCGATGAGTGATAACACCAAGCATCTCGCAAAGAAGTGCGTCAAGAACGCGGGGCCGTGCCTCGTGCTGTGCCTTGCCGGCGCAACGGTCGCGCTGCTGGCTGTTCTGGGGCCGTTTGATGTGCTCCGAAGTGCCAGTTCTCTGCATGTTTGCATGGCTCTTGCCGGCGCCATGATGACCGGCGGCGTGCTCGATCTGATCTTTTGGGTGTTTGACCCGTTTGGATGGAAGAGCGAGGGGTAGGTCCCAAAGGATGGAAGGGCTGGAACGGTTGACTTAGTGATCGTGCAGAATGTGGGCTAGCGACTTACAGGGAAGCGGTGATCCGATGACGGTCTATGTGACGGGCGACGTCCATGGCGGCGCTGACATGCAAAAGCTGCGCGATTGGGATCTTGGGGAAAGCCTGACGAGCGACGACTATCTCATCATTGCCGGCGACTTTGGCTTTCCGTGGGATTTCTCTGCCGAGGAGTGCGCCGACATCGCTTGGCTGGAGTCGCGCCCCTATACCGTGCTGTTCGTCGACGGCAACCACGAACGTTTCGACCACTGGGCGGAGCGACCCATGGAGTTGTGGCACGGCGGACTGACACAGCGCCTGTCGGACACCTCGCCCATACGGCGCCTGACGCGCGGCGAGGTTTTTGAACTCGACGGCTCAACGGTCTTTACCATGGGCGGCGCCACGAGCGTGGACAAGGAATACCGCATTCCGTATTCCAGCTGGTGGCCGCAGGAGTTGCCGGACGAGCGCAACTTTGAGGAGGCACGGACGAAGCTCGACAGCGTGGGCTGGAAGGTCGACTACGTGGTCACCCACACCTGCTCTACGCGCATGCTTTCGCCCACGCTCTATCCGGCGCCCGGCTGGAATTGCCCCGCCGTCGATCGACTTACGGCATTTTTTGACGAGTTGGAAGACCGCTTGGACTACAAGCGCTGGTACTACGGGCATTTTCATCGGGATGCCAACCCGACCGAGCGCCATACCGTGCTCTACGACTGCATCGTTCGCCTGGGCGACGAACTCCAGCCTTGGGATGTTGCGTAGGGGTGGGGCGTATTTGGCTACTCGGCCGTTACAGTGATGTTCTCTCGGTGCGCGCGGATAACATCCCAGCTAAAGTGCTCGACCAGCCGCTCGGCAGAGCGCGGCGTGGTGTCCGGCGCGATGCCCGTTTGCCCGGCGAGCCAGCCCAGCAGCGCTTCGGGCGTGCCAAAGCGGGCGCGGAGTTCGCCCAGGTCCAGATCGCGATCTCGTTTGGAAAGGCGGCGGCCGTCCGGTGCCATGAGCAGCGGAATATGTGCGTAGTGCGGCGTGGGCAGTCCCAACAGGTGCTGCAGATAGATCTGGCGCGGCGTGGACCCCAGCAGGTCGCATCCGCGCACGACCTCGGTGACGCCCATGGCGGCGTCGTCGACCACCACGGCTAGCTGATAGGCAAACACGCCGTCGCTGCGGCGGACCAAAAAGTCGCCGCACTCGGTGGCGAGCGCCTCGCATTGGGCCCCGTACGTGCGGTCCACAAATTCGATCACGTCGTCTGCGAGGTCGTCGACGGTGGGCACGCACAGACGTGTGGCCGGGGCGCGCAGGGCGCTGCGGCGGGCCACCTCCTCGGCCGAAAGACTTCGGCAGACACCACGGTAGATGGGCGTGCCGTCGCTCGCGTGCGGTGCACTCGCGGCGTGGAGCTCGGCGCGTGTGCAAAAGCAGGGATAGGTGAGGCCGGCGTCTTTCAGCCGGCGCAAGGCGCTCTCGTACAGGTCCAGGCGGTCGTGCTGGTAGTAGGGGCCTTCGTCCCACTCCAGCCCTAGCCAGGCCAGGTCGTCAATCAATTGGGCGGCAAATTCCGGGCGCTTGCAGCGATCGTCCAGGTCCTCAATGCGTAACACGATGCTGCCGTCCTGGCTGCGGGCCGAAAGCCATGCGCACAGGCAGCTGAACACGTTGCCCAAGTGCATACGGCCCGAGGGCGACGGGGCGAAGCGCCCCACGACGGGCGCGGGAGCGGCCGGCGTCGTTGGCGCGTCGGCGGCGGGTGTTGCTATGTTGCGTGCGTTGATATCCATGCGGACGAGTATAGCGCGGGGCGCGGTGGGGGAGACGCTGCCGTGGCCTGCAAGTTGCTGAGGCCGCGCGTTGCGCGTGCCGGACCACCGGCTCGGCACCTTAATCGTCGTCAATCAATTTAGCCCTCAAACGACAGAAACCCCGGCAGCTCTTCGCAACTGCCGGGGTTTCCGCGGAAAAGGGGGACATGATCCTCGAGCGGACGGCAAAGGGGCAAACCGTTTTCGCTCAACTGCTTTATGCCCCTCAACTGGCGGCTCAATCAGCGCATGCCGCGCCCACACAAAGCCGCTACACCTGTGATGGAGCTATGAAGTGGTATCTATTGCCGGAGCGGGCTATGCCAAGGAGTGTCCCAGATTGCCGGCAGATAAGGAACGTCCCCAGGTGCCGGCGGCGGGCGTGACTTTCGTCCCGTTTGATACTCCGCTGGCCTAGATGTTCGTCACATGAACCCGCAAACGTGGGACAATGACGCTGTTGGTATCACAGACAAAGGATGTGCCTATGAACGCCCCCGTTGCCCAGCCCTGTCGGCAGCGCCGCCTGTTTGCGCGATTCGCTTCCGTCTGCGCACTCGTCGCGCTTGCGTTGTTGCTGCTGCCTGCCGCCGCGCACGCCGACGGCTACTCCATGAGCCAAACCTATATCGGTGCCACGGTCGAGGCCGATGGATCGCTGACCGTTGTCGAGGGAC
>CALLSU010000059.1:0-4062 GCA_938011935.1 uncultured Collinsella sp.
CCGCGATGCTCGAGCGCCTGGGCGCAGAACTCGTGGACCTCGGCCGGCGTGGCGCAGCGAGCCACGTTGGGGTTGACGCTAAAGCCGGCGCTGCGCAACCAGTCGAGGAACTCGCGCTGGCTGTGGACATGCAACGGGTCGGTATCGGCGATGGCGTAGATAAAGGTTGCCAGGTCGCGACGAGCCGTGACTTTGGGATCCTTTTGGCGGAGACTACCTGCGGCGGCGTTGCGCGGGTTGGCGAAGGGGTCGCGGCCCTCGGCATCGGCCTCATCGTTTAGGCGTACAAAACTGCCCTTGGGCATGTAAACCTCGCCACGTACCTCGATGGTACGCTCTCGGTCGGCGCCCATGTGGGCGAGCGCCGGCTCGGACAGGTGCATGGGCACATCCTTGATGGTGCGCACGTTAAGCGACACGTCCTCGCCCGTGGTGCCGTCGCCGCGCGTGGCCGCGCGCACGAACGTGCCGTTTTGGTAGGTAAGGGCTACGCCCAAGCCGTCGATCTTAAGTTCACAGGTATAGGTGACACTACCGGCGCCAAGGGCGTCCTCGGTGCGCTGCAGCCACGCGTCAAGCTCGTCCAGGTCCATGGCATCGTCCATGGAATACATGCGGGCCATGTGCGTGACCGGCGTAAACTGCTCGCTCACGTATCCGCCCACGCGCTGGGTATAGCTATCTGGTGTCACCAGATCGGGATAGGCAGCCTCAATTTCCTGCAGTTCAACGAGCATTTTGTCGAAGGCGGCGTCCGTGATCTCAGGCGCATCGAGCATGTAGTAGCGATAGGCGTGGTAATCGAGCTCGTGGCGCAGCTCGGCCGCACGCGCTGCCGCCTGGGCACGGACGTCGGCCGGTGCGGCGACATCCGCGCTCGCGGGCGTTTCGGTATCGATGTCCACGCCGTCACCAAACAGGCTCGATTGCTCCATAGCGGCACTCCTTCGCTCGATTTCAAACGGATACTAGAGTACCACCGGTCACCATGGCGCCGAATAGCGGTCTCAAACCGCACCGAATCGGCAGCGGCCGAACTGGAGTGGATCGCGCGTTCAAACCATGCCCTTGCCGTTTCTAAATGATCCGTTTCCTCCGTCCCCAACGGATCAATAAGAAAAGAGGGGCTGCCCCGCGTTGGCGGAACAGCCCCTCTGGCATTGGTATGTGCGAAACGGCTCGTTAGAAACCCTGACCGTAGCCCTGACCCTGGCCCTGCTGGCCAAGCAGCTCCTCCAGATACTGGCGCAGCTGCTCGTCGGTAATACCGCCGTTGCCGGTATCGGTCGCGCTGTCGTTCTGCTGCTGGTTCTGCAGCTCCTCGTCGGAGCCCAGCTCGACCGTGACCTTCTTCTCTTCCTTGCCGCGCATGAGCGTGATCTCGACCTTCTCGCCCACCTCGTGGCTGCGCAGTGCGATGATCAGGCCATCGGCGCTCGTGATCTCATCGTCGCCCAGCTTGGTGATGACGTCGCCCTCCTGAATGCCGGCCTTGGCGGCAGGACCGTCCTCGACGACGCTCGCCACGTACGCGCCGCTATCGGTGCTCAGCTTGTTGGTGCGGGCGTTAAGCGCATTGACGCTCGAAAGCGTGGCGCCCATGTACGGATGCACCGGCGTCTTGCCGTCGATGATCTGGTCGGCAATGTTCTTGGCGTAGTTAACGGGAATAGCAAAGCCCACGCCCGAGCTGGAGCCCGAATAGCTCTCGATGAGCGAGTTGATACCCACAAGCTCGCCGTTGTCGTTGACAAGCGCGCCGCCGGAGTTGCCCGGGTTGATGGCAGCATCGGTCTGGATCATGTTGGCGTAGATGGTGTTGCCGCTGGTAGAGCTCATGGCCGTGGAGCGATACAGCGCCGACACGATGCCCGTGGAGACAGACTGCTCGTTGCCGAAGGGCGAACCGATCGCCATGACCCACTCGCCCACGTTGAGCTTGGAGGAATCACCGATCTCGATCGGCGTGAGCTTGGAGGCGTCGGCGTCCTTGAGCTTGATGACGGCCAGGTCGCTCGAGGCGTCGTTGCCCACGAACTCGGCCTCATAGGTGGTGCCGTCGTCCATGGTCACCACGTACTGGTCGTAACCATCGACCACGTGGTTGTTGGTGAGGATGTGGCCCTCGGTATCGAGCACCACGCCCGAACCGACGCTGCCCGAGTTGTCCGACTCGTCGGCAGACTGCGAAAGCGAGCCATTCTGGCCACCGCTCGAAGTGGCGGTAATGGAAACCACGGAGGGCAACGCCTTGGCAGAAACGGCCTCGGCCAGCGTGGTGTCCTCGGAATCAATCGTAATCTTTTGCGTCGATGAACCCGAAGCACCCGCCGTCACGGCATTCTTTCCGCCGCCAATGTTGAGCGTGCCGCTCATGATGAGCGCGATGACCAGCAGGGCGCCGCAGGCGCAGCCGGCAAGCGCTGTAATAAAGATCGGCAGCTTTTTGGTCTTGGTCTTGACCACCGTGTGCTTGTTTACAACCTGCTGGCTGCCAAGCGGCTTTCCGGTCTGCGTGTCGTAGGCCTGCACGTAAGGAATGTTGTTGCCATCGGCAGGCGTCGACTCCACCTGCACACGCGGCTGCTGTTGGGTCTCGCCGGCGTTGCCCGCATCCTGGGGACGCTGGGAATCGTACTCGCTCATAGCTGCGATCCTTTCGTCAAATAACCAAAGGCCCGCCAAACATGTGGCGGGCCATCATTGTTCACGTTGAGTTGTACCCCAATATGCGGGCGTACGTGTACGAGAACGCAATCTTTTAGGAAGGCTTAAGTTCTGCTGCAGATTCGAGAGGGACCCGCACCTGCGTCAAAACCACCACAAAGGTGCCTGTCCCCTTTGTGGTGGAAATCTAGTCCTTAAACAGATAGCCCACGCCGCGGACGGTGGTGATGTGTGCCGCGATCTGCGGGCCCACCTTGGAGCGGATGCGTCGAATGTGCACGTCGACGGTGCGTGTGCCGCCGCAGTACTCAAAGCCCCACACGCGGTGCAGCAGCACTTCGCGGCTGTAGGCGCGGTTGGGGTGCGTCGCCAAAAAGCTCAGCAGCGAGTACTCCATCAGCGTCAGGTCGATGGGCTCGTTATCGAGTGTCACCTGGTAGGTAGCCAGGTTAATCTCGAGGTTATCGATGTTGAGCACATCGTCGGCGGTGACGGTCTCCTCCTCGCCCATCAGGCGCTGCGCGCGAGCCTTGAGCTCGTTGGGCGTCGCCGTGGGGCACACAAAGTCGGCATGCGCGTGATTGGGCAGACGCAAGGTGCCGAGCGCCTCGTCGTCAACGATCACCAGCATGGGGACGCCGCCGCGGTCGTCAAGCCACTTGGCAATCTGATCGATGCGGTCGCTGCGGATGCCATCGGAATCGAGGATCAGCAGGTCAAAGTCGTGCGCCGCGGTCGGCGAATCGGGGGTAGCCAGGCTCACCTCGACACCCAGGGTGGTCGTCAGGCTGCGGGCAAACTCGTGGAAGCGCGTCATGCGCGCCATGAACAGGGCACTCTTTTCGGACATATCGGCCTCCAAAGAAATGAGCTCAATCGTACTGGAACAAGCCAGCGCGATTAGGAGTTCGCCAGGTAGTGCTTGATCTCCCACTCGGTAATCGTAGACTCAAACTTATGCCACTCGTCGCGCTTCTTTTTGAGGAAGAAGCTGTGGATGTGCTCGCCGAGAGCATCCTTCATAAACTGCGAGTCCTCAAACACGTCGAGCGCCTCTTTGAGCGAGCGCGGCAGCGGCGCGTAGCCGGCCTCGACCATCTGACGGTCGGTAAGCTTGAGCGTCTCGGCCGTGGCCTCGGGCGGGAGCTCCAGCTTGCGCTCGATGCCGTCCAGACCAGCCGCCAGCGTGACGGCGTTGACCAGGTACGGGTTGGCCATGGGGTCGGGACTGCGCAGCTCGATGCGCGTGGACAGCGGCTTGCCGGGCTTGTAGACCGGGATGCGGACCATACTCGCGCGGTTGCGCAGGCCCCACGTGGCGTACTGCGGCACGGAGTCGCCACCCGTGGTGATGCGCTTGTACGAGTTGACCGTGGGGTTGGTGATGGCGCTGAT
>CALLSU010000060.1:0-15062 GCA_938011935.1 uncultured Collinsella sp.
GAGTGGCTGAGCCCGATGGAGTACCGCAGGAAGCTTGGATACGCCTAGGCGCGGTCCAAGAAATCGTCCGCACCCCCGATTGAAGCTCTGAGACCGCCAAACAGTCCCTATTTCACCGCAACTTATGATGGGGAATTTTGGACGCTGGGTATAATCGTCGTATTGCATTGAAATGTGGCGAAAGGAGTGGCAATGTCTCGGTATTGCGCCTCGTGCGGCAAGCTTCTTGCAGATAATGCCAAGTTCTGCACCTCGTGCGGTGCACCCGTTGAGCAAACAGTCGCGAGCGATAGCCAGCCCGCTTTTGAGCAGACCGGTTCCCTCGATACGCCGCAAGCCAAGGCGGACGACCCCCTCGCCTATCGACCCGACCCCGCCGCAAGCCCCGCGGCCGTCGAGACCACGCAGCGCATACCCGTCGCGAGCGGCTCGCCCCAACAGCAGCCGGCTCCCGCACACGCGCCCGCTTCGCCACAGACCCCCGCTCCCAAAAAGAACGGCGCCGGGCCGCTTATCGCCGTTATCGTTGTGCTGGTGGCGATCATCATCGCCCTGGTCGTTTTCTTTGTGATCAAGCCTTTCGACAGCGCCGCCACGCAGACGACTGCCGAGGTAGCTAAGCTGCACCATGACGTCGACGACGATGACCTAAAGCCTCTCGGCGATCCCAACAGCCTGTACGACGATGATGACGACGAGGATGGCGGCGAAGCAACGCTCTCCGAGCAGAATCTCTACCGCCGACTGAGCGAATACTACGACTTGCTCGAAGACCTCGACAACTACGTCCGTGGCTGCGCGCAGAACTTCAACGGCAGCTATCTGGAAGAAGATCGCACCACCCGTCAAAATCTCGCCGACGTCGCCGAGCGCACAGAGGACACCATCGAGCAGTATTACGACATCGTCGAGGACCTGGACGTCCCGACGAGCTCTAAGAACTACAGTTCCTGGAAAGACATCGTTGCCCTGTATGACGACCTGGATCACCGCATTGACGCAATCTGTGATGCCTGGGAGATCAGCCTGAAATACACCAAGCCTGCGGATCACAAGAATGAGATCGTGGCGCCGCTGTCGCGCGACAACGTGGCGGGCACCAATGACAATAAGTACCGCCTAGACTTTGAGGAGCGCTACCCCGGCGCCAAACCCGTCGAAGTGAACTAGTGCTTTGTCGTTCCCGAGCCGGCAGTAAGGGACGTTCCTAAACTGCCGGCAGAAAAGGAACGTCCCTAACTGCCGGATAAAAAACGAGCGAGGATTTTGAGGTCCTCGCTCGTTTTTGTTTTAGGTGATGCTTCGACCGTGCGGCTACTTGTCGGCAGCGGTCTTTTTGGTAGTCGACTTCTTGGCCGTCGTCTTTTTGGCGGTCGTCTTCTTGGCAGCAGTCTTCTTTGCCGCCGCCGTCTTCTTCGCCGTGCTCGCCTTGGTCGCAGTCTTGCGGCCGCGGGCGGGCTTCTTCTCCTTGGTCGGGCAGTCCATGTTGACGCAGATACGCCACGGGCCGCGCGCCGTGTTGACCACCACGATGGGGGCGCCGCACTCGGGACAGGTCTCGCCCGTCGCCTCGAGCTTGCCACGCGCCGGCAGCGGATAACTCACGCCGCAGTCGTCATAGTTGGTGCAGCGGATAAAGCGCTTGCCGCTCTTCTCGCTCTTGTGCGCGATCAGATCGCCATGGCGTCCGGCCTCGGCACACACCTTGCACTCACCCACCTTAAGGTCGGGCTCGTAGTTGGTGGGGCATGTGGGGTTCACGCAAATCTCGAAGGCCTTCTGGCGGAACGGCTGGCACTTAATGCGCGGCGCACCGCACTCGGGGCACACGGCGGCATCGCCCTCGAGAGGGCTTACCTTGACGCCACTCGGCACCGGATAGGTCACGTCGCAGTCGGGCCATCCCATGCAGCCGATAAAGCTGCCGCGGGTCTTGGCGCTCGTCTTCATAACCAGGTCCTTGCCGCACTTGGGGCAGGCGCCCACGCGCGCATCAGCCGTGACGGCGTCGCTGATGGCGTCGCCCAGCTCCTGCGTATGCTTGAGCAGCTCGTCGAGCACGCCGGCCAGCAGCGCGCGCGAGTGCGTCACGACATGCTCTTCGGTATCCTCGCCGCGCTCCACACGGGTCATATCGCCATCGAGCTCGCTGGTCATATCGGGGCTCGTGATGCGCGGGGCAAACTGCGACAGCGCATCGATAATGGCGATACCCAGCTGGCTCGGCTCCACGGGATCGTTTTTGAGGTAGCGCACGGCGTACAGGCGCTCGATGATGCTCGCGCGCGTGGACTTGGTGCCCAGGCCGCGCTTTTCCATCTCCTGCACGAGCTTGCCCTGGCTGTAGCGCGCGGGCGGCTCGGTCTGCTTGGCCTCGAGCTTAATGTCGAACACATCGACCGTATCGCCCTGCTCCAGCGGCGGCATCTGCTCGTCGCGCTTGAGTCCGTACGGATACGCCTCGCGGAAACCCGGCGTCACGAGCACGTCACCCGAGGCCACGAACGGCTCGCCGTTGACGTCGAGCTCGAGCTTGGTGTTCTCGATGGTCGCAGGACCCATGAGCGTTGCCAGGAAGCGACGGGCGATGAGGTCGTAGAGTTTGCGCTGGCCGCCGTCGAGCGTGGACGGATCGCCCTCGCCCGTGGGATAGATAGGCGGGTGGTCGGTGGTCTCGACCTTGCCGCGCGTGGGCTTCATGGGACCGGCGAGCACCTTTTTGCATACAGGCGCCAGCGCCGGGTTGATCTTTGCCAGGTCGCTCACCACAGCGCCCAGATCGAGCGTCGCGGGGTACACGGTGTTGTCGACACGCGGGTAGCTGATGAGGCCCGCCATGTAGAGGGACTCGGCGATGCGCATGGTACGCGCAGGCGAGATGCCCTCGGCTGCGGCGGCAGCCTGCAGCGAAGTGGTCGCAAACGGCGTGGGCGGCTGCTGCTTGCGCGAGCGCTTGGTCACCGCGGCGACGGTTGCCGTCGCGACGCCGTCAACATGGCCGTACGCCGTCTCAGCAGCATCCTTGTCGGTAAAGCGCGCCGTCTTGTGCGCGATCTTAAAGCGATCGTCCTCGGCAGCGCCCTGCGCGGCACCCATGCCGCGAATCTGCCAATAGTCCTCGGGCACAAACGCCATGCGCTCGCGCTCGCGCTCGACCACCAGGGCAAGCGTCGGCGTCTGCACGCGGCCGGCGGAGCGCACGTTACCAAAGCCGCCAAACTTGGCGAGCGTCAGGTAGCGCGTCAGCACCGCACCCCAAATGAGGTCGATGTGCTGACGGCTCTCGCCTGCGTCGGCCAGGTTCTGGTCGAGCGAGACGAGATTATCGAAGGCCTGCGTGATCTCGGCCTTGGTAAACGAAGAATACTGGGCGCGGGCGACCGGCAAGTCGGGCGCCACCTCGCGCACCTTGTTGAGGGCGTCCGAACCGATCAGCTCGCCCTCGCGATCGAAGTCCGTAGCGATGATGACGCTGTCGGACTTCTTGGCAAGGTTCTTGAGCGAGCGAATGAGCTCTTTCTCGGCCGGCAGCTTAATGACGGGTGCCCAGGTGAGATAGGGCAGACTCTCGAGCTTCCAGCCCTTGATGGAAATGCCATCGGCAAGGAACGGCTTACGCTTGGTGTCGTAAGGCGGACGAGCCAGGCCATCGGGCATGTCGGCCGGCAGTATCTCACCGTCCTCGGTGACCGAATACCAGCCCAGCTTTTTATCGAACAGCACGCTGTCGCAAAAATCGGGCGCAAGGATGTGACCGGCAAGGCCGATCGTCACGCACTCCTCGCCCTTCCACTCAAAACGGTAGATGGCGGTGTTGTACACCTTGTCCTTTTTTGGTTTGCCCGTGGACAGACGCTCGGCGATCTGACGCGCGGCGTCGTTTTTCTCGGCGATGATGAGCTTCAAAAGAGGCTCCTATCTCGTGTCTCTGCGGCTACGCCCGCCCGTATGGCGGCCGATTTACGCCCTTGCTTGCTCGATCTGCCCGATGAGCCAATCGCACCAGGCATCCATGCCCTCGCCCTTGCGCGCGCTCACGGCAAACCGCGGCGCCTGCGGATTGAGGTCATCGAGTGTCCTAGTATACCTATCCATGTCAAAATCGAAAGCCGGGGCCACGTCGACCTTATTGAGCAGCTGCGCGCCGGCGTGCTGGAAGATGCCCGGGTACTTGATGGGCTTGTCGTCGCCCTCGGGCACCGAGAGGATCATGATGGACAGGTTCTCGCCCAGGTCAAAGTCGACCGGGCAGACCAGGTTACCCACATTTTCGATAAAGATGACGTCGATGTTCTCCAGACCGACGGCCTGGTCGAAGGCGTCGACGGCCTCCATGATCATGTTGCCCTCGAGGTGGCACAGGCCGCCCGTGTTGATCTGGATGGCGGGCATGCCGGCTTCCTTCATGGTGATGGCGTCGACGTCCGAGGCGATATCGCCCTCGATAACGGCACAGCGCAGGCTGGCTTTGTCACGCAGGCGCTCGTTGGTGCCCAGAATCGTGGTGGTCTTACCCGAGCCAGGGCTCGACAGCACATTGATCACGTAGGTGTTTGTCTCTTTAAATCGCTGTCGCAGCTGATCTGCCAGGCGCTCGTTGCGCGACAGAATCGGCGACGCGATATCAATCGTTTTCTCAGCCATACTCGGCACTCCTTACTTTGGCCCCTTTATACCCCATCACCAGATGGCTAGCGGGCTAATCGTCGGGGGTTTCGATTTCGATACTTGCGATGTCGAGCTCCCGACCATGCAGCAGGCGCACGTTGGCGCCGCCACATTGGGGACAGCGGCAATGGAAGCGATCGTGCTCAAAGACCTCCCCGCAGTCCAGACACTCGCTTTGTGGATGGACTTCCTCCACGGCAAGCTCGCAGCCTCGCGTGAGCGGGTCCTCATCGCGAAATGTCTCCCACGCAAAGTCGAGCGCCTCGCGCACAACTTCGGTCATATCCCCGATACGCAGCGTTACCAAAACGGCGCGCGAGGCCCCCGCCCCACGCGCCGCGCGAATCACTGTATCGAGTATGCCGTTGACAATGCCAACCTCGTGCATACCGATTTACTCCTCGTCGTCCTCATCGTCCGAGAACAGGTCCAGACGGCTCACAAACAAGCCCTCCTTGCCCTCGCGCGCGGTAATGACCACGCGGGCAATGGCGAGCGAAATCTCGTAGAGCGAGAGCAGGGCACCATACATGAGGCCCAGCGTAACGGGCGAGCCGTCGGGCGTAATCACAGCCGAGCCCACAAGCAGGCCCACGTACACGTAGCGCCAGGCGCCGCGGAAGGCCGCGTAGGACACGATGTGGAAGACGGACAGGTAGAAGATGATGAGCGGCAGCTCAAACGCCACGCCAAAGCCGATCATAAAGAGCAGCTCCATGTTGACGTAGTTCTCCAGGTCGGGCAGCGCCGTGGCGACGGCCGAGGTCTCGCCGATAAGCCACTCAAAGCCCGCCGGGATGATGATGAAATAGCAGAAGATGGCGCCCAGGAAGAACAGCACCGTCGAGGCGAGCACCGTGGGCACGACCCATTTGCGCTCGTTGGGACGCAGTGCCGGCAGGAAAAATGCCAGAATCTGCCAGATGATCATGGGCGTGCACATGACCACGGCCATCTTGATGGCCAGCGAGAAGCGCAGGCCAAAGCCGCCGAGCGTGGTGGTGATGTAGAACTTACCGTCCGGCACAAAGGAGCGGATGGGGTCTTCCAGGATGTCGAGCACCACGGGCGTGGCGAAATACAGCACGATGGCGGCGGCAAACACCGACACGACCACGATAGTCAGGCGGCGACGGAGCTCTCCCAGGTGATCGAAGAGCGGCATGCGCGCAGGTCCGATAGGCATTACTCATCGCCTCCCTTCGAGGCGTCGGCGGTGGCAGCCTCGGCAACGGCCTCGTCCTCGGCCTCGAGCTCGCGAGCGAGCTGGTCGACGACGGCCTTGCGCTTGCGGGGACGACGGGCGTAGAGGTCAGCCGTCGTGGGCTCTGCCGGCTCGGGCTCGGACTCTGGCTCTGCAGCAGGCTCGGGCTCGACGACAGGCTCGGCGGCAGCGGCAGGCTCGGCGCCCTCGGCCTCGGACTCCTCAGCAGCACCCTCGCCCTCGGCGGCAGCCTCGCTCGCGGCCTTCTCGGCGGCAAGGCGGGCACGGCGCTCGGCAAAGGTCTCCTTCTTTGCGGGCGCTGCCGTCTCGGCGGCATCCTCGTCCGCATCGGAATCGTCGTCGGTCGCAGCAGCCTTCTTGGGCTTGACCGGGGCCGAAGCGGCCTCGCTCACCGGATCGATAATCTCGGACTGAACAACGGCCGTCATCTTTTCCTGCGTCTCGCGGAACTGACGGATGGCACGGCCGATCGTGCGGCCCATCTGTGGGAGCTTATCCGGGCCAAACAGCAAAAAGCCGAAGACCACGATGATCGCGAGCTCACCCTCTCCAATACCAAACACACATACCTCCAAGGCTCGATGTGAGTCGAGCCCGCACCGCGCCATTCGGCCGGAACTCGTCTATTCATTCGGTCAAGTATAGCGCCCGGACGCCAAAACGTCCGAGCGCATCACAAACATATGCCAAACGGCACGCCCTTTTGGGGGCAAAGATTATGCAGCGGTGATCGAAATCTCCTGGTCGACGCCCAACAGCTGAACCACGCGCATCACCGGGGGCTGCACGTTGACGCAGCTAAAACGCTTACCATGATCAGCTGCGTGGTGTGCGGCGCCCACAAGCACGCCAATGCCCGTCGAATCGATGTAGCTCACCTGGGCAAAATCGAGCTCAACGGCCTCAGTGGGCTGCTCGAGCGCCAGGTCGATGGCATTGCGCAGGCTATCGGCGTTAGAGATATCGATCTCACCGGTCACCTTAATGGTGTAGAGCTCTGGCGTGGGGTTGGTGGAAATACCCAAATCCATGTATACGCTCCTTTACGTATCGAAAGTGCGGATAGTACTAGGCGCGGACTTGCGGGGCCCTACGCGTTAGGCGCGCTCGGCACGCGCAAGCTCGGCAGCGACGAGCTTGACAGCCAGCACCAGCACATCGAGCGCGGCCTCCAGGTCCTCGACCGTGGGATAGCTCGGCGCGATGCGGATGTTGGTGTCGCGCGGATCCTTGCCATAAGGCCAGGTGGCACCAGCCGGCGTGAGCTTGACGCCCAGGTCGGCACAAAGCGCGGCGACCTTCTGGGCCGAGCCCTCGGGGCCATCGAAACTCACAAAGTAGCCGCCATGGGGATGAGTCCAAGTGGCGCAACCCGTGTTGCCCAAGCCCTCGGTGAGTTTACGCTCAACGGCCTCAAAGCGCGGGCGCAGGAACTCGGCATGCTTTTTCATGTGCTCCTTGACCGCCTCGATGGTGGGAAGGAAACGCACGTGACGCAGCTGGTTGAGCTTGTCGGCGCTGATGAGGCCGGCCTTCAGGCGCTTGGAGAACTCGGCGATAACCGCGGGGCTCGCACCAATAAAGCCGATGCCGGCGCCCGGGAAGGTGATCTTGGACGTCGAGGCAAAGGCCACCACGCGATCCTCGGTGCCCGCCGCGCGAGCGAGGTCAAAGATATTTGCGAGCTCGTCGGTCTCGTCGTACAGGTCGTGCACGCAGTAAGCGTTGTCCCAAAAGATGCGGAAATCGGGCGCGGCCGTGGGCATCTCGACCAGGCGGCGCACAGTGTCCTCGCTAAAGGTGATGCCCGTGGGGTTGGAATACTTGGGCACGCACCAGATGCCCTTGATGGAATCGTCGGCGGCAACCAGGCGCTCAACCTCGTCCATGTCGGGGCCGTTGTCGGTCATCGCGACGGGGACGTTCTCGATGCCCAAGTCGGCGGTGATGCCAAAGTGGCGATCGTAGCCGGGAACGGGGCACAGGAACTTGACCTTCTTGCCGTCGTGCGCGGCCTCGTAGGCGTCCCAGGGCTCGCTGCCGCACGAGCCGCAACGCCAGAACATACCGGCGATGTCATGCTCAATCAGCAAACTCGACGAGCCCAGCACGAGCGTCTGCTCGGCAGGGCACCCCAGGAACTCCCCCGCTAGCTTGCGTGCCGAGGGAATGCCCTCAAAGCAGCCGTAGTTGGAGCAGTCGACGTTGCCGTCGTGCAGATCGGCATCGGCATTGAGGATATCGAGCATAGGTCGAGAGATGTCCACCTGGGAGGGCGACGGCTTGCCGCGGGCCATGTCGAGCGCCAGGCCCTTGGCCTTGACCTCGGCGACCTCGGCTTTGAGCGCCTCGATGGCGGCATCGAGTTCGGTGGTTTCCATCTTCTGGTAGATCGTCTGCATGGGTGCGACCTTTCGCGAAGCGGTACGTTGCAGTTCGCCTAAGTATAGACCGCCACCGCCACAACGGTATGAAGCCGTGATAGATTAAGTTCATCGCAATGAATTACGAATCGCCGCGCATGGCGGCGTGGGGCGCCCAAGGAGGCACTATGGAGTACGGATCGTTTAGGGCCGAGGAATTCGGCGACCTGCAGCGCCTGGTCGACGGGCTGTTTTACGACCGCCATGCCATCGACCGCCTGGACCTGATCGTACAGGCCGAAATCTTGGACCTGGCGCCCGATCTCATGGAAATCGTCAACCTGCTACCGCCCGGCTATTACGACCGCCAGTCACTCTGCGACCAGCTCAACTCCGCCTTGGCCGCCCACGGCTGGGGCGCCGTCTACGGAACGGTGGAATAAGCCTCGAGGCCGGCGATTTGGCCCGCTTCCCGACCTTGGCGAGGCTTGTTTTAGGGCTTGTGGCCAAAAAAGGGCAAATATGAGTACTGTTACCTTTTTAGTAGCAGCGATTTTTGGTCGAAATCGGCAAAACTCGACTTGAAACTTCCTAATCACCGTCAGCTAGCGCCAAATTGGAAGTCGATGGTCACTCATTAACGTACAGTTCTTATAACTTTGTTCATTATTTTCCGCACCTAAAATGATACGCCGTTTGTGACAGTACTCACAAACGGCGTTTTTTGACCACTGGCGTGTCTGGCAGGCGGCAAGCACCGCCAGAATCCGCATTTTGGACGCGCCCGAATCGGTTCTGGAGCCGGTTTTCGCGCTCTTACTCGTCTTTGGGCGAGGGATGCTTGCAGACCACGCTCATGTAGATCATGCCGAGCACGGCTGCGGTGACCGAACCGGCGAGAATAGCGGCCTTGGCTGCAAGAACCTCAAACTGGGCCGTCGGGAAGGCAAGGCCGCTGATGAGAATCGACATGGTAAAGCCGATACCGCCCAGAATGCCCACGCCGGCAATCATGTGCCAGTTGACATTGTGCGGCAGCTCGCAGGCCTTAAGCTTAACCAGGGCAAACGTCATACCAAAGATGCCGATCGGCTTGCCCAGCAGCATGCCAAAGTACACGCCGAGCGTCACCGGATCGGTGAGCAGCGTGCTCATGTCCACGCCCACTAAACGAACCTGAGCGTTTACGAACGCAAAGATCGGCAGGATCACAAAGTTGACCGGCGTGGAGATCAGACGCTCCATGCGGATAAGCGGCGGGGTCACGCGGTGCATGACGCGCTCGACCTTGGTAGTCGAGACGGTAAAGTCATGCTGGCCCAGGATGTGTGCCTCGTCGTCGTAGCGGTCATCGAGCAGCGGCAGGCACTCGCCCAGCCAATCGGTGAGACTATCGAGCTTGACGCCGCACTTGGCCGGAATGGTGAAGGCCAGGATGACGCCAGCAAGCGTGGCATGTACGCCGCTCTTGAACATGCAGAACCACAACAGCAGCCCCAGTACCGAATACGGGGCAAGGCGGTAATGCTGCGTCTTGTTGAGCCACACGAGCGCGCAGGTCACAAGCGCGGCGGCGCCCAACCAAAACGGATTGGGGCTCTGACCGTAGAAGATGGCGATGGCGGCGATGGAGATCAGGTCGTCGGCGATAGCGAGCGTCGAGAAGAACACGCGCACGCCGTTGGGAACGCGGTTGCCCAAAAGCGACAGCACGCCCAGCGCAAAGGCAATATCGGTTGCCATGGGGATGGCCCAACCGTTGCGGGCGCCGGCATGGTTAAAGATCAGGTAGATGCAGGCGGGAACGACGACGCCGCCCACCGCCGCCAACATGGGAAGCATGGCCTGACGCGGATTCTTGAGCTCGCCGACCGTCATCTCGTACTTAAGCTCAATGCCCACCAACAAAAAGAAAATCGCCATGAGGAAGTCGTTGACGAAAAGCTCAACGGTGAGACCAGCCGTAAGGTTGCCCAGGCCCACATACAGCGGGGTCTCCAAAAAGTGATGGATGGCCTCGTAGGCATCGGTGTTGGCGCAGATAACGGCGGCGATAGCGGCGAAGACCATGACGGCGGCGGAAATCGTGCCGTTCTCGGCGATGCGCTCCCAAATGTCGTGACGTTCAAAGCGCTTGCGCTCACGAACGTTGAACAGCTGCTCAGTTGCTGCCATGGGCGGCTCCTTTCACGGGAAAGCTCCCGTCTTAAAAAAGCACGGCCCGCCCAAGTGGCGGCGCCGCGCTCTAACGTATTACGCTTGCATCTAGCCTACCCTGCACGACAAGCACGCAGGCGTGGCCGAAAAGCGGAACCACAGGTTGAACATTATTTGCTCAACGGCACGGGCACGCCTGTCCAAGAGACGACGCGGCGCCGTGCACAAAAAACGACCGGAGCGCGGGACGTCCGCGATCCGGTCGTGGCGTTTGGTCAACTAAACCTAGCAGGCGGCCATGATGGGGGCAGCGACCTGCTTCTTACGGGAGAGGACACCCGGCATCCAGACGCCGTCGTGCTCGTCGGCAATGCCCAGGCCCTTCTGAGCGGCCTCGGTCTCGCCCTCGAGCAGGACCTGCGAGCCCTCCTCCATGATGTCGGTGATGCACAGGACAATGCCATCGGCACCCTTCTCGGCGGCGTAGGCGCGCATGGCCTCGCGAATCTCGTCGATCATGCCGAGCGCACGACTCTTGTCGACGGTCTCGTACTGGCCGATGAGCAGCTTCTTGCCGGCGGGCTCGAACATCTTGATGTCGTTGCCGACCATCTCGGCTGCGGTGAAGGAGCCGGACGGACGGGTGAGGAAGACCTCCATGCCAAACTTGACCGGGTCGACGCCCACCTGCTCGCCGAGCTTGGCGGCGACGGCGCGGTCGACATCGGTGGTGGTGGGGCTCTTGAGCATGAGCGTGTCGGTCATCATGGCCGAGAGCAGCAGCTTGGCCTGGACGTCGGAAAGCTCAACGCCGAGCACGCCGGCGAGCTTGGTGACGATGGTGCAGCTGGAGCCCCAGGGCAGGCAGATGTAGTGCAGCGGGCCGGCGGTCTCGAAGTCGCCGATGCGGTGATGATCGACAACGCCAAAGACCGTGGCGTCCTTAAGGCCGGCGACGGACTGGGCAGACTCGTTGTGGTCGGTGAGGACGACGAGCTGACCAGCCTCGACGGACTCGATCACGCGGGGCTCGGCGATGCCGGCGTCGGCGAGCAGCTTGGCGGACTCGGCCGGAAGCTGACCAAGGGCGCAGGCCTCGTAGGTGTTGCCGGCATACTCAACCTGGTTGAGCAGCTGGGACAGGACGACGGCGCTCATGATGGCGTCGTTATCGGGGTTCTGGTGACCAAAGACAAGAACGTTTGCCATGGATATCCTCCACTTGATATGTGTACTTGGACGTAGCTATGGTAGCACGCCGATGCCGAGCCTTCGCAGACGGAAGGGCCACGGCATATTTTGGGGCGCAGGCACGGGGGCCAAGGCTGTCCCTTTTGCACCATGTTGGTGCAATGTAACCTGTCCCCCTTGCACCAGCTATTTACCGGCAGCGCGCAGGGCTACGTAGGCAGCACCGATGATGCCGGCGTCGTTTCCGAGCGAAGCGACCTTAATGGGCGTCTCGCGCGAGGCGGAAAGCGCGTACTGCTTAAAGTGCTCGCGAACCTTGTCGAGGTAGACATCGGCCGAGGCGGAGGCGCCGCCGCCGATGAGGAACATCTCGGGATCAACCACGTTGGCAATAAGCGCCAGTGCGCGGCCGAGGTAGTCGGCCATGGTATCGGCAGCTGCCAACGCGAGCTTGTCGCCCTCGCGGCAGGCCTGGAACACGTCCTTGGAATCAGAAGGCCCGGTGAGCTCAATGGGCTCGACGCCCGCCTTCTTGCACTCGGCAAGGTAGTTGCTCACCACGCCGGTGGCGCTGGAATACTGCTCCAGGTGGCCATGGCCACCGCAGCCGCAGGTGCGCTCTTCAGCCGGGTTCAGGCACATGTGGCCAATCTCGCCGCCGGCGCCCACAACGCCCGATACCACGTCGCCGTTAACGATAACGCCGCCGCCCACGCCGGTACCGATGGTGACCATCACGACGTTCTGCACGCCCTTGGCAGAACCGAGCCAGGCCTCGCCCATGGCAGCGGCGTTGGCATCGTTCTCATACTTAACGACCGCGTCGGGGCAGTGCTTTTGAATGGCGATCCTCAGCTCGGGCAGGTTAATGGCAATGTTGGCCTTGACCTTGGCATCGCCCGATGCCGGGATGGGGCACGGAACGGCCAGGCCAATGCCTGCCACAAAGGCACGCGGAATCTGCGCCTTGGCGACCACCTGGTCGATAGCCTCGGTCACCGCGGCAAAGCCCGCAGCGTCAACGATGGGAGGCGTAGGCACACTGGCCTTGGCCAGCAGGTTACCGTCCTCGTCGAACAGTCCTTCCTTAACCGAAGTACCGCCGACGTCGATGCCGATGTAGTATTGCTTAGGTTCCATGGGAGCCCACCTTTCTCGTTTAAACATTGCCTGTATGGTACCGCTCCCAAGGCAAAAACCTACCAAAAAGGGACAGGTTTGTTTTGGCAGGTTTTATCTGGGAAAACGCAGAGTACGAGATTCGGTTCGCTGGGTGTTATATCGGTTCGGCCCCGTCCTCGGACCGATCATTTCTCAACACGACACTACTCAGATGTTTATCATTTAAAACGCTCTAATTTTTCAAGCGGGGCGACTTTTAATTTTATCTTTCTCGAACTTTTCAATAACTCAATAGAGATACTTAGGTGTTGACTATACTTTCTTTTATACTCAATCAGGTTGGAAAGGAGGTTCCGTGATCCCAAAATACGAGGCGATAGCTGCAGATATTCGTTGCACTATCGAGGATGGCGCTCTTAAACCGGGCGACAAGCTTCCCACCGTCGTTGAGTTCTGCGAGCTCTATAGCGTTTCCAAAATCACCGTCAAACGAGCTATCGAGCAAATCACCGAGGAAGGTCTTATTACCAGCCGACGCGGATCGGGTACCTACGTTAAGGACACGGCGGGACTTCCCGGCCAGGCGTTTTTCCAAGGCAAAAACGACCGTGCCCAGGGTTTTTCGTATGAGCATCGCGGGGAGAAGGTGACCTCGGTGGTCTACGATTTCTCGATCGTTAATCCACCAGCGGACATCGCAGCCCAGCTGGGAATTGCCGAGGATGACTTTGCCTATCACGTCGTGCGCGTGCGTCAGGCCGATGAGAAGCCCATCGTTATCGAGTACACCTACATGCCCCTCGAGCTGATTCCAGGCCTTAAAAAGAAGGACCTGTACGGATCGGTCTACCGCTTCATCCGCGAGCAATGTGGGCTGAAGATTTCGAGCTTCCACCGTACCATTCGCGCCGTGGCAGCAACCGAGGAAGAAGCCGAGCGTCTGGACACCAAACTTGGCTCTCCCCTGCTCGAGCTCACCCAGATTGGCTTTTTGGACAGCGGCGCCGCCTTTGAGTATTCGATCTCGCGCAACGTTGGCGATCGCTTTGAGTTGCACAACGTAACGTTGGCATAGGTTTTTGTAGTCACGCGGGCGCTCGTTTTGAGCCGTCTTACGCGGCACCCGCACAACCTTATGGGAGTATGCACATGTCCGATTTGATTAAACTCACGCCGATCTTCCACGAGAAGATCTGGGGCGGCCGCCAGTTGGAGACCGTGTTTGGCTACGACATTCCCGAGGGTCCCATCGGTGAGTGCTGGGCCATCTCGGCCCATCCCAACGGCGACTGCCAGATTGCGGAGGGCCCGTACGCCGGTCACACGCTGTCATGGCTGTGGACCGAGCACCGCGAGCTCTTTGGCAATTGCGAGGGCAAGGAGTTCCCGCTGCTCATCAAGATTCTGGATGCCAAGGACGACCTTTCGATCCAGATTCATCCCAACGACGAGTACGCCGCCGAGCACGAGAACGGCAGCCTGGGCAAAACCGAGTGCTGGTATGTACTGGACTGCGAGCCCGGTGCCACGATCATCGTCGGCCAGCGCGCCAAGGACCGCGTCGAGGCCGCACAGATGATCGAGGAAGGCCGTTGGGACGACATGCTCAACGTGCTGCCGATCCACAAGGGCGACTTTTTCCAGATTGATTCCGGTACCGTGCACGCCATCAAGACCGGCACGCTCATTTTGGAGACGCAGCAGTCGAGCGACGTGACGTATCGTCTGTACGACTACGACCGCCCCGGCACCGACGGCAAGCTGCGCCCGCTGCACATTGAGCAGAGCCTCGACTGCATCGATTTTGATGCTCAGGCTCCGGTCGACGGTACCGTGACCGCGCCCGAAGTCGACGGCGTGACCGAGCTCGAGTCTAACTCCTGCTACACCGTCGATCGTGTGCGCGTCGACGGCAGCAAAACCCTCGATCAGCGCTGGCCTTTCATGTGCCTGTCAGTCATCGACGGCGAAGGCACCATCTGCGGCGACCCCGTCCACAAGGGAAGCCACCTGCTGGCCCCGAGCACCGTCAGCTCCATCGACCTCGAAGGCAAGATGGAACTGATCATCAGCCACCTCTAGTTCGCACCAACAACCCAAACGCAACAAGGGGCTCTCCCGTCCATGTACGGGGGAGTCCCTTGCCATATCTATTTATCAGCTCACCCGGCTCTCCAGACCAAAAAGACGAACGAGCAGAGCGGCGTTCGCAAGCTGCAGGCCAAAACGCCACAAGGAAGAGGGCGCGCCGGGGGCTTTGGTCGATCGCGAGTTCCGCACGAGCCGGAGAGCACTTAATGTGCTCTCCGTGCGAGCAGGACTGTCCGAGCAGGCGA
>CALLSU010000061.1:0-23099 GCA_938011935.1 uncultured Collinsella sp.
GAGTTTCGGAAACGGCTATTGAAAGCGTCCTAGTGTTCGCTTCTAATAAAGAAGGCCAAGATTCGGGACGCAGTTCAATTTAAGTCTGTCCCCAATGACCACCCATGAACAGTCACCTCAACAGCAAAAGCCCCGCAGTCGGAGCGGACTGCAGGGCTCATGAAGAGAGGCTAGTTTGTGGGCGCTTTGCCTGGCGCCCACGAGAGAGGCAACAGAGCAGAGACTACTCGTGGATGCGGGTACCGGAGAGGCCGGCCATGGTCTCGGCGGCCTTGTCCAGAGCGCCGATGATGCAGGTGCGGCCCTTGCGGGAACGCGCGAACTTGATGGCGGCGCGGACCTTGGGCTCCATGGAACCCTTGCCGAACTGGCCCTCGTCGGCCAGGCGCTCGGCCTCGTCGGCGGTGAGGTCCTCGAGCTCCTCCTGGTTGGGCTTGCCGAAGTTGATGGCGACATGCTCGACGGCGGTCAGCAGGAACAGAACGTCGGCGTCGCAGTCCTCGGCCAGCAGCTCGCCGCCCAGGTCCTTGTCGATGACGGCGGGAACGCCCTTGTAGCAGCCCTTGTTCTCGTAGTCGCGGACGACGGGGATGCCGCCGCCACCGCAGGCGATGACGATGAACTCGTTGTCGAGCAGGTTGAGGATGGAGTCAGCCTCGACGATCTTCTTGGGATCGGGGGAGGCGACGACGCGACGCCAGCCGCGGCCGGAATCCTCGACGAAGACCTTGGAGGGATCCTCGGCCATGAACTCCTTGGCCTGCTCCTCGGTGTAGAAGGGGCCGATCGGCTTGGTCGGGTTCTTGAACGCGGGATCGTCGGGATCGCACTCGATCTGGGTGACGACGGTGGCGGCGTGCCAACGCTTATAGCGCTTGTGCATCTCGCGGCCGATGCCCTGCTGCAGGTGGTAGCCGATGTAGCCCTGGGACATGGCGCCGCACTCGGGCAGCGGCATCTCGGGGGTGCCGATGGCATCGTGGGCAGCGGCGAAGGCGTTCTGGATCATGCCGACCTGCGGGCCGTTGCCGTGGGTGATGATGATCTCGTTGCCCTGCTCGATAAGACCAAGGAGAGCGTGGGCGGTGTTGCTCACGGCCTCGATCTGCTCGACGGGGTTGTTGCCGAGGGCGTTGCCGCCGAGGGCGACGACAATACGATCGGGCTTGCCAAGAGGCTTAGACATTGCTGGAATCCTTTCTGTAAAAGGCCTACAACCCATTAATAACCCGCGTCCGTGCGATACGCGAGTTTATTAAGGTTTATATTCTCTTTATCGCTCATTTTATTCATTTTGAAAATACCTAAGCGGCGAACGGTCGATTTTACCCGCTCAGCGTAAAGAACCCCAGCTCAGGCACATCTAAGCCATTTACGTGCGACTTTATTTAAATACAGCAGAGATTAGAGTGGATTATGCAGACTATATCTTTGCTAAACACAAAACGGACAGCGCAAATTCTTACTCGCACTATACGAGATTCTATGCACTAATTAGACGAGTATGCACCTCTGCAAAAACATGGGGCTTTTCATCCGGCAAAAGGAATAAAGATGAGCTCCGGAAAGGCAACCAGCCCCAAAGCACGGGGATAGAAGGCGGCAACGGCCAAAACCTCCATCCATCCCCAAAGTGGCGCGAGGTTTCGCGGCAAAGCCGCGAAACAGCGAAGGGGACAAAAGGTCCCCACAACCACGCCCTTCATCCGCCCACACAATCCGAGGACGTAGTCGTAGCAGGATCTGAGAGCCAACCTTCGCGGACACTCCGCAGGACGAAAGAACCCCCGCCGCACGTAGTGCGCAGCGGGGGTTCTTTCATGTCCGAGGACGTCCGCGAAGGTTAGCCCTCAGATCCTGCGGTGAGAGACCTAGGCCTCGTTGTACACCGTCTTGAGCTTCAGCAGGTGAGCGTAGCGGTCCATAGCGGCCTGCTCGTTCTCCTTGAAGAGCTCCTCGGCGCGCTCGGGGAAGGAACGCGTCAGCGAAGCGTAACGGGCCTCGTTCATCAGGAACTCCTGATAGCCGCCCGCGGGCTCCTTGGAATCGAGCGAGAACTTCTTGCCGGCAGCAGCCTCGGGGTTGAAGCGGAAGAGGTTCCAGTAACCGCACTCGACAGCCTTCTTCATCTCGGCCTGGCAGTTCTGCATGCCGCCCTTCTTGATGGAGTGCATCTCGCAGGGGCTGTAGCCGATGATGAGGGACGGGCCGTCGTAGGCCTCGGCCTCGTGAATGGCCTTGAGGGTCTGAGCCGGGTTGGCGCCCATGGCGACCTGCGCCACGTAGACGTAGCCGTAGCTCATGGCGATCTCGGCCAGGGACTTCTTCTTGGTCACCTTACCGGCAGCGGCGAACTGAGCGACCTGGCCCAGGTTCGAGGCCTTGGAGGCCTGACCGCCGGTGTTGGAGTAAACCTCGGTGTCGAAGACGAAGACGTTGACGTTGTGGCCGGAAGCCAGGACGTGGTCCAGGCCACCGAAGCCGATGTCGTAGGCCCAGCCGTCGCCGCCGAAGATCCAGAAGGACTTCTTGGTGAGGTAAGCCTTATCGGCGAGGATCGCCTTGGAAGCGTCGCAGCCGCACTTCTCGAGCTCGGCAACGTAGGCAGCGGCAGCGGTCTTGGAGGCCTCGGCGTCGTTGACGGAGTCGATCCAAGCCTGGCCGGCGGCCTTGAGCTCATCGGACGGACCATCGGCAGCGATGATGTCCTGGGTAGCGGCGATCAGCTTGTGCTGAACGGCCTCATAGCCAACGGCCATGCCCAGACCGTGCTCGGCATTGTCCTCGAACAGGGAGTTGTTCCACGCCGGGCCGTGACCGTCCTTGTCCTTGCAGTAAGGAGCGGTGGCAGCGGGGTTGCCCCAAATGGAGGAGCAGCCGGTGGCGTTGGAAATGAACATGCGGTCACCGGCGACCTGGGTCACCAGACGTGCATAGGCGGTCTCGGCGCAGCCGGCGCAGGAGCCAGAGAACTCCAGGTAGGGCTGCTTAAACTGGCTGCCCTTGACGTTGGACGCGATGAGCTCCTTCTTCTCGGAGACGTTCTCGACCATGTAGTCCCAAACGGGCTGCTGGTCCATCTCCTGCTCGGTGGGAACCATCTCGAGGGCGCCCTTGGGGCAGACCTTGGCGCAGTTGGTGCAGCCCATGCAGTCGAGCGGGGACACGGCAATGGTGAACTTCATGCCCTTGGCCTTGGGGCCCATAGCGTCGAGCGTGCGGGTAGCCTCGGGCGCGGCGGCAGCCTCGTCCTCGGTCATCGCGAACGGACGGATGGTGGCATGCGGGCACACATAGGCGCACTGGTTGCACTGGATGCACTTGGTCTCGTCCCAGTGAGGAACGACCACGGCGACGCCGCGCTTCTCGTATGCCGAGGCGCCCAGCTCAAACTGGCCGTCGGCGCAATCGACGAAGGCGGAAACAGGCAGGCTGTCGCCGTCCATGCGATCGATGGGCTCGAGCAGGTTCTTGACCTGCTGGGCGATAGCGGATTTGGTCTCCTCGGAGAGCTCGACGGGAGCGGCATCCTCGGCGGTAGCCCAGTCGGCCGGAACCTCGAACTTGCGGAAGGCGGTAGCGCCGGCATCGATGGCCTTGTGGTTGGCGTCGACGATGGCCTGGCCCTTCTTCATGTAGGACTTGGCAGCCGCGTCCTTCATGTACTGCAGGGCGTCCTCGGCGGGCAGGACCTTGGCCAGCGCGAAGAAGGCGGACTGGAGCACCGTGTTGGTGCGCTTGCCCATGCCGACCTTGGCGGCCAGGTCGATAGCGTCGATCAGGTAGACGTTGACGTTGTTGTTCGCGATATAGCGCTTGGCCACGGCGGGCATGTGCTCGGCGAACTCCTCGTCGCTCCACTGGCAGTTGACCAGGAAGGTGCCGCCCGGCTTGACGTCGCGGACCATCTTGAAGCCCTTAACGATGTAGCTGGGGTTGTGGCAAGCGACAAAGTCGGCCTTGGTCACGTAGTACGGCGAACGGATCGGGGAATCGCCAAAACGCAGGTGCGAGACGGTGACGCCGCCGGTCTTCTTGGAGTCGTACTGGAAGTAGGCCTGGACGTACTTGTCGGTGTGGTCGCCGATGATCTTGATCGAGTTCTTGTTGGCGCCGACGGTACCGTCGCCACCCAGACCCCAGAACTTGCACTCGATGGTGCCGGGGGCTGCGGTGTTGGGCGCATCCTCGGCCTCGGGCAGGCTCAGGTTGGTCACGTCATCGACAATGCCGATGGTGAACTCGCGCTTGGGCTCGTCCTTCTTGAGCTCCTCGAAGACAGCGAAAGCGGACGCGGGAGGCGTGTCCTTGCTGCCCAGGCCATAACGACCGCCGACGACCTTGATGCCCGTCTTGCCAGCCTCGTAGAGAGCGGAGACGACGTCCTGGTAGAGCGGCTCGCCGATGGAACCCGGCTCCTTGGTGCGGTCCATGACGGCAATCTTCTGGACGGTCTCGGGGAGAACGTCGACGAAGTGCTTGATGGAGAACGGACGGAACAGACGAACCTTGACCAGGCCGACCTTCTCGCCGTGAGCGTTGAGGTAGTCGATGACTTCCTCGAGCACGTCGCAGAAGGAGCCCATGCACACGACGACGCGGTCGGCATCGGGAGCGCCGTAGTAGTTGAACAGGCCGTAATCGGTGCCGAGCTTCTCGTTGATCTTCTTCATGTAGCCCTCGACGACGGCGGGAAGCTCGTCGTAGACCTTGTTGCAGGCCTCACGGTTCTGGAAGAAGATATCGCCGTTCTCGTGGCTGCCGCGGGTGTGCGGGTGCTCAGGGTTGAGCGCGTGGTCGCGGAAAGCCTGGACGGCGTCCATGTCGCACATCTCGGCCAGATCCTTGTAGTCCCACATGGCGACCTTCTGGATCTCGTGGCTGGTGCGGAAGCCGTCAAAGAAGTTAAGGAACGGGGTCTTGCCCTCGATGGCGGCAAGGTGAGCCACCGGCGAGAGGTCCATGACCTCCTGGACGTTGCCCTCGGCGAGCATGGCGAAGCCGGTCTGACGACAGGCCATGACGTCGGAGTGATCGCCAAAAATGTTCAGGGCGTGGGAAGCGACGCAACGCGCGGAGACGTGGAAGACGCCCGGGAGCTGCTCGCCCGCGATCTTGTACATGTTCGGGATCATCAGGAGCAGACCCTGAGAAGCCGTGTAGGTGGTGGTCAGAGCACCGGCACCCAGCGAACCGTGAACGGTACCGGCTGCACCTGCCTCGGACTCCATCTCGACGACCTTGACCGGGGTGCCGAAGATGTTCTTGCGACCCTGGGCCGCCCACTGGTCGACATGGTCGGCCATCGGGCTGGACGGCGTAATGGGATAGATTCCCGCTACCTCGGTGTACGCATACGAAACATATGCGGCCGCCTCGTTGCCGTCCATAGACTTAAACTTACGCGCCATATACCCCTCTCCTCTCATATAGGTATACAGGCCCCGGCGATCGCCGGGATGTTGGCGTGATGGGATTTACGCTGTTGCTTCCAATCATCTGGCAGGCAGGCTCAGCAGCAGGTACGTGGCGTGGAGAGAAGACATGCCGAGGCGAGGGGCAACTGACGCGCCCCACAGACCCGACCGCCCGTCTTGCACATGACCGAGCGCCGCAAAGGCCGCATGCCGGATGCTCCCGGGCACGCCCCGGCGATGGGAAGCGCCCGCAACGGAAATCCGCATGCGGGTTTATTGTACCCCGCCGTCAAGTGTAATTTCGGCAAATATAGGCGGGCGGTAAAGGTTTACCTCGGGTGACCGCCAAGGGCCAAAATGGCCCCTCCATCCCCAGGCGGCCGGCTCTGGCGCGCCAAGGAGTGTCCCCAGCCGGCAAAAAGGAACGCCCCTATCTGCCGGCTAGAGAGCACCGAAGAGGATGGCGTAGGTAGTGGATTCGCCGAGCTTGAGCTCGTCGCCGGGATTGAGTTGGGCGGAACGGCCGGGCTCGACCTGAATGCAGACGCGCGTGGCCCCGTTTACCACCACGGTTCCGTTGGTGGACGACAAGTCCTCGACGTGCCAGATATTTTGAGCATCGCACCAGATATGGGCATGGCGGGCCGAGACATCGTCGCCGACGTCGGTAATATCGCCCTCACCAGTGGCCAGCGCGCCAATCTCAACACCCTGCTCACTCGGCTGAATCCAACGCGGGGCGCTCACGACAAAACTGTTTTGCACGCGCAGCAAGCCCAAGGGGTGTGCCGGGGCGGGTTCGCGCTCGCCCGCGGTCATCGACATGCCAAGTGAACGCGGCGTGGAGGTGCCTCCGCCACAGGTCGCGTGCGCGTAGTCGATGGCATAGTCCACCGAGGACCGCACATCCGCCGAACAACCGACGGCGACAAACAGCACCAGCACGGCCTCGGCGCGCTCGGCGGGCATGAGTTCCGCCGCCTGGGACAGGCGATCGAGCGCGTTGCGATAGAGATTCGTGTCCTGGTGGCACTCTTCGAGCGCGCGTACCATCGGTTCACCTGCAGGACCGCACACCATATTGATCACAGCCGTGGAGTCCATGGGGTTGCGCTGGCGCAGGGCCAGTTGCGACATAATACGCGCAGCCGAGGTACCGTATTCGGCAAAGTAGCGCTGCTGAAGCGTGCCGACCGGCGCGCGAACGATAAAGCGGGAAACCCAAGAGCGATCGGCGGCTCGGCTCTGCGGGCTGCGGCCGTCGGCGAGCGGACGGGACGAAAGCACCAAGCCGCACAGCTCGATATGGCTCAGATGCGCCGCGCGCTTAAAGATGTCAAACATGGCCCCGCATGGGGTGAGCTCAACTTGAGATGCCATGACCTAGGCCTCCTTGGTCGTAGAAATAGAATCGGACGATACTTCGACAGGTCCGCCAAAAGTACGGGCAGCTGCGGCTCCACCGGCAAGCGGAGTCGCCATCTGGGCTTTTGTGCGTCGCGGTGCCGAAACGGGAAGTTCAAAGGCAAAGCCCATCGCAAGCAAAAACCACGTAAGCGTATAGGTTGCAACCAGAGCGGCAACAAGGCCGCCCATCACGGCGCGTTGGGAAAATACGCTACATGCAGCCACAACCAGCACCGGAACCTCGCAGGCAGAAAGCGCAAGCACACCCTGCAGGAACCCCGAGCGCCGATCGCGCGCAAGTGCCCCCGCGGCAACGCCGGCTATGCCTGGCAGCGCCAACGCCAGTGCGGCAATAATACCCGGTAGCGACCCAGACCACACGAGCGATCCCAAAGTCGCCGTCACGCGAGCGCCCGACGCCAGCAGCGCGGCCGAGACCACGACCACAGCCCAAACCACGCCACAGACGACCGTCGCGCCGACCATCAGCGCGCGACGAACCGCGCGGCCAGACGCATCCATGGGGCACGGCGTGAGCGGCTCGCCGCGGAGCGAACGACCGACATTTTGCGCATAGTGTTCACAAAACGCCGAGAGCGCCGCCTCGACCGCCGCCGGCTCGGGACGATCTTTTTGATGGCTGGACAGACAGGCCATCACCACGTTGAACAGCTGGGCATCGACAAACGCCAGCGCATCGCGTAGCTCCTCGGAATCCGGCTCAAGCCCCAGCTGCTGGGCCTGCTCGGCCGCAGCGAGCGCCACATCGGGCTCACGACGAAGCAGCTGAGTCAAATCGCAACCGGGCGCATGGGCACCAATGGGATAGTCGGGCCGCGTGTCCATCTTGAGACGGTAGGGGCTCGCGATGTCGCGCGTCTTTTTGCGCGAACCCGAGGTGCCCGAAGTGCTCGGCGCGGCTTCGTATGGTGCGACGCCGGCAATGAGCTCGTAAACCGTGCTTGCCGCGGCATAGACGTCAATCGCCGGCGACATACGCAAAGCGCGCAGGTCGGGAATATCGTCGGTGAGCATCTCGGGCGGGGCATAGGCAACCGTCGCGCGACGCAGCGTGGCATAACGCTCCGTAAACGACGCCTTGCCGCCGGTACCGGCCACGACCGACGCAGGCTCGAGCGCCAGCGACGAGCCAAAGTCGATCAGGCACAGGTCAAAGGCGCCCTCGGCAAGCTGCCGGTCAAGCGGTAGACGCGCCGTGCGCACCATAATATTAGCGGGCGAGATATCGCGATGGACAAAGCCCTCCCCCACCAGGCTCATGCGGCAGAGCAGATCGAACAGGTCGCGACCCAGACGCGCCGCCACAAGCGGCGACAGGCGTCCGGCATCGTCCACGGCAAGTCGCGAACGCAAGCGGGCAAGCGTCTCGCCCTCGACCCATTCCATGACAATTGCAGGCACACCGTCGACCTCGCCCCAGCCATAGAGGCGGGGAAAGCCCTTAAGGCCCGAAAGGGCGCGATGGCATTCATATTCCTCGCGAAACGCCGCCTTGAACTTGGCGACCAGCGCCTCGTGAGTTGCATCGTCGTCAAACTCATCGCGCGTCGGCAAGATGAGCTGCTTGAGCGCCACGGCCTCGCCTTGGGCGTTGACGGCACGCGTCACGCGGCCGATACCGCCACGGCGCATGGTGGCATCGTCGGCAAACAGCATCGTAAAACGACGCAGATAGGCAGGCAGTTCGTCCTGACCGAGCGCAATGGCCGGCTCAAACCCGTCGACACGCGCCAGGCGCAGGCCGACCATGGGATCGCGACCGAGCGATTGTGGTGTGGTGGATGCAAGATCGGTCATCATAGGGCAAGCGCCGCCACGTTATTGTTGAAGTTACCGAGCGCGACGTCATCATCGCCGTAATGGCCGACCCATTGACATAGGTTGGTGTAACAGCCCCACAGATTGGCATACTGCTGATACCACTTTGACCGGGGCGAGAATGTCTGACGACCGAACTCGGCTCGAATGACAAACATCTCCCCGACCAGGCTGTCGCACGGCCTGGGATCTCCCGTAGAGTTATAGGTCGAAACCACGTCATTGGCACGAGAAACATAGCCGTCGAGCATGTTGTACTTGGTCACAAGCCAACTGTGAATGCTCTCTTCCTCAGCAGCGGAAAGGCCACCGGAGTTTGCATCGTTGTCAGCGTTGCCGCCCGTCGAGCCGCCGTTTCCAGACCCTCCGGCAGAGGAACCCGACCCAGAGCCGCCGCCCGAACTCGACGAATCCGAGCCGGAGCCAGAAGTATCCGAGCTACCGGGCTTTCCGGACTGCTGGGCGTCCTGCTCCTTCTGCCGCTCGACCTTATTCACCGTTGCCGCCACGCTATTGTTGGACAACCGATCGATGATCTTGGTGTTGGTGAGCACGATGGTTTTGCCATTGGCAAGCGTGACTTCGTTGTCCGGGGCCTCGGCGCCGTCCGCGTCGTCGGCGCCAAACACAATATGCGCGACCACACTTGCCCAAGCATATCCAGTCGTGGTGCCCAGATCACTTTTGACCTCATGCCCCACGCGCGGTTCGCGTGCGGCATGTGCCTGCATCATGGACGGCACGGTCATGCCATAGGCAGAAACGCCAGCTATGACCAGCACCAGCGAGCAAGACAGCAGTGCGTACGCCCGCGGCGCCAAGCCCAGTCGGCGTCGCATGCGCACCGCGGCGCCGCGCTTTGTCTGAGTGCCACCGGGCCGCATGCGTTCTCCTCCAACAAAAACACGCCGCTCGGGAGCGGCGCATTCATTCGAATCCATATTTGAGTGTATCAGCGAACCCAAAAGGTTGCGCAACGAATGGGCAAATTAAGGATGCGAGTGGAAGCATCCATGCGATAAGCGGATACAAAGCATCTTTGTTGCACAACAAACTTACAGTCGCACGGGGAAATTATGACTACCCCGTGCGTCGCGAGGAAAACATACGGCAGGAGCAGGCTCGCCACCTAAATCGTGCGACGGGCCTCGATGGCGCGCCCGAGCGTAAGCTCGTCGGCATACTCCAGGTCGCCGCCCACGGGCAGACCACTCGCCAGACGCGACACCTCGACGCCCAGCGGCTTGATAGTGCGGGCCAGGTAGCTCGCCGTGGTCTCGCCCTCAATATTGGGGTTGGTGGCGATGATGACCTCGTGGATGTCCTCGTGACCCAAGCGTGCCAGCAGCTCGCGAATGTGCAGCTGCTCGGGGCCAATCTTGTCCATGGGGCTGATCACGCCGCCCAATACGTGGTAGAGACCGTGGTAGCTGCCCGTGCGCTCAATCGCCTGGACATCGCGCGGCTCGCCCACCACGCAAATGCGAGTGGTATCGCGCATCGAATCCTGGCAGATGGAGCACTCGTCGGCCGTGGCGTAGTTAAAGCAGCGGCTGCAAAAGTGAACCTCCTGCTTAACCTCCAGGATAGCCTCGGCCAGGCGGCGCGCCTCCTCGGCATCGGCCTCGAGCAGGTAATAGGCGATGCGCTGGGCCGACTTGGGACCAATGCCCGGCAGACGACCCAGCTCATCGAGCAGTTTTTGCAGACTGTGATTCGCACTCATATATATGCGTGTCTTAGAACGGCATGCCCGGGATGTTGAGGCCGCCGGTGATGGCGCCCATCTGCTTGTTGGCGAGCTCGTTGACACCGCGGACGGCCTCGTTGACGGCAGCCATGATCATGTCCTGCAGCATATCGACGTCCTCGGGATCGAGGGCATCGGGGTCGATGGTGAGGTTGACGAGCTCCATCTCGCCGTTAACGGTCACCTTGACCATGCCGCCGCCGGCAGAGGCGTCGACGGTCTGGGACTTAAGGTTTTCCTGCGCGGCGGCAAGCTGCTCCTGCATCTTGCGAGCCTGCTTCATCATTTGCTGCATGTTCATACCGGCCATGATGGCTCCTTTACGTGCGGCCGCGCGACAAGCTGCAAGGGCAGCCGGAGCGCGACGGGACTTTCAAACTCAAAAATCGTACCACGGCGCGGGGCAAGCAAGCGGGGCGGACACGCTACCTCAGTCGATATACATGTCCTGGAGTGCAAACCGCACCCAAAGATTATGCGAAGTTGAATAATTCGCATCTGCATAATATTGAAAGCTAAATCTTGTAGAGCCGGAATCCGACATTTTCTGCATCCAGCTAGATAACAAAATGCCGAACCGCTGCTCGAGGTGGCGCTCATGATGGCAGGGTATAATTTGATTGTCACAGACAGCAATTTGGAGGTGCCCCCATGAATGCCCCCGACGCGCTCCAAAACATCCGCTCAAAACACCCCGTTGCATATGTGGTTCTCTATCTCTTTGTCGGCTGGGCATTACTGGTTGTCATCACCCATGCTATAGCCTTTGGAGCAGAACTGCTGATAGCCAGCTCGGACCAGCCCGTCGTCAAATGGGAAGCGACCGATGAGTGCACCGATGGAACCCGAACCATTTACTACAACAGCCCGTCCCTCTACCAAGAGTTCAAGGTCAAGATAAAGGACTCCAAGATTGTCGGTGCCGAACCAGGCGCTTTCTTGACAATCGGAGCAACCCTCGACACCGAGCAAGTCGAGTACACGGACAGCCGCGCGACGTATCGTGTCGACCTCAGCACCCTAGGCCGACCGTCACGCATCTGCCTGCTCGAATGCGAGACACGCGGCACCACGCTACACATGTCCGAAATTCAAATGCGCCCGGACATTGAGCCCTCTTCTTGAGCAGTATACCCGCCTGCGCAGCTACTCCACCGGCTTGAAGATGGTGGCCTGACCGAAGACGCTGCGGATGAGGTCTTTGGCCTCGTCCTCGGTCTGCGGGATGCTCGGGGCTGCACCCTGATGGCCGAAGGGGCCGCCCGCACCGGAGTTGGACTCCCAGGGAGCTGCAGGAGCGTCCTCCTCTTTGGGGGCAGTTGCAGCGGACTTGGGCGCGGACGCCGCACCCGGCACGTCGAACGGAGGCAGATCGTCCCCACCAGCATCGGCAACAAAACCGCCAACCATGGCATCGTCGTAGGGAACCTGCTCGGATTCCCATGGCGCAGACGGCGCGGCGGGCTGAGCCTTGGGAGCGGACGCGCGCTCGGGCGCTCGGGGCGCGGGCTCGGTCGGGAGCTTGCCCGTGGCAGGAGCGCCGGCGGGGTTGTCGGAGCGCAGCCAGGGGGCTTTGCCCAGGTCAGACGACTTGGGCGCGGGCGAGGCAGGCTTGGGCGCGGGTGTCGGAGCAGCCGGTTTGGCCATGACGGGCTTAGGCGCCGACGGGGTCGGCGCCGCTATCGGTGCTGCTTTTGGCTGCGTCGCGCTGGCGCTCGAGGATGCAGGGGCCGCCGAGGACACGGGTTGCGGGTCCGCAGATACCGCAGCCCGTGCAGATGGAGAATGCTCCTCATGTTGAGGAGCCGGCGTGCCACCCCCATCCAGGACATAGTCGACGGTACGACGACCGAAGACCGCACTGACTGTCGGCAGGACCACCGACTGCGTGTCGGCGCGTCCAAGCATCTTGATGGCAAAGGTCGAGCCCGCGGGGAACGAGACCGTGAGCCTGGAGCCGTCGTCAGCCGTGGCGCGGGCATTGAGCAAAAGCCCCGCGTAGGAAGCCTGACGCGCCTTGACACGCTCGACAACCTCGGCCCATTTGCGCTGCAGCTCTCCGGCATCCTCGACCGCGGGCGTCTCGGCAGTACCGGCGGCGGCAACCTGGGCGGCATTGTTGGACTGGGGCTTAGGCGCCGGAGCGGTGGCAGGCGCGGGAGCCGCAACGGGCTGAGGCGTCGGAGTCGGCGCAGGCTGAGGTGCAGGCGCTGCAGGCTTGGAAGCTGACACGGACGCAGAACGGGACGCAGGCTGGGCAGCCGGAACAGCAGCACCACGGTCCCAAGGCATACCGCCCTGGCGCGCGGACGTAGCAGCGGGGGCAGCGGATGCCGCCGGAGCGGCAGCACGAGCGCCCGAAATTAGCGTCGGCTGTTGGGCAGCAGCGGGTACGGATGCTGCAGGCGCGGCGGCCTGAGCAGCAGCCACGCTCGCCGGCACGGCGCCGTTGGCAACCATGGCCTCCAAGCGGGCCACGCGCTCGGCCAATGCCTCAATCGTTAAATCGGCCTCGGGACGTGCCAGGCGCGTGCAGGCGATCTCGAGCACCAGGCGCACGTCGCTCGCGCCCCTCATCTCCAGTGCGGAATCGTCGAGCACCGTCAGCACACGGGCCAGGCGGTCGGCAGGATGCTCGCCAAAGGCAGCGGCCTCGGCAGCAAGCGCCTCGGCCTGCTCGGAGCCGCCCTCAAACAGCTCGGCACGGGCACCGGCAACGCAGGCAACGTACACGTCACGCACATGCGCCACCAGGTCGCGCGTCAGCTCCAGCAGGTCGTTTCCTTCCTCGACCTGCGCACGGATCAGTCCATAGAGCTCGGCAACATCGCGATCGGCAATGGCGCGGGAAAACTCGCCCAGAATCTGGTCCGAAACCTCGCCTAAAAGCGAGCGGGCGTCGTCCGCATGCACAGAACCGTTGCCAAAGACGCTCAGCTGCTCCAGCGTGGACAGCGCGTCGCGCATACCGCCCTTGGCATGGCGCGCCACGATAGCCAGCGCCTCATCGTCGTAATCGAAGCCCTCCTGCTCGCACACGTATGCCAGGCGACGCTCGATATCCTCGTTGCCGATGCGATGGAAATCGAAACGCTGGCAGCGCGAGAGGATGGTCTCCAGAATCTTTTGCGGGTCGGTGGTGCACAGCACAAAGATCACGTGTGCCGGCGGCTCCTCGAGCGTCTTGAGCAGCGCGTTGAACGCCGCCGTCGTGAGCATGTGGACCTCGTCGATGATATAGATCTTGTACTTGCCGCGCACCGGGGCAAAGTTGACGGAGTTGATGATTTCCTCGCGCACATTGTCCACGCCCGTGCGGGAGGCGGCATCGAGCTCGTAGACATCGGGGTGGTTACCCTCGGCAATGAGCTCGCACTCCTCGCAAGTACCGTCGGGCATGCAGCCGCTTGCACCCTCGGCGCGCGCCGCCTCGGCATTGCGGCACAGCAGCGCCTTGGCCAGAATGCGCGCCATGGTGGTCTTGCCCGTGCCGCGCGGTCCGCAGAACAGGTAGGCGTGGGACAGGCGCCCCTCGGTGATGGCGTGCTCGAGCGTCGAGACGATATGCTGCTGGCCCACCACGGAGTCAAAGGTGAGCGGGCGATACTTTCGGTACAACGATTCCATGGGTGCTCCCCCGGGTATACTGAGTCTTGTTGCCGCGGCGGCCATGCGGTCGCACGGCATACTGCATTCCATAATAACCCGTACGGCGAGCCCGCCGCGATAGGAGTCCAAAGAGCATGGCAGACGCAGAGAGCAACCTCGTTCCCTCCGAAGCAGCCGACCAGGTCGAGGTCGCGCTCGAGGAGCAGGCCGCAGTCGACGACGGCATCCTGTACCTCAACGAGTACCAATACGAAAACGACCTCGTCACCGACTTCGCCCGCCTGGTCGCCTCGCCCAGGCGTCGCGGCTCGCTGTATGTCGCCGCGGCAATTGCCGCGCTCATCGGCATCGGCATGCTGGTGGCCGGCGGCAACTGGATCAAGTTTGGCGTCGTCTTGATCGTATTCGGCGCCTTTTTGGCCTGGTGGAGCAAAAACCTGCACCACACCCTCGCCCGCGACTTTATCGACGCCGTTGAGGCCGACGAGTCCATGGGTGGCCGCTATCGCCGCGTCGCCGCCAACGAGGACGGCCTGATGGTTTGGGGCACGAGCGGCAAGTCGCAGTTCTTCCCGTTTGAAAAGCTCGACCACGTGCTCGACGGCGAGCGCATCTTTGTGGCCATGTTCGCCGACCAGGGCGTGACGATCCCTAAGGACACCTTTGTCCGCGGCGATGCCGAGCAGTTCGGTCCCTTCCTTAAGGCGCGCATCAACAAAAAGCTCCGCATCGAGACCAAACGCAAGAAGATGAAGGCAGAAAAGGCCGCTGCCGAAGCAAAACAGGGCGACAAGCCCCAGGAGACCAAGGGCAAGCAGCGCAAGCAGAAGAAGAGCAAGAAGAAGCGGTAGGCCGGCCGACACCGAAGGCGCCTCGTCCCGCGCCCGATTCCGGGCCGGGGCGCCTGGAATCGGGCGCGCGTACCGCCAATGGACCCGTTTTGCCTTGCTCTCGAGCTATTTCACTTCAAACCTTAAGAGCCTCCGCTCCGGCAGATCGGTCATCTTCATCGTGTAAGTCCCGGGAAATGCTTTCTCAAAACGGACGGTCTCGTAACCTTCGAAATAGTCGTTGGTGTTCTGCATCATAAATGGGACGAGCAACTCGTTTTCTGCCCCAACCTCCACGGCAAACGCAGCAGAGCCGCCAAGGACCGGCATGGCTTGCGTTATCAGATCGGTATTGACTACAAAATCATAGTTTGGCGCAGACTCCGGGACCAGATGCCAAACATACGCTTTGATTCCACCGTCGATATTATCCCTATTTCTGACACGCATCTTTACGGCGATAACGCACGTGATGTCGGCATCCTTCAGTCTCGTTTTCGTATCCACGGTGCCATATTTTGAATAATCGTCATGTGCTCGTTTGAGATACTCGCGCGGCGTGAGCAACTCTGCCCCGTCTATGCAAAACGAATACCCATCAGTCACCACATCCTTCGACCCCAGAAACGCTCCATCCATCGAGAGCCATTCGCCCTCCGCGTAATATTTCTCAGGAATGACCGTCCGGTTCCCGTTAACGACGCTCACCCTCATGCCCGCAAGGCCGGCAGCAGCACAGCAAAAAAGCGCGAGCGCCGATCTTCTCGTCCACAGGGTCTTCTTCATCGCGCTCACGACCTTTCCCGAACTTTCACAACGGCACCGTCGCGCATGCAGTAAACCCGATCGGCCAGTTCCTCGAGCACCTCTCCGTCATGGCTGGACAGAAGGACCTCACGACCCGTTGATGCCGCCATCGCCACAACGCGCTTGAGCATTTCAACGCCCGCTTCGTCGAGGGCATTCGTTGGCTCATCGAGAACAAGCAGCTTCGGCTTCTCCATAATTGCCGCAGCTATCCCCAGACGCTGCTTCATCCCAAGCGAGTATGCTCGGAACTTCTTTTTTTCGTCTGCATCGAGCCCCACGAGCCGCAGGGCAGAGCGAATGTCCTCGGGGGTGGCAACGCCCTTGATCTGAGCGATGAGCTTCAGATTGTCGTAGCCAGACAGATATCCCAAAAAGGAAGGCGCCTCGATCAACATCCCCAGACTCGGCGGGAACGAGATGTCCGCCCCAAGCCTTTGGCCATCGATAGAGATTTCGCCTTCGGTAGGCTTGATCAACCCGCAAACCGCTCGCATGAGCATGGTCTTACCCGAACCGTTTATCCCCTGAAGCCCGACCAAAGTCCCAGGGTCAACCTCGATGGACACGTTGCGCAGGACATCGTTTTTACCCATGCGCTTCGATACGCCCCTTACGATCACACTCATATCTTGTCCCCCTTTTCTATAAGGTCGGCCCTTCGAAACCACAGTCCACCCAACGATAGGCATAACGACATAAGCCCAATTGATGACAAGACACTCGAGCCCGCCGCGATTCCCTCTTTGACAATTCCACCCCAGCGCAACAGCATCAAGGCGTTACCCAATAGCGCCCAATGTCGTGCATATGCCGAGCAGATCAGGTAGCTCATTAAAACCACAAACGAGACTGACGACCCAAGCACAAACCCAACCGCTGCCTGCGCAAACGCAAGCGCCTCAAAAGCAAATAAGAGACCTATGAAAAACGGCAGCGCATCTGCCTCGGCAGCTTTGAGAAACCACGGCGCCAAATTAGCCAGTTGAAGCGACTCACCATGAATGACCGCGCTGAACGAGGAGCTCACCACCAAGCTCCAAATCACAACAGAGCAAACCACCACGAGCAGTGAAAATGCCGTTACTGCCGCCACCAAGATAAAACGCGAGACCCACCAAAGGGTTCTTGCCCGGCATCGAACAAGCGCTTGCAAACCAAACCCGTGCGACGATTCGGTCGGATAGTCGAGTGTTGTATAGAGAATAAGCAGAATGAGAAATAGCCATCCTAGCGGAGGCACAAACATGACCCCGGGCCTAGGCTCAAACGGAGCAGATCCGGCAAACACGAGCGCAAGATTATCCGCAAACCCCAAGGTATCCGTTCTAACCCCATACACAGAAGACAATCCGTAGGCGTACACCAAGTTCGCAACGGTCACTGCCGCAATTGCAATAAAAGTAAGGATGTTCTTCTTCAAAACGGTCCTCAGGTCCGCGGCGACCAGCCTAAACAGCATCAGACCACCTCGCGCCTTTTTAAGAATCTCGCGGAAACCAAAGAAAAGACGAGCAACAAAATGATTTCCGCAACCCCCGCTCGAATGTCGGGCCAGTTATTTAGCGATTCCGACCTGATGCTGTTAAGAATGTTGCAGTTAAAGCCAACGCATGAAAGGACGCTAAAAATCCAATCGTTAACAAAGTGCCATGCAACCATAATCAGATATGGAACGACCATCGCCTTGATTCTGCTGCGAAACACAACCGACAGACCGGTCACGGCCATGGATAGAACCCCCAGCGTCACCGCATCGAACAGCGTATAAACCAGCACGTATAACAGAGGCCGGGAATAAAACAGACCAGAAAAATAGCTATGCAGATAGAGCCCAACATAAATCGATTCATCGACCCGGGGGAGATACGCGGGAAACAGCATGGAGACAATCAGAAAGTTCACGAGTAGCGGAATAGCCGTGACCGCAAACGCAGAGAGGAAAGCAGACAGCATCTTCACGTTCACGTACGCATTTCTAGAAACACGCGTGCAGATCTGTGCCTCGTAACCGCTCAAACGCTCGGACAGGCATGACCACGACCCGGCCAACATGGCAAGCAACGGCAGCGCATAGAAAAACACCGACGCTAACAACGGCGCGTTCGCGCCCACAACAATCCAGTTACCAAAGCTACTTTCACGCGTTTGGCCGAGGTATGTCTGAGACTGCAGACCAATGCCGTAGCCAAAAGATAGCAGCTGTTTGCGTTCAGTCTCGAGCGTCCACCACGCCTCGACGGCAGCTGCCATCGAAATTACTGTCGCCAAAGTAAGAGCCAACGCAAATATTGGGTTTCCAGATATCTTGGACAACTCGTGCCGTATTAGATTTCTATTCAAGCAACATCACCCTCCCATTGGCCGGGCCGAGCAGTAACGCTCGGCCCGGCCCTAATCACAAGCGGTTAATGATGCGTCGACGCACGGCAACCTTTGCATGAATAGAGAATGATGTCTGTAAACACTCGCTATTGAGTTGATTGCTCAGGCGTTTACATGTTATCTACCTGCGATAATAATGAAATAAGCTCCGCTTTATTCTTGATCTTCAACTGGCGGTAAGAAGCAGACCGCAGTGCTTGCACCGTAGATGCAGCGTAACCGACATCCTCCGCAATAGCCTTTGTCGTTGCGCCCTCCGCCGTCATCAGCAAAATTTGCGACTGAACATCAGAAAGGGAGCGAGACGTAAGCAGAGCCAGCTGACGCACGCGAGCCGTTTCGGTGGACCCGTTCGCGCGGTACTCCGAGACGGCCTTCTCGTCCTCAACCGAACGGGCGAGCGCGATGTGCGTAACGAACATGGGCACAGACCAGCAAACAATCACCGTTGCCACGACGACATTGACGGCCGAACTTTGCCCCAACAACGACGCGAGGAACAACGGCTCGAAAACCGTCAGATCCTGCACCATATTGAGCAAGACGACCCAAACAGGAGCCATCGCCCCGAAGCAAAGCATCCATATCCCAAGCATTTTGCACCAAGGACAGCTTCGCAGCACCTTATATGTGAGCAACATCCCCGTCAGCACCGCAAGCCCGTGGATTCGCCCCCTAGCGGCCGCATAGATTAAGGCAACCATACCCATTGACACCAACGGCACGATAGCCCGGGTACGAGCACGCACCTTAAACGAACGCAGCTCAACGGCGAGCGAAGCCATAGACGCCACGCCGCAGACCAGGACTGGCACGGCCATCAACGGATCGCGTATGCACCTCCATGCCGCAATATAGATAAAAGACCATTCCACAGCAGATAGCATCGCCCATACGTACGGGCTTCCGAGCCAAATCGCTTCACCTGCTCTATCCAGCGCAGCGCCACGATTCGGTTTTCCACCCGCGTAGCGTAGCGACAGAAGCAGTCCGAGACCCAATGCGTAGCTTGAGAGAGAAAAGGTAACAGCCCATGAAACACCGGATCCCCAATCGCTATCCGCCATTACCAAGGGACCCGCCGCAAGGAGGATAAAAAATAATGTGAGCAGGTATCGAAACAGCCGGCGCGTTCGAGCTGATGCCACCATATCGTCAGCATGCCGCTGCGGCAGCTCATGCCCTACAGTATCGCCCTCACCCGCAAACAACGCCACGAGCTCGCGCGAGCCCGCAACCGACGCCTTCCCGTACGCTCGGTGAAGCGTTGTTCTCACCGTCGATGGCTTCGTATCCGTCTCCTTGGCAATTTCCGCCGGCGTTTTCCCTTTGAGCAGCAGTCGAACAAACTGCTCTTCTCGAGGCGACAGGGCAGGGGAAAACACCCTCGCATCGAATGTGTCGGACGCGCAGGCGATATCCGAATTGTTGTCCCGTTTCCCCCTTAGCAACATGCATACGAAGGCAGCAGCGATAGCGGACCCCATCGCCAGCAATGCAATGACCGCGGCATCGTTTGCGAAGTATGCCACCTCGACAGCCGGAATAAGACCGATAGGAACTGCCACGAGCACAGAACGGGCAGACACGTCGCCCTGCCCCCGACCAAAGGCGCGGGGACAGCAAAGCAGCGGGACCGCAGCCAATACGAAATAGGCTAGCGGAATTAAAAGCGCAAGACCAATTGGTGCGGCCGATGCAGAGGATATTCCCCATGGCTCGGGGATGACTCTCCATGAAACTCGACAGCAGAACAGCAGACAAGACATGACGGCTATTGTTTCTGTAAAAATCGCGTCCTGCGGATGACGAGTTTCTCTTTCGTCAGCCCGCGTCGCCCCCTGCGTCAAAGGAGAGCCCGCCGTATCCCAAATTACATATGAGAGGAGCAGCGACCCAGCAAAGCACGAGGCGCATGAAACGCCGCGCAACAGCCAGATAGGCGCAAACACGAATGGAATAGAATCTCCGCGAGCATAGAAAGCAAGGTCAGCCCATTCGGGAACCGTTGCAATAACACCGAGGAAAACACCGATGGCACCGAGATACCTCGGCCTTCTCATTCCCCCCTTGCATAGCGCAGTACCATGAACAAACGCCGCGAGGCATGCGCCAAGGATAACGAGCCAGGTCATTGCACCTGATGCCAAGCCAAGTGAAGATGAAAACCGGTGATAAGGGGTGACCGACATTACGATAAGCACAATGGCGCAGGCAAATGTGGCAGAACGGCGGGAAAAGAGCATATGGCCTCCATAGCATGTCATTATATCGCTCGATCCGCTCATCTATCTCCATGCCCACACCGGCCAACATCAACGATTCACGCTAACTCCAATCCGAGCCAGGTCACGGTCCGGCTTTTGTCCGCAGCCCCCGCCCCAAAGCGGGATGCGGTTTCCTTTTGAGCGCCGATTCGGAAAGTCCGTCCCGTTCCAGGCCAATATTCTGGGATGCAGTTTCCGCAGCCCACCCCAATCGGAAAGCGCATCCCATTATTTGGATGAAAACTGGGATGCGCTTTCCGGACGCGTCGAAACGGAGTCGGGTCGATCGGACCACCTCATCCCCGTTTCCTCGCCATCTGCCCGAGCGTGCTACACTAGCAGCATCTATGCCACCGCGAATGGCTCGGCTCCGCGCCCGCCACTCGCAAACGAACTTTAAACGCACGAGGGTTGGCCATGCCGCTTTTCTCGCAACATACCGCCCGGTTCTCGCCGGACGTTCCTTTGGAGGGCACCAGCTCTCGCGAGCTGCTCAAGCGGTACCAGCCGCTCGAGACACTTGCGACCGGCGGTTTTGGCTCCATCGAGATTTGCCGCGACACGCACCTGCGCCGCCGCGTCGCCATTAAGCGCATCCCCCTTATCAACGGCGCCGGCATGCCCGCCAGCGACATCATGGATGTCCTGCGCGAGGCGCACACTGCCGCCATGCTTCAACATCCCAATATCGTGCAGGTCATCGACTTTACGCATGACACCGCCTATGCCTACCTGGTCATGGAGTATGTCGACGGTATGTCGCTGGCCGAGTTTTTGCATCGCGTGGACGGCCACTCGCTCACCTTTGACGAGGCCGCGGCCATTGCCGATGCCCTGGGCCAGGCGCTCACCTTCGCCCATAGCAATGGCGTACTCCACCTGGACATTAAGCCCGCCAACGTGCTCATCGACCACTCGGGCAATGTAAAGCTCACCGACTTTGGCATGGCGCGACTGTCGTCCGCCGGCGGCTTTGGCGGCTCGCGCGGCGGCACCATCGGCTACATGCCGCCCGAGCAGCTCGATATCGAGACCGGCACGGTCGACGAACGCGCCGATGTCTTTGCCCTTGCCTGCGTTATCTATGAGGGCTTGTGCGGCAGCGCTCCCTTTATGGCGGCCACGCCCGCCGACTCGCTCGACCGCATCATCGGCGGCGCCACCTATCCCAGCGAGCTGATACCACACTTTCCCCCGGGAGCCGAGGCCGCGCTCATGAGCGCGCTCTCCCCCATGCCGCAGGACCGCCCCAACAGCATCGAGGCATTTTGCGACCAACTCCTTGCCGGTCTGGGCAGCGTGCGCGAGGGCCGTCGCAGTCTGGAGCAAATGGTTGGCGAGCTTTCGGATGACGAGCAGGAGCTCGACGATATCGAGCCGTCGTACTACGAGGACGACGCCATCGAGGTCGACCCCGCGCTCGGCTGGGCGGGCACGCGCTGGAGCCATGCGCGCGACTACACCATGCACGCTATCTCGGCGCTAACGTGCGGCGCCTTTAGCTTTTTGCTGATGCAAACGGCCGGGGTCGCGGCGCTTCCCGGCCTGGTCATTGCGGCTATCGCGATCGGAGCGGCGGCTGGCCTGGCCCCCCAGATCGGCTCGGCCATCTCGGCTGTGGGCTTTTTGGTGCTCATGGCAAACGCCACCATGCAGGCACAGGGCGTCCTGTCGATGTTGCCCGTCGCGGTGATCTTTGCCGCCGCCATGTCCGGTTGGTGGATCGCCTGGGGTCGCACCGAGGCTGCCGCGAGCGCCGCACTCACCTGTGCACTCGCGCTTGGCTGTCTGACCGGCAATACCTTCCTGGCAGCTGGGGTCACCGCCGGCGTCGCGTCATTTTGGCTCGGCCCGGCAAGCGCCGCCGCGGCAACGGGCATGGGCGCACTTTTTGCCCGTCTGGCCACGGTCGCGCTTTCAGCCGGAGGCGTGCTGGGGCTCGGTAACGTTGCCGCAGCGCTGGGAGACCCACTCCTTTGGGCTGCCTTTGTGCTGGTAGCGGCAACTGCCGCGGCGTCATCTGCGCTGCTCAACGCCCATGCCAAGCGTGCCGATCAGGGCTCAAACCTTGCCGTAATCGCCGCCATCGCTGTCGCCGGCATCGGCTGCGCAGCGGCGTCCTGTCTTGCACACCATATGGAAATTGCCAGCCTTGCAGCCGCGGTCGTCGCCAAGGCGGCGGTTGCGGGAACCCTATCCTCTATAATCGTTGGGATATGCCTATATTTGCTCGGATACCAAAGAACCTATACGGAGAGTGATCTTTCGTGAACTTCCTGAACATCTTCGAGGACCACGTGGCCGGCATCTTCGGTGCCACCCGTGCCCCGTTCTCCTTTAAGAAGCTTGCCAAGCAGGCCGCTCGCGACATGGAGGATCAGACTCTGGTGATCAACGGCGTCAACACGGCGCCGGCACTCTATACCATCCTGATCGCCGCCGACGACGATCCCATGCTCGCCCCGTTCTACCCCGAGCTTTCGCGCGAGGTCCGCGAGTTTGTGAAGGCGCAGGCCGAAAAGCGCCGCTATGTCTTTGTCGGCGAGCCCCTCGTGCGCTTTATGATCGATCCGCAGCTGCGCGCCGGCAAGTTCTCGGTCTTTGCCGAGAACGTCGATGCCCCCACGCTCGGCCGCCTGTACGAAGAAGAGCGCGCCTATCAAAACGGTCTGGGCCAAAACAACTCCGCGGCAAGCCGTGCCGCCAGCGCCCCGCGCGCCGGCCAGCAGCAGTTTGCTGCCCCGCAGCAGCAGCGCCCCGCCGCCATGCCCCAGCAGCAGCCGACGCC
>CALLSU010000062.1:0-68429 GCA_938011935.1 uncultured Collinsella sp.
TAGTTTTCGTGGTTGCCGCAGACGAAGGCAAGCGTGAAGGGCAGGCGTTCCAGCCAGTCCAGCGTTTCATCGTCGCGGCTGTCGCCAAACCACACGCCGCCGCAGTCTCCGGTGATGATGACCGTGTCATCCTTTGTCATGTTCGCTTGTTCCGGGAAACAATTCGATTGGAAACGCCGGAAGTTTCCGTGGCAGTCGCCAGTCACATAAATCATGCGAATTTCCTCCTCTTAGGTTGGTCTACGGTCTGTTCAATTTCTGCGCCGTTGCGGAAGGTGACCTTAATGCGGTTACCCGTCAGGACGGTGACCTTTTCCAGCATCTGATAGATCACACCGTCGTCCCACTCTGTGATTCCCACAGTCGCCGTGGTCATTGCCGAGGCTGCCGCATGGATACGGCGGCTGATCTGCTCCTGCTCCTGCCGGATACTGAGGATAGCGGCCTTTCGGCGTTTCAGTTCCTCCATTGTGGTGGAGATGGCACGGAAACGCTCGGCGTATTCGTCCACATCACCATTTGCTGCCTCTGCCAGAAGCATATCGAACTGTTTGCCCAACTCCGTGACCGCTCGGTCAATGTCTCCGAGGCTCATGCTCTCACCGGGGACCGGAGCCAATTCCTGCTCCATCGCATCCACCAGTTGATCCGCCAGAACCTTACGCCCTGACATGGATGCATTGATGGCCGCCAGCACCGCCTGCTGGAGCGGCAATTCGTCCAGCGTTGGAGATTCTTTGCAGTATTTCTTGCCATAATCCAATCGGCTGCTGCAGCGCCATAACCAGTTCTTTTTCAAGGCTTTTGGTGTGGGGTTCTGATTCTGGGATCGCATAACTAGACCCAAATAGGACATCCTCGCAGATCCCCTGTTTTGCCGCCTCTTCTGTGACACCTTTCAGAAGGCGCTTAAAAGCCTGGATACGGGGCGCGGAATACGCACGTCCGCCACGGCCTCCGGCACGAATAATACTTTGGATAATCTCGTCAAAATCGTCCTTTGTCATTTCTTCCAAAGGAATATTGGGAATCCGGGGGAAGATTACCTTTTCATAGTTGTTCTTATTGGCTTTACGTGTGGATTCCGCGTTCCAGTTTCTTGAAATACCGCCTACCCTACTTTTTGTACCCTCTATGTCATAGATATAAAACCGATTCAGCACACCGAAAAACGTGAGTTTTTCATCCGTGGTCTCGGAGTATCCTGTAAAATCAGGCCGAATTTTTTTTATCTCATCTGTCATGTTCCCTGTCCTCCTCAATCAGATTGATGGAACCGCTCCACCCGTGAGGGCTGTCAACGGTAATCATCATGTCAGCGGATACACCCTCCGTCTCTGGTGCAACCAGCAGGGTTAACGCCGCCGATGCGCACTCTCCCCCAACAGGCGAGACGCAAAGATGATTATTCCGCAGAGACAGCAGCTTTATCCCTGGCGTTTTTTCGCCGGACTGGTGACACGCGCACCACCAAGACAATTTCGCCAACATGACCAACTGTGCGAAGGGATTTGTAAAGTCGCAGTAATGCTTTGCAAAGGTGTTTTTCATCTGAACACCAAGCACATAGTCGCACTCGGAATTCGTAAAACCGCAGGTATTTTTCAGACGGTACCGGAGATTTGTGCGGAAAATATCGGACTGATAATTTGTGAAGTCACTCTCTTTCGAGCCGTCCTTCTCATCAGGGATCGTCAATGTCACATGCTCAATGCCCATGGACTTCACCAGTTCCTTACAATATTTCTGCAGCGTGGATGGTGCATAGGACTTCGGTGTTTCCGGAATAATTCCGTCTAAAAGATTCTCGGAGACGATGAAATAATCTGTCTCCCTCACTTTTGTTCCCAGGTCCTCCTCCAGCGACTGTATATGCCGACAAAGCCTCTCCGCCAGAATAGGCGCCACAGGAATACGCCGGTATTCTTCCGGGCGCTTTAGGGGACTCGGCGTAGCCCCGGCTTTGGTGACCTTCTGATAAACGAGGAACTGATAGCCCTCCGTATGGGGGATTACTATGAAATCCCGATAGCGCAGGGCGCAGACTTGTGTGGGCGACAAGCCGGTGTACAAGCGGATCATTGCCCCAAGAGCGAGGGACGAGTCATCCTCCTGGATAGCCGCCAAAAGCTGAAGTTCCTCATCCTGTGTAAACGTCTTCTTTGTCAGTGCGTCCCGGAGCTCTTGGAACTCAGAATGGCGGCTGCGAACACGGGAGATCAGGTCCTCCAGTGGATTGACCTTGTAGTATCCTTTTTCAACGGCTTTATCCAACAGGTCGCACAGGAAATCCCAGATATAAAGAAGAACCTCATCCCGGAGCTCATCACTGCTCACGACCGAGTTTTCCATGAACAGATCCACCGCTGCTGTATAGTCCTCTTTCAAAGAGCTGCCGACCTTGAGTTTTTCAACCGCCGGACCTCGAATGAACCGATTTATTTCTTTGCCCCTCACATCTTTTGGGGAAATGCCAGTCGGGCTGCACATATACCAGAAGGTTCTGAGGCTGATCGGTGCATTTTGCTTGTACTGCTCACGAATCATAGTTACGGCAGTCTGGTAAACAGCTGGCGCAAAAATGGCTGTATACCCAATCCATGAGGGGATGTCGCCTTCAGGATAATTTGTTTTCCAAATATGGGCGTCCGGAATCTCTCTGCCCCGTTTCAGCAAATTGCGTTTTTGATTCTGCGTTGGATACTGACATATGTATGCTTTTACTTTCGGAGTCAGATGCGCGTCATCTTTCGGCGGATTCAATGTATACCAGACCGTTAATTCAGGTGAAAAATGATAGCTGTTTGGCAGCTTTCGCTGCCGCTCCGGACGGGTGGCGATGATTCCCCCATTTCGGTAAACGGTGCGAATCGTATCCTCCCCGGATAACGTCTGATACGTCGTTTTGATGTCTTTTCCAATGGGGTACAAGACCATCTTCAAAGCGGGATCTTTTTTGCAGAGATACCCCGTCAGATCTATGGGACCATCCGCTTTATCGGGAACGAACCGCAGGAAGACTTTCTTTTTCGGTTCTGACGTGAATACCTCTGTGGGCAGGATATCCATGGCGTCGATTTTTTCTCCGGCCTTGGACTTCTTCCATACATAAATACCGTTGATGATCTGTTTTGCCTTTTCATCGGGCAGCAGCCAAAAAAGCGCTTTGCCGGAAAATAAGTCAATCAGCATATCGCCAAATTCCATATGCCGTTGGCCATCAATATAGGTTCTGTAAAAAAGCAAACAGGCGTCATATTCTCCCGGCATATGGAAGTTAGCTATGGAAACAAAATGGCACTGCGGATATTTTGGGGAAAACTCACTTTTCAAAATAGCTGCGCTGCTATCCCACTCCGTCAAAAAATATGTCTCCACGTCTGCCAACGCTTTGTCTTTACACCACTCCCGGATAAACGGGATGGTGGGATTCGCGATTAGCACTTTTTTCGCGGCGACCGCTGTTAGATAGTTTGTAAACTGTGAATACACATAGCTGCACTCCGTCGCTGAATCCGGGATGTCATTTCTCCGCTTCCGATGCCGCGGCGTCAAAGGGTCCAGTGACAGGACGTCTGTCATAGAGGTCTTGGTCATTTGAGTCTCTGTCAGAAGGGCTTCCAAAAACTCGGAGGGTTTCACTTTTCGGAGCAGCTCAGCGGCCTCATTGAAACGCTTTTCCAACTCGGCCATGCTGTCAAACATGAATGGATACGAGTCCCGCTTTTTCCGTATGTATTCAAAAATATTGAAGTTCTTCGCATGCGGACGGGCTTCATAAATTGCCCGGAATAAATCGATCTGCAGATAGCGGGGAATGGAAGCGCTACTGAATATCTGGCTCGCTTGAGCCGCATTAGACAGTGTGCGTATTGGAGGAACATCTGATAGTGAAAAGCAATTTACGGCCTTATATAGATATGCAAAGTCTTCCCAGGACAGCGCCACCAGTTCCGACCTCAGGGCAAGATCCTCATAACCGGCATAAGCCTGCTCCATGGATTCAGATTTTGACCGCCATGTGAAAATCAGATGAAGGCACTGTGTAAGGGGGGTGAAGTCCCCCTTCGTTTCACTCATCTTCAAAGACAGTATGTGGACGCATGCATTGGGATCTGTCACGAAATTGGGGCAGACATTCCGAATGAATGTTTCAGCCGGCATTTTGACCGCGGCATCGTAGGCATCCACAAAGCTCTTCCAGTAGTCCGACGATCCCAAATTCCTGTCGAACGCCTCTGTAGCCTCTGGGAATACATCTGCCAAAAGTTTGTGAACATCTTCGTTCTTATAGGCTGCAAATGGTAGCCGCCATTTCCGAAGATGAACGATGTGCTCCAGAAGGTGCAGACAGCCATATCCATAGACAACCTGGGTATCATTGCTGGGGTCGATCCCAATCCGAGATAATTGGAAGCGAAAATCCTCCGGATGCTTGATAGGGCAGCGCATACGAGTCCTCCTTAAAAAATCTCTTATATCGTTTATATATTTATTATAAAACATTATATAAGAGATATGCAATAGTAAGATTCGCGGTCCCACATTCCACTTTTATTCCACCGCCCCCCTCGTTCGCGAGGTCCTAAAGCGCAAAAAAGTACCGGTTTTTAACCAAAATGGTTAAAAACCGGTACTTTTCTTGGTCCGAGTGGCGAGACTTGAACTCACGACCCCTTGACCCCCAGTCAAGTGCGCTACCAACTGCGCTACACCCGGATACGAGGTTGACTTCTTGAAGTCAGCTTATGTATAATAACATAGCTTTCCGCAAAAAGCAACCCTTTTTTCAAAAATCTTGAAAAATATTTTTGCAGGCCGTCAGACCTCTTCCGAGACCCCACCGATCCACTGGAAACGGTGGCCATGATAGCCGTCCCGGTCTACCGGCTCGCTCCACATGGCGGCAGGACGCACCCACACGCCCCGCTCTCCATACAAAGCCCGGTAGACCACCATCGGCTCCAGAGTCTCCGAGTGGCGGGCCACATACAGCAGCTCATATTCGTTGCCCTTAAAATGCCGGTAGCGGCCCGGGCGAAGTGCAAAAAGCTCCTCCATGCTTCCTCCCGTTTCAGCGCAGCGCATCCAGACAGGACAGTTCCAGTCCTGCACCGCCACGGGTCCGGATCAGCTCCAGCACCTCCGGCAGTGTGGGCAGGGACGGCATTGCTCCCAACCGCGAGACCGTGATGGCCGCAGTGTGGCTGGCAAAGGTCAGCGCCGCATCCTCGGGCAGGCCCACAGCCAGCGCGGTGGACAGCGCGCCCACAAAGGAATCGCCGGCAGCCGTGGGATCTGCCACATGCTCCATATGGACACAGGGAACATACCGGGGGCCGCCGGTCTCCGCCACAGCGGAGCCATAGCTGCCCAGCGTGATGATCACATGCTCCACGCCCTTACCTTGCAGCGTATCGGCAATGTTTCTCAGATCTTCATCCCAAGGGCCGGACTTATCAAAGCGCAGGGGCAGATGGGTCTCCTGAGATGCCTCCTGCTCGTTGGGGATCAGGTAGGAGACCAGGCTCAGCAGCTCATCGTCCAGTTCCGTGGCGGGGGCCGGGTTCAGGATCACCGGTACACCGGCCTCTCTGGCCCAGCGGGCCACGGCCCGGTTCACCTCGATGGGGACCTCCAATTGCAGCAGGACCATATCAAACCCGGAAACTGCCTGTTGGATCCAGGCCACTTCTTCCACCGTCAATGTCCGGTTAGCGCCGGGGATCACTACGATGCGGTTCTGGGCGCTGTGTTCCGTGACTTCCAACACCACGTGTCCCACGCCGGAGTGAATTCCCTTTCGGACCACCACATGACTGACATCCATTCCAGCTTCCCGCAGAGGCTCCAGAAGCTGCTGTCCAAACAGATCGTCACCCACGCAGCCTACCATGGTCACTTCCGCGCCCAGACGGGCGCATTGAAGGGCCTGATTAGCGCCTTTTCCGCCGGGTGCCATGTGGAAGGACTTGCCGTAAACCGTCTGTCCAGCACCGGGAATCTGCTCTGTTGTTGCGATCACATCCATAACAAAGCTGCCAACAACTAAAATACGAGGTTTTCTATGTAACATGCTATGCTCCTGATCCGCAGAAACGGCCATGCCGTTCCTGATGTATTTAATCGTTTATATTATACAACTTTACAGGTTCAGATACAAGAGATTTGGGATAAGTTTCAGCAAATCGTTTACTCAATTTTTATAGGATGGGCCGCGCAAAAAAAGAGACAGCTTCAAAAGCTGTCTCTTTTATGTGTCTTAGCCCCGCTGGTTGCCGTTGGTGGTGTCCTTCAGCAGAACGTCATGGGCGCCGCCCTCGACAATGGAGGTGGCGGAGACCAGCGTCAGCTTGGCCTTCTCACGCAGCTCCGGGATCGTCAGCGCACCGCAGTTGCACATGGTGGAACGGACCTTAGCCAGCGTGGTGGCCATGCCGTCTGCCAGAGCGCCAGCATAGGGCACATAGGAGTCCACGCCCTCCTCAAAGCTCAGCTTTGCGGCGCCGCCCAGATCGTAGCGCTGCCAGTTCCGGGCTCGGGCGCTGCCCTCGCCCCAATATTCCTTCATATAGCTGCCGCCCACAAGGATCTTGCTGGTGGGAGACTCGTCAAACCGGGAGAAATACCGGCCCAGCATGCAGAAGTCAGCGCCCATGGCCAGCGCCAGCGTGATGTGATAGTCCTGCACGATGCCGCCGTCGGCGCAGATGGGCACATAGATGCCGGTCTCCTCAAAATACTTATCCCGCTCGGCGGCCACGTCGATGACTGCGGTGGCCTGACCGCGGCCAATACCCTTGGTCTCACGGGTGATGCAGATGGAACCGCCGCCGATGCCGATCTTTACGAAGTCGGCTCCGGCATCTGCCAGGAAGCGGAAGCCCTCGCCGTCCACCACGTTGCCGGCGCCCACCTTCACGGTATCGCCGTACTTGGCGCGGATCCACTCCAGGCAGTGCTTCTGCCAATAGGAATAGCCCTCAGAGGAGTCCATCACCAGCACGTCCACACCGGCCTCCACCAGTGCGGGGACACGCTCCTCGTAGTCACGGGTGTTGATGCCCGCGCCCACCACATAGCGCTTCTGGCTGTCCAGCAGCTCCAAGGGGTTGCCCTTGTGGGAATCATAGTCCTTGCGGAACACAAAGCTCACCAGATGGCCGTCCTCGGAAATAATGGGCAGGGCGTTGAGCTTGTGATCCCAGATGATGTCATTGGCCGTTTTCAGGCTGGTGCCCTCCGGTGCGTAGATGAGCTTCTCCACCGGCGTCATGAAATCCGCCACCTTGGCGTCGGGGTCCATGCGGCTGACCCGGTAATCCCGGCTGGTGACCAGACCCAGCATCTTGCCGGTGCCGGTGCCGTCATCCGTGACAGCCATGGTGGAGTGACCGGTGCGCTGCTTCAGAGCCAGCACATCCGCCAGGGTATCCGTCACCCGGAGGTTGGAGTCGCTGATGACGAAGCCCGCCTTGTAGTTCTTCACCCGGCGGACCATGGCCGCCTGAGACTCAATGGACTGGGAAACATAGATAAAAGCAATGCCACCCTCCTTGGCCAGCGCAATGCCCATCTGCTCGCCGGACACGGCCTGCATGACAGCGGAGACCATGGGGACGTTCATGGTCAGGGGGCATTCCTCCCCTTTCTTGAAGCGGACCACCGGCGTCTTCAAAGACACGTTGGCGGGGATGCAGTGCTCAGAAGAATAACCGGGCACCAGCAGATATTCGCTGAAGGTATGGGACGGCTCCTGGAAAAAATAGGCCATAGTAAGATACCCCTTTCTCATCGTTCGTTTATCATTTTACTTATTATAAATATTATTTTTAATAATATCGCAAATGTGCGGTACGGTCAAGCGGCGATGACCTGAATTTCAAAAGAGACCGGCACGGTCACGTCGGGCTGACGGTCCGCAGGTCACAGCTTTTTCCGCAGGACCGTATGGTGGAAGATGCCGTCGGCAAAATACTCGTTGGAGGCAAACACCGGCGCGCCCTCAATATCGTAGTCCACCTCGTCCATGTTCAGCAGCGGCGTTCCCTGGGGCACCTGAAAAATATCCGCCAGAGCAGCGTCCGCAGCCACAGGCCGCAGGTCCGTCAGGTCCAGATAGGACGAAATTCCGCAGACATTCTGGAGGAAATCGAAAATGGGCTGGCGCAGCTCCTCCGCTGTATAGGGCCGCTGGAGCTTCGCCTTTTCCACCACATCCTCGCAGTAGATGGCAGGACGTCCGTCGGCGGTGCAGAGCCGGGAGATCCGAAGGATCGGCGTTCCGGTGGGGATGCCCAACTGGGCGGCCACCTTACTATCCGCCTTGTCATCGGCAGCCCGGACAAAGGCCACGCCGGGAGTGTGTCCGCTCTGGCGGATCATATCCAGAAACTCCACTTCAATGTCCATTCTGGCCGGTGCGCCTAAGACATGGCGGTTGATAATGGTGCCAACTCCATGACGCCGGGTAATAAAGCCCTCCCGGTCCAGAGAAGCCAGAATGTCCCGCAGCTGTGTGCGGCTGATGCCCAGCATTTCCGACAATACGCTTTCCCGGGGAAGCCGGTCACAATGGGCATACTCCCCCACCTGCATAGCGGTGAGCAGCTGCGCCCGGATGCTTTTGGACTGTCTTGGATTTTGACTCATTTCGGTCCTCCCTTCCGTTTCGCCGCCCGGTTCGATTACGGAGCGTTCAAAATAGGTATTACCATTTTTAGACATTGTACCGAATGGCCCACCGTTTGACAATGCACATATTCAACAGATTTCAACGGTGATTTTCGGGTGCGTCTTGTCCGCCCTGTCATGAAAGGTCGATCTTTCTTTGTCGAATTTTTTGTGTATTTTTACCATGTACATTTGTCCGCGCATCGCGTATGATAAAAATACTTTTACCACGGAGGCTCTGCCTATGAAAAATATTGTATTGATCGGTATGCCCGGCACGGGGAAAAGCACCGTCGGAAAGGCGCTGGCGGAAAGGCTTGGTTACGATTTTGTGGACGCAGACGATCTCATCGTCCAGACCACCGGCAAAACGCTGCCGGAGATCCTGCGGCAGGACGGGCTGGAGGCCTTTTACGAAATTGAAAATAAAGTAGGTACGGATCTAAATCGGACCCACACCGTCATTGCCACCGGCGGCAGCATGGTGCTCTACCCGGAGGCTATGGCTCATTTGAAGGAAGGCAGCACGGTGATCTGGCTCCAGACGCCCTTTTCTCAGCTGGAAAAGCGGATGCCGGCGGATCTGTATGACCGGGGCATCGCCGTGCCGGCAGGAACGCCGCTGCGGGAGATCTATGAGGAGCGCTGCGTTCTCTACGCCCGGTATGCCGACCTCATCGTGGCCAGCCAAGACGGTGAGTCCGACACCGCCCGATTGGTAGAGGACGTGATGCGGACGGTGGGTCTGGAAACCTGATCGAACCTGATCGGACAAGAGGGCCGCGGGCAAGTCCGCGGCCTCAGCGTGTCGAAAAGTCTTTTCTCCCCGCTGAGCCAGCTTTCAGAGCTTTATAAAAGTTCTGAAAACTAATGATTTCAATGGCGAAGAAATACGTTGCCGATCTAACCGTTTTCCGGGCGCAAGACGCCCGAAAAACGGGAGCCTTCCTCGAAACAGGCTCGCTTCATCCGCCACTGGCGGCGCTTCGCCTGTTTCCCCTTCTTGGGTTATATCCGCGCCAAGAGCCGCCTTGCGGCGGTTGCGCTCCGAAACGCGCCTGCGGGCGCAGTCCCGCGCACCCCCCTTCACCCGCAAGGGGTATGCGGCATCCGTAAAGCGGCGGAGCCGCTAACGGCTGCCCTACCTTACCGTTGCGGAGAATCTACCACTTTATCGACAATCTCGGGCTACAGCAAGCCTGAAGCAGTTCTCTCAAATAACGGGAACCGGTCATCACGAATGCTGTTCTTCTGTGATTTTTGACAATTTCCAACAGAAAACTTCTATTCCAATCATAGATATTACGGCTTGCAATCCGGAACCGGCTTCTGTATAATGAACCAGATAAATTTCTTAGGAGGTAACACCATGATGCAGTCCAGTATGAGCATGCGAAGCGCTGTTTCCTCCATTTTCGGGGTCCACGGTCCCGTCATTTTCATTTCCCTTTTTTGACCGGCTATAGGAGCCGGTATTTTTATGCCTGTTTGCGGACAGCCGCAGGAAACTGGTCTATTTATATAATTTAGATAGAAGATTTGTGTGTTACGAGAGGAGAAAAACATGAACGAGAAAAAGAAACCCATCCTCGGTCAGGAAGCCGTGACCGACGCCCGCACCCTAGGCACCCCCCGTATGCTGATTTTAGGCTTGCAGCATCTGTTCGCCATGTTTGGCGCCACCGTGCTGGTACCCATTCTGGTTCAGGGCTACGGCCTGCCCCTGAGCATCCAGACCACCCTGCTGATGGCCGGTCTGGGCACCCTGCTGTTCCATGTGTGCACCAAGTTCAAGGTCCCCGCTTTCCTTGGTTCCTCCTTCGCCTACCTGGGTGGTTTCTCCACCGTGGCCTCCATGCCCGCCTATGACGGTCTGGATCCCGAGCTGAAGTTGGCCTACGCTCTGGGCGGCATCGTCATCGCCGGTCTCCTGTATCTGGTGCTGGCTCTGCTCTTTAAGGTGCTGGGCGCCAAGACGGTCATGCGGTACTTCCCCCCCATCGTCACCGGCCCCATGATCATCATGATCGGCCTGAACCTCTCCGGCTCCGCCATTACCAATGCTTCCTCCTGCTGGTGGCTGGCCCTGGTGGCCATGGCCATCATCGTGGTGGCCAATATCTGGGGCAAGGGCATGGTGAAGATCATCCCCATCCTGCTGGGCGTGGTAGGCAGCTACATTGTGGCGGTGATTGCCACTCTCTGCGGCGCGCAGCTGCCGGATGCCAACGGCGTCATGCAGCCCCTCGTCAACTTCGCCTCCGTGGGTGAGGCCCACCTGATCGGCCTCCAGAAGTTCATCATCGCCAAGTTCGACGTGTCCGCCGTGCTGGTCATGGCTCCCATCGCCATCGCTGCCATGATGGAGCACATCGGTGATATCTCCGCCATTTCCTCCACCACCGGCCACAACTTCATCGAGGACCCCGGCCTGCACCGCACCCTGACGGGCGACGGTCTGGCTACCGCCTTTGCCGGTATGTTCGGCGGCCCCGCCAACACCACCTACGGCGAAAACACCGGCGTGCTGGCTCTCTCCAAGGTCTACGATCCCCGCGTGATCCGTCTGGCTGCCGTCTACGCCATCATCCTCAGCTTCTCCCCCAAGTTCGACGCGCTGGTGAACTCCATCCCCTCCGCCATCGTGGGCGGCGTCAGCTTCATCCTCTACGGCATGATTTCCGCCGTGGGCGTCCGCAACATCGTGGAGAATCAGGTGGATCTGACCAAGTCCCGGAACCTGATCATTGCCGCCGTCATGTTTGTCAGCGGCCTCGGCTTCAGCTCCGTGGGCGGCGTGACCTTCACCGTGGGCGGTGCGGCTGTGACCCTGTCCGGTCTGGCCATCGCTGCTCTGTGCGGCGTGATCCTCAACGCCATTCTGCCCGGCAATGACTACGAGTTCGGCATCAGCGTCGATGGCGATAAGTCCGCCGACCTGGGCAGCTACTAATTTCTGACAGCACTTTTCCAACAGGGAACGCCAAAAACGCGGCGTTCCCTGTTCTTTTCGCAAAATATAAACATTTTGTGAAGAAACCGTTGACAAGTTTGGAAATTCACCTATAATAGGGTAGGATACAACTGGATAACGCATGATAGAGGCGCGGCTGATAAGAGTAACCATCCGGCAAACAGGCATAGAGGATGGGGAAAGGATCAGCCGCCGAAGGGCCGTACCGCTGCCTGACGGGTCGGTGCCTGGGCCGTCGGAAAATATCCGCCGGACTGTCGCCCGGAAACGGGCGGGGCGCTGTCATGGATCTGTTTGGTGAAATGAGACCTTCAAATGGAGTCATGGCGGAATGTCATGACTCCATTTTTTGTTCTGAAACACAATGTGCTTTGACAGGATGGAGTTCACGCGTATTCTCCGGTTGCATGGGCTGCGGCCCAAAAATGAAAGGAGAATCTCCATGAAAAAGCATCCCCTACTGCGGACGGCCCTGCTGGTCATGACCGCCGCCGCGCTGCTGTGTGTCAGCGCTCTGGCTGTTGAGGACGGTGCGCCTGCCAACAGCATGTACGGTACCTTCTGGGCACTGGTGCCCCCCGTCATCGCCATCACTCTGGCCCTTATCACCAAGGAGGCGTACAGCTCTCTGTTCATCGGCGTCACGGTAGGCGCTCTGTTCTCTCAGGGCTTTTCCCCCATCGGCGCGCTGAACATGATCGTCAACGACGGTCTGGTGGCCGCCATCAAAGACAACGCCGGTATCTTCCTGTTCCTTGTCCTTCTGGGCATCATTGTGGCGCTGGTAAATGCCGCCGGCGGCTCCGCTGCCTTCGGCCGCTGGGCCTCCCAGAACATCAAGACCAAGGTGGGCGCTTCCCTTGCTACCTTCCTGCTGGGCATCCTGATCTTCATCGACGACTATTTCAACTGTCTCACCGTGGGCACCGTCATGCGGCCCGTCACCGACAGCCATCGGATCTCCCGTCCCAAGCTGGCCTACCTCATTGACGCCACCGCCGCCCCCGTGTGCATGATCGCCCCTATCTCCTCCTGGGCCGCCGCCGTTTCCTCCACCGCCGAGGGTCTGGACACCGGCATCAGCGGCATCCAGCTCTTCATCAAGGCCATTCCCTACAACCTCTACTCCCTGCTGACCTTTGTCTTTATCATCGCCCTGTCCTTCATGCAGTTCGATTACGGTCCCATGCGGACCTATGAGCGCAAGGCCCAGGAGACCGGTGACCTCTCCGCTCTGGAAAACGCAGAGGATGAAGCCGTGAACCCCAAGGGCAAGGTCATCGACCTGCTGCTCCCTGTTCTGGTGCTGATCGCCGTGTGCACCACCGGCATGATCTATGTGGGCGGCTTCTTCGGCGTGGACGCCTGGGGCGGCACCGACTGCGCCGGAGACTTTATCGGCGCCTTCGGCAACACCGACGCCTTCATGGGCCTGCCCTGGGGCGGCATCATCGCTCTGCTCTTTACCGTCATCTATCTGGTGGCCCGCCGGGTCATCACCTTCAAGGACGCCATGGCCTGCATCCCCAAGGGCTTCAACGCCATGATCTCCCCCATCCTGATCCTGACCCTGGCCGTCTCTCTGAAGGCTACCATCACCTCTCTGGGCGCCAGCATCTATGTCCATGACCTCATGGAAGGCGCCGCCGCTACGCTGTACTCTATGCTCCCTGCCGTGATTTTCGTGGTGGCCTGTATTCTGGCCTTCGCCTCCGGCACCTCCTGGGGTACCTTCGGCATCTTGATCCCCATTGTTACCGCTATTTTCCCCGCTTCCAGCGAGCTGCTCATCATCGGTATCTCCGCCTGCTGTGCCGGCGCTGTGATGGGTGACCACTGCTCCCCCATCTCCGATACCTCCATCATGGCCTCCGCCGGCGCCCAGTGTGACCATCTGGAGCACGTTGCCACCCAGATCCCCTATGTGCTGACGGTGGCCGGTGTCTGCGTGGTTGGCTTCATCGTGGCCGGTTTCGTCCAGAACGTGTATATTACCTGGGCCGTCAGCTTTGCGCTGATGCTGTGCGTTCTGTTCGTCATCCGCAGCATGGAGCGCCGCAAGGCCGCGTAAACTCATTGAAAAAGTGCCTTTCCATTCGTGGAAAGGCACTTTTCTTTTTGCGGCGGATATGGTATGATGGCCCACAGCGAATAGGAAAGGACCGAAACGATGCAAGCCTTTGAACTGACAATTTTGAACTGGATACAGGCTCACCTGCGCTGCGGCGTTCTGGATGCCGTCATGGTGCCAGTCAGCCGGATCTGCGACCACGGTGAGGTGTGGATCTTACTGGCGGCGATCCTGCTGGCGATCCCAAAGACCAGAAAGCTGGGGACCTGTGTGGCCTGCGGGCTGGCTCTGGATCTTCTGTTCTGCAACCTCGCCCTCAAGCCGCTCATCGGCCGGGTACGGCCCTTCGCCGTCAACCCCACCGTCTCCTTGCTGATCCCGCCGCCTGTGGACGCCTCCTTCCCCTCCGGCCACACGGCAGCCTCCTTCGCATCGGTGGCCGCGCTGAAAACAGCGAACAGCCGCCTTTGGAAGCCAGCACTGGCGCTGGCCGTGGTCATCGCCCTGTCCCGGCTGTACCTCTACGCCCACTGGCCCACAGATATTCTGGGGGGCGCTGCCGTGGGTATTCTGGCAGGTTGGCTGGGAACAAAGCTGGCGCAGTCATTTCCCCGGAAAAAAGTGTAAAAAAGGCCCGGAAACATCTAACGTGTTTCCGGGTCAGCGTGTCGAAAAAGTCTTTTCTCCCCGCTGAGCAAGTTTTCAGAACTTCATAAAAGTTCTGAAAACTTAGGATTTTAATGGCGCGGGACACCCCTCTTGGGTTTCCCGCGCACACCCTTCCTTACCGTCGCGGAGAATTTACTACTTTTTTATCGACAGTCTCGCCCGGAAACATCTAACGTTGTAGCGCGACAAGATTTTTGAGAAACTCGGACAGGATACTTGAGAAAAAAGCGCCTGTTCTTAGAAACATTTCCGAGGCCCGCTCGCTTGCGTCAGCCGCCCCAAAAACGGCGGGGCGACCCACGCAAGAGGGCGGGCTTTTTAGACTCCGAGAGGGGCGGCTTTTGCCGCCCCTCTCTTTGCCTTTTCGCCCTCCTGGTGAAGTTACTCTCCCGGCTCTCCGTCCGGGTCTCCTGCGGGCTCCTGGGCGGCTTCACTGGCCGCTGCGGGCTCGACGTACTCCGTCCACCCGTAGACCCCAGGCTCCCACACGTTGCCGTCAGAGTCGGACGTCCACTTCTTGCCGTTGTGCGATACCTTCGCGCCCTTGCTGTATGCGTCATGCGCTCCGAGGGGCTGTATCCACTCGGGGAACTCCTCGAGGGGGTTCCCGATCCGTGTCCACATGGAAGGGTTCTCCGAGGGCTTTCGGTTCTGCCCGGCGTCGGTGACGTCATGGATGGAGCGGTAGAGCTGCCCCTCATCCCGAACAATGTCGCCCGCCTTCCCCCTCCAATTCTCGTCCCACTGGGCAAAGAGCTCGGGGAACTCCGCGACGGTGGTGTCGTCGAGCTGCTGCTCCTGGGCCATCTTGACGAACATGATCTCGGCGACCGCCTGGGCGGAGCTGCTACGCAACGCCGCCTCGTTTATGCCCTTGATGGACGTTTTGGGTGTCAAATACTGCATCATTCGTAAGCACCTCCAAACCCAGAGATCGAAACCTCCTCCTCATAGCCCTCGTTCTTCGTGATAGTGAAGCGGACATTCACGCCCCACTTTTCGGCGGTCTTGGACTCGTTGAGGAAGTTGTAGACCCGATTGATCGCGACCTGTGCCGTGATGTCCTCCCAGGCCGGGGAGTCGTCGAAGGCATTGTTACACGCCTCGACCTTAGCGACCGATCCTTCAATGTGCCATGTGGGAGTGATGAGGATCTTCGTCGCCCGGGCGTCGGTTTCCTCCGGCTTGGCGAACTGGAAGGCGATGACCGTCTCCTTCTTGGAGAAGTTCCAAACCCTCACGCTCGTCGCGAAGTTGCCGTCCACGGCCTCGACGCGGAGCTGGTGCGCCCCGTTCGTGAGGGTGAGCCAATTCTCGCGGGAGAGCTCGATCGTCTCCTCCTGGCCGAGCGTCGCTTGATAGCTGCGGATCTTCTTGTCGTCGATGAACTCGGTGACGACCACGTTGTCGCCCTCGACGTCGGTGACGGTGTACTTCTCGGCGAAGCTGCCCGTCTGCTGGCCGAGATCTTCGTCCTGTCCAGAGATAGCCGGGGCCGAGTTCGTCCGCTTGAAGGTGAGGCGGCGGTAGGTTGTGCCGCCCTGGCCGTCGCTGGCCGAGATGACGAGATTGTTGACCGTATTGAGGCCCAGCGCGTAGAGCTTTTCCGAAGTGATAGAGACGGAGAGCTGCTCACCCTTCGGGGCATTGTTGACGGTGCGGAGAACCTCGTCGTTCAGCTTTTCGACGACCGTGACTTCGTCGCCGTCCGCGTCGTCGACGGTGTAGTTGTAGGTGAAGCCGATGTTCTTGTCTCCGAGGTTGGTGTCCGAGCCGGAAATGGTCGGGGCGGAGTTGACTCGGGTGAATGTCCATGTCCGAGTAGCGGTTCCGCCCTGGCCGTCCGTTACGACGACCTTGACCGTGTGGCTCCCGAGGGAGTGCTCTCGGATGTTGATCGAGATGGTGTTTTTTGCTTTTCGCGTCGGGGCGAACGACTTCGTCGTTCGCCCATCAATCGACTCCGTCGCCGCGAGGACGTCGCCGGAGTCGGCGTCGTCGACCGTGTACTCGATCGTGAAGTTCTGGTTCTTATCTCCGAGATTGCGGTCACTGTCAGAGATCAGGGGGTCAGTGTTCAGAATTTCAAGGACGGGGCGGAAACCGAGGTGCGCGTTCCGATCGGACGAGTCGTACCAAGACCAGAGGCGGGCCGAAAAGTACCCACGGAACGCGCGGTACGACGCCCCCTCCGCGTAGGTCTCTTGACACCAGGAGTACACATAGAACCAGTTCCAAAACTTGTTATGGGCACTGTTGAGGTCGGTCGAGTTGGTGCTGCTGTCCAGGTCAGAGGAAACCGGAGCAGGGAGGCCGGAGATGACCTCCTCGCGGGTGATGAACCTGTCCCACTCGTTGTTGGTCGGGGTTCCTCCCGCGTAGGAGCCCCCATTCCTTCGATTGCTGCCGCCGGTGAGAAGACGGCACTTGTATTTTGCCCCGTCGATGGTGACGGTCTTGCCGGTGACGTAGCCCTGCCCGTTCAAATCGTCCCACGAGACATTGACCAGGATGACGCGGTCGCAAATGAGAAGGGTCTTGTCTCCGTCCTTGATCTTGACCCATTGGAGCTTGTTCGCGTCTGCGCTGGGGGTGTCCCCGAAGGTATAGTTCGCCATGCTGCCGGACATCGAGGGGATGTCGCCAGCAGCAGACGCGCCGGACGGTGTCGTATCATTACGCCACGGCCTTGTGGGCCGCTTGAGGATTGCGCCGTTGTTGTAGAAGCCGCCGAGCTTGACGGTTCCGAGATATTGCGCCATAAGGGATCGCTCCTTCCGTTTTAATGAAGCGGTAGGGCGCGAATATCTTCTTCGCGAGGTTGTAGGCGCTGGCCCACCGAGCGAACCCGAGCCACGAGTTGACCGCCTGGACGACCGCCGCCCGCGTGATCTTGCCTTCCCTCAACTTCCGAACCATCGCTTTAATACGCCGCTTCTCCCGTCGCTTGGACTCGGTGCGGATCATTAAATGGGTGGCCTTGATTTTGAAGCCGTAGGCGTTCACGCCCTGCCGCATATAGAAAACCTTTGTCTTTTTGTTGGTGTCAAGGTGTAACCTCGCGCGGAGGAACTCCTTGATCTTCGCCAGCCACTCCCGGGCGATCTCCTTGCTCGGTGCAATAATGACAATGTCGTCCATGTACCGGGTGTAGAGCTTCGCGCCGAGGAAGCGGACGCAAAATTGATCGAGCTCGTTGAGGTAGATGTTCGCGAAGTCCTGGGAGCTGACATTCCCGAGCGGGATGCCTCTCTCGCCCTCCGGTGAGCTGTCAATCACTTTGCAAAGAAGCCGGTAAAACCGAAGGAGATCCCCGTACATGTCGGGGTGCTTCTTCTTGAGCTTCTTGAACCGCTTCGCAAGGATTTTCTTGAGCAGGTCGCGGTCGATGGAATAGAAGAACTTCCGGGCGTCGATCTTGATGACGGCCACGTCGTCGCCCCATTTCATACGGGCGACCCTCATGTCGTGCTGCACTTTGAAGGCGGCGCGGATCGGGCCCCTCCCGTACTGGCAAGCAAACGAGCCATTGATGAACACGGGCCGGAACATGTTTTGCAGCTCCTCGTGGATGACGAGCTGCACCACCTTGTCGCGGAGCTTCGGGATGGAGAGGTCTCTCCGCTTTGGCTCCGTGATGACGGTGAAGTGATACGGGCCCGGCGTGTACTTTGAGCTCTTGAGCTCGCGCCAGAGGTCGACGTTGTTCTTCTCCCGGAAAAGATCGTACTTGACGGCCTCCCGGGTGTACTTTCTTTGCCCTCTTAGGGCTTGCTTGTAGCCGACCTTTATCCTCTCGTAGCCGACCGCCTCCTCATAGGTGGCAAGCGGCATGATCGGTGGGATCGGCGGGTGTTTAATGTTCTGCGCGGTTTTAATAAATAAGGGGAATTTCGTCATCGTGGCATCCTTTCCTTTTCAGAAACGGCTTGGCACCTATGACGCGGGTTTATACCCACATTGTAGACTTGCCCCGGCCTCCCAATACGAGAGGGCGGGCCGGAGGTTCGTCACTGTTTTTACGCCGTCAGAGACAAGGCGAAGGATTACCTCTCCCTTGAAGTATAACAAGGACACGCACTCGAAGCCGTAGCCGCGAATGACGTAATAACCTACAAGGCGGGGCGGAAACCGAGGTTCGCGTTCCGATTGGACGAGTCGTTCCAATTCCAGTTGCGGGCCGAATTGTACCCACGGTTCGCGCGGTTCGACGCCATACAGAGATAACCCTAAGTAGGTGCGGTTTACTTTTTTATCGGTTGTTGATGAAGTGCTTTTGCAAGCCTCCAATAATGCGCCCCAGCTCGTTGAGTTTCGTTTGCAGCTCGTGGACTTTCTTCTCGGTGATGTACTTCTGCGTCCGGGCGACTCCAAACAGCACGAGGAGGAGCGTCTTCTCGGCGTCCGCCTCGTCCAGCCATTCGAGCCGCTTCTTGACGACGGTGAGGTTGTTCGCCATGACCGCCGCGCGGATCAGCCGGAAGCATGATTGCTTGATCTCCTGCGACAAACTAAACTTTTCGGCCTGGGGGAAGTTCTTGAGCAAGGGGTAGACATCCCGTTCGAGTAGGATTTCAGCCTTCTTTTGAAGTATTGACGGTTCCAATGTAGCAGCACCTCGCATTTCTAATGCGGGCGATCTCGGTGATGTCCCCGAAGAACTCGAAGCCGTAGTCGGTGAGCTTTACCTTTGCGGGCTCCCCTGTGATGGAGCTGTGTCCCTCAATAACAAGGACGTCCTTCCCTTCGAGAGTGAGACCGCTCGCGGTCATAAGGACGAGCTCGTTGTCCGAGAGTTCTCGACACCTTTCACATACCGGGCAAAGCTCGCCGAAAAAGTTCCCGAGTATGCAGCTTGTTTCTTTGAGGGTGCAAGCGACCCTATACATAGAGCTTTCTCGCCACGGGGTCATAGATGCCGGAGGTGATCGCGACGGAGTCCACGGAGTCAAAATTGATGAGAAAGACGTTGTTCGTCATGTTGTTGAGGGTGGCGTCTTTCAGCACTTTGATCTCTTTCTGCGCGTCGGCGATCTGGGCCTCGTGGAGAATGACGGCTTCGCGGTTCTCGAAGATGCCGTCGTCCATGTGGTTCATGTTCGTCTGACTAACCGGCGTTCCTTCCTGGATGACCTCGCCCGTCTCGACATCTTCGACGTGGTCGAGCCATCCGATTTTTTGATAGCTATTCACTTTCGATCTGTACCTCCGTTTCTTTTTCGATGATGGTGTATTTGAAGGCCACATAAAGACCCTTGCTCGGCGGTTTCTCGAACTCCCGGTCGGACTGTGCGACGATGTCTCCGTCCGTGTCTACGAGCTGCACGTTCGCCACGTTTCCGGTGACGGTGTCGTCGAAATAGATATAGATCTTCACGGTGTCCGCCGTGACGAGCTTGCGGAACGGCTCGACCGTCTTCGGCGCTCCGTTCAGCGTATAGGCCGCGTGGTCAATCGAGTCGGCGAAGCGCCGCCCGATTTTCTCAATCCCGACCGATGTGATTGTCTTCGGCATGGTTTTCTCCTCCTTCCGTCATAAATGTCACCCCGGAGCAGCGAAGCACCGGAGAACAAACGGGGTAGATCTTCGCGCCGGTGCTTGCCTTCGAGCCCACCTCCATATTAGAGGAGAGGCCCTCATACATAACAAAGGCGCACGGTTGATAGAACTTTTCAGAGGCCGCGATCGTTCCCACCTTCGGGAACTCGACCTCGCCGGAGCCCGGAGAGCTGCTCGCGTGAACTTCGGATGCCAGAAGGTGCCCGACACTGACCACCCGGGGCCAGACGCCGCAAACAATTTCCCCGCAACGTGGATACCTCGAGAAGCCGGAAAAGGTCTTCGAGTGGATCTCAATGCCTCCCCCGGACTCCGCTCCGTATGCAGGTTTTGAGCTGCCTTCCTTGACCTTCCGAACCTCGGCGTCAATGACTGCGAGGTTGTTGACGCCGCTTTGCTTCGAGCCCTTGAGGAATACGATGAACTCGGCCCACCTCTCGGGGTCTTGATAGGAGAACGGCTCGATCGTGCTCTGCTCGTATCCGAGAGAGGTCAACGCATAGAGGATGCCGCTCTTTGTTCCGCCCCATTCAGAGATGATCCCCTTCATGGATAGGCGGGCCCGATAGTTTTCAATGCTCTCGCCCTCAAGCCTCGGCATGTCCCGATCCTGTCCGTGTACCGGAAGCATGACCGGGCTCGCGGTCGCGACATTGAGCTCATCCCGAAGCCGGAAGGCGTCCTTCTTCATGCCGTCGAAAATGCGTCCGATGACCTTGAAGAAGATGAAGAACTGATTCGCCGCCCGCTTCCCTCGTTTCAACGGGGCAAAGAGAAGGTCGAACATATACGCGCCGAAGGTGTCGAACCGTTTCATCCGATCACTCCCTTCTCACTGTCACAGAGACGGAGCCGAGAGTGATGACCTTGTCCTTCTCGAGCACCACGTCCTCGGCGGGGGTGATGATCTCCGCGTTCGTGGCGGCGCTGTAGTTGCTGCGGATTGCGAAGTTGATGTCGGAGCGCCGGAGCTCGTTGAACCTCCGGCCCTTTCGGACGGCGAGCAGCTCGGCAAGGATCGCGGAGATCCTGTTCTTGATGTCCTCGTCCTCCGACACGTCAGAGGTCGAGACCGTGACCTCGATGTCCTGGGAAACCGTTGTAGAAGACTTCACAAGAACATTATCGTATGGCCCGGCAATCTTGTCAACGGCATCCCGAACTTCGTCGAGAAGTCCTTCCGTCGCTTCTCCCGCCGTCCCTGTTACAATCACGTCGACCGTCCCTTGCCCTCTCGGGTGGTCACAGTCAGCCTGTGCAAATAGGACGCCCTGGACGGCCTCCGCTGCATTGATGAATGTGTCCTCAATAGACCGGGCCGCGAGCTCCGACCAGGATCGGAGCGCCCGCGTTCGGAGTCCCTCGTCGTCCTCGGTGTCGCTTCCTTCCCGGACGATCCAGTCCTCGCCGTTTGAGATGCCGTCGATCCCATTGAGGAACGTGAGGCTCCGGGTGATCTGTCCTTCCGGCACATTGTACCGAGAGCCCTCTTTCTCCGCTTCTACCAGGACATCCACCGACCGGCTCCCTTTTTGCAGAACCGCCGCCTCTATGGCAAAGAAGCGAAGCTCCTCTCCGTTGATGTCCTTTTGCGTCTTGAAGATGTGGCCCTTCTCGATCTTCACGGCCTCGCCCTGGTCGTTCGTCCTGGATAGTGTGACGAGGCCCTGCGCCTTCTGGGCCTTCTTGCGCTTCTTCCCGTAGTCTGCCGCCTTAATGTCGAGCCATGCGCCGGTGGAGTGTGTGAGGGTCATATTGTTCAGAATGGCCCGTAGTAACTCCGTGAACTCGATCTTAATGCGGAGGACTATCAAGAGCAGCGTATAGAAGACGCCGCCCGAATGGAAGTTCGTGATTGCGAAGCCTTCTTCTTTCAGCTCGGCGATCTTCTCCTCTTTGAGCGTTTCAAGCTCGGGAACCGGGAGAACTTCGTCGAGTATTGCTTTGTCGATCATGTTGTTATCACCTCCACGCCGACCGCACTAATGACGACATTGAGCTCCCGGGGCTCCTCCTCGTCCGCAAACTGGAAGGAGCAGCGGAGCCGGAAGGTGTCGTCCGAAAATCCGACGTCGATCTCTATGCTCTCGGGCACGATGACCTCCCGCTTTTGAAGGCCCAGCCGCGCCCGCTGCGCGATTTCAAGCCGCACAAGATCGTCGTCTTCGGATTGAATGAAGTCGTATAGCCCCCAGCCGAACGAAGCGTCATAAAAGAGATCCCCGGGCTGTGTGAGCGCTTCGAGGATGATGTTCTGATAGAGACATTCAAGCCCCGAACAGAGGGGCGCGTCTCCGTCTGCCGCTTGCGTGAGGGCCCATTCATCATTGAGTCGGATGTCGGTGTCGTGTAACCCTGTCATAGCTGCACCTCCCCAATGATCGCCGGGCTGTCCCCGTATGCCATCGCAACGGCCACGAAGGCCCCGGCCTTATATTGTCCTTTGGATCTGACGCCAGGGAGAGGAGGGAAGCTCTCGTCCTCGTTCCCCCAGCGATCGACGACGGTGAGGGTGTATTCGTTCCAATGCGCCGTTATGTGGCCCTTGAAGCTGCTCCCGGTCTCGTCGTTATGAATGACAAGATCCTCGAGATCGAACGTCTCGCCGAGCTGCGTCGCCTTGCTGACGGTGGCGTAGACCACGGCGGGGCTCTTTGCGTGGGGGTACTCCTGCGCGATGATCTTCCTCGCGACCGCCCTCATCATCTGCTCAAGCATTTCCCGCCCCTCCTTTCTTAGAAATAAATCTTCGTGCGGATGAAGCCGTTCTCGCTGGTAGACGAGACGACCTTCGAGACCTCGAACTCTCCGCTCACTTTAGGGTGCTTCACACTGATTTTGTGGGAGTGTCGGACAAAGGGGGCCGAGACCGTCTCGAGCTCCCACGAGCCGCCGCTCCTGGTGAGGGCGATGATGTTGACGCCATACTCGAAGATGTAGGTCTTGTCCTGCTCCGGCTTCTCTCCCCAATAGAACACGCCCCCAGAGAAGAAAAACGGCTGTTTGATGTTCCATGCTGCATGTACGGCATTGATCGCCTCGATGACGTTCATCTGCCGAATGGGAAGCCGTTTCCGTTCCGGGTATCCCTTGGAGGAGAGCTTCATCTTCGAGAGCCCGGCCTTCCCGAGAAAGTAGGCGATCATCTCCTGCGGAGTTGTGTCGAGGAATGTGTTGTTGATCTGCGTCTCCTCGAGGAGAAGCATCTCGTCCTTGAGAGTCACTTCGTCGGTGAAGCCTCCTCCGTTGTACGGCTTGGAGACGTAGCCGGTGAAGACCTCCTCAAAGACATTGTTATACCCGAGCTCAATCGCTGCCGGGTCTTTCCGGGCGAGTGAGATCTTCGGTTGAAACTGCTCCGTGAAGCGGATCTTCGCCCAATCAAAATAAGAAGACTTCGAGGAGTAGACCTCGATCTCTACGCCCTTGTCGAAGGTATAGGGGCCAGCGCGGGCCGCGATTTGAGGGTAGAATAATTCGAGCGTTTCCATCCTGTTCCTCCTCTCGGGTTAGTATGGCATCTGTGAGACCTTGTCGAGAGCTGCCGCCGTGCTTGCATCGTCGACGGCTGGGGACTTCCCTCGGCTCGTCTGCAAGTATTTTTGATAGTCAGAAGACAAGGTCGTTTGCTGCTGGGTTCCGCCGGAGCTCCCGCCAGAGGAGCCGCCGCCGGACGAAGATCCCGACGAGCTGCTCGTCGTCTGTATGGTCTGCGGGACGTACTCCCAGAACTCAAGGGAGACGGTGAGCTGCTCCTTCTTGTTCTCCATTTTGTGAGTGAGCCCCTTGAATAGAACCTTGTCGACGCCGTGCGCTGCCGTGTCTTCGCTGACAATAGAGAGCGGCTTCGGGACTGACTGGCCGGGCGTTCGGAAGATCGCCCGAAGCGTCTCGAGCCGCTGGTACTTCGTTTGCGTTGGTGTGTCGTCGAGAATGAGTTCGATATTGACCTTCGCGTCCTCGTAGCCCGTCGCCTGTTTGGGCTTTGTGGCGCTGCCCTCGACCTCTTGCTCGTCGATCTGGGCCGACTCCTTGACCTCGATACTCTTAACAAGGCCAGGGAGGACGACCCCGTTCACCTTGACGATCTGGTCTTCGGTGTAAATCATTGTCGTCTCTCCCTCCTTGTTATGCCGGTGCGGGTTCGGCGTCTTGATCGTCTGCGGGTTCCTCGCTGCCGTTGGCCTCGGCGTAGTCCTCGACCTCCTTGAGCATCGCGAGGAGCTGCTCGAGGTCTTTGATCTTCTTGAGGTCGACCGGGATGAGCAGCTTTTGAATGATGACTTGCTTGCCGGAGCTGCCCTCGCCGGAGCCTCCGCTCTCGGAGCCTTCCTTCTTGCCGCCTCCGCTTGTGAGGTCGACCTTCTGGACAGGCTCGCGTTCGAGCGTAGCCTTCGCGCCGTCGAGCCCCTTCTCGATTGCCTGGGCGGGTGCATCCTGCGCCAGCTCGAGGCCGTGGGCGTAGGTTGTCATCGTGCGTTGTCCCGAGAGGGTCAGCGTCGAGAGAGGGCCTTCTTTCGCGTCGGAGAAGGGGAGCATATTTCGGATGCGCTGCAAGCCGCCCTTTACCGCGTCGACCGCGCCCGTGAACGCCGATTTGATACCGTTCGCGAATGTGGTGACGACGCGCTTGCCCGACTCAAAGAACCACGTCACGGCTCCCGTGACCGTGTTCTTGATCGCGGTGATTCCATTCGAGAACGCCGTCTTGACGGCTGTGAACCGTTCGGACACGCCCGAGGCTATGTTCGTCACGAAGCCGACAAACTTGTCACGGATCGCCGAGAGCCGCCCGCCGGTGAGATTATCCAGGAAGGTAAAGCCCGCCGTATAGATGCCCTTGACGCCCTCGACCGCTGCCGCTGCTGCACCACGGATTCCCCCGCCGTGCGCCTCGTATGCGGATCGCATGTTGTCGAGGTTCTGGGAGACCGTCGCCTTCGCTGCGTTCATGACGGAGCCGATGACGTTGCCGATGCCGGAGAAGATCGCCGACGCGACCTCAAGAGCTGCGCCGAGCTTCTCCTTGAAAAAGTCGATGATTGCGTTGACCGCGTTTCGGAACCACTCGCACTTGTTGTAGAGCAGCACCAGGGCCGCGATGAGGGCCACGATGCCGATCACGATCCAGGTGACAGGGTTCGCCAGGAGTGCCGCTGTAAAGCTCCACACGCTCGATATGAGCGGCGTGAGCGCTCCCTTCGCTAATAGGAACCCGGCCTTGAGGAGCTTGAACCCGGAGATTACCTTCGTGATAATCAAGCCCACGCCGGAGACGACGGCGATGACCGTGCCCGCTATGGTGAGGAAGCCGCCGATCGCCAGGACGACGAGCATGATGACCCGGACGAGCTCCTGGTTCTCCTCGACCCACGAGCCGACCTTCGTGAGCACCTGCTCGCCGGTCGACATGAGATCGTTGATTGTCGGGAGTAAGCTATTCCCGATCGACTCCTTCACGTTCTGGATGCGCTGCGTGAGCCGTTCAAACCGTTCGGGCTCCGTTTCGTTGATTGCGTTCGCCATCTCCGTGGCGACGCCGGTGCCGGAGCCGAGGGCGTCGTACATGGTGAGGATGTTCCCTTGCAGGTCTCCGCACTTGTTGTAGAGCAGGTCGATGAGGTCGACGGCCTCGTCCGTTCCGAAGGCTTCGGCGATCTCCTGCTTCTCCATCGCGTCGATGGTCTCGCCGTATTTGCCCCGGAGCTGGTCGAGGATCTCCGGCATACTCTTTAGTTGGTTGTTGGCGTCCAGGAACGACAAGCCCAGGGCGTCGCCGCCCTTCGCTGCCGCGCCCAGGAACGCCGCGTACTTCGTGCCCGCCTCCGAGCCGCTCATGGTGCCTTGCAGCATACCGAGGATGGTGAGCTGCTCCTCGAGGGGGACGTTCGCGTTTGTTGCCGACGCGCCCAGGCTCTCGATGCTCGAGGCCATTTCCGAGCCCGTCGTCTTGAACTGCTGCACCGACTTCGCGATACCCGCCGAGAACATCTCGCCGAACTCGATGTCGCTCATGTCGTCGTAGTAGTTCTTATAGATGCCGTAGCCCGTGGCAAACAATGACGTCATCTCGCCGACCGTCGACTTTGTGGCCTTTGCCGTTAGGCCCGCGAGACTGGTGAACTCCGCGACGCCCTCGTCCGAGAGCGTCGCGATGCCGCTCTTGATGTCGTAGGCTGCCGCGATGAAGTCGGCCTTCGTCGTTCCGGCCCATTGGTCGGAGAACTGCCGGGCGGCGTCTTCCACGACGCCGAGATCCTTCACGCCCAGGGAGGCGAGCTCGCCGATCGCTCTCCGGGTTTCAAATGTAGCCTCGACCGGGGACAGCACCGCCCCCGTGATCTGCGAGCCGACCTCCTGCATGACGGCCCCCGTCTTTGCCATATTGCCGAGCGCTGCGTTTGCCTTTTGCAGCTTTGAGACGGTGCCGTTGACGCTTGATGTGACTCCGGCCATAGGCCCGGTGAGGTTGTCGATCATGTTCATTATGAGGGACAGCCGGAACACGGACTCTAAACTCATGCTTTGCCTTTCACCTCCTAACAAAACGATGGAGGCGACCTTGTGCTCTTAAAAGAGGCGACCGATGCCGCCCGGCTAATCCGACGCGAACACGTCCGCGATCGCCTGGGCGACGATCCTCTCCTCGAGCTCCTGGATGTACCTCGCTTTCGCGACGTACCGGAGGAACTCGTCGAGGCCGATCTCCTCAATGTCGAAGTCCTCTAAAAGAGCCGGAGGGAGGAAGCGGTAGATTTCCAGGAGACCGGACTCCACCACGTTCCCCCTCACCTCCGAGAGCTGCTCTTTTAGAGCATCTTCAAATTTGTCTGTTTGGAGAGGCCCAGCATCCCGAGCAGCTTCTCACCGATGGAGAGCGCCAGGGCCGGGAACTCCTCAAGGTTCGCCTCGAGAGACACCCGGCTCTCCTCGACCACGTTGTCAAAGAGGAACACCTTGAGCGCCTTCGTCGCGCCCTGGGCGGTGGTCTTAACATATCTGTCATAGCTCGCCGTGGAGGGGCGCTTGAAGAAGAACTCGACATTCTTCTCGGTCTCGTCATCGACCTCGATCGTCGCGCCGACGCGGTAGACCTTGCCGTATTTCTCCTTGAGCTCCTCCGTCTGGGACTTCTGCGCGGTGTCTTTCTTGATTTCTTCCATGGTTTCGTGTCCTCCTATTCTCGATTATCTTGAGATGGTTTTTACTTCGTGGGCTCGACGCCGTCCTCCACAATGCCGCCGACGATCATGAGGTCGATGTCGACGGTGAGGGACTTGTCGCCCTGTGCTGCCTTGTGGCTGCGCTTGATCGGGACGACCTTCTTCAGCTCGTCGATGCGGGTGCGCTCGCCTTCGTTGGCGTAGGAGACGACCACGGAAGGCCACTCGAGGCCATAGAAGGGGACGCCCTTCGCCTTGCAATAGGCAAGGACGTCGTCGTAGTCATCCCGGAGCATAGACATTTTACCGGACGCTTTATAGTTGCCCTTGCCATAGCCCCGGGGACGGTTGCCCTTGCCGTAGCTTTCTTCCATGTCCTGCTCGTCGTCGTAGCTGATTTCCTGCACGACCAGGACGAGGCCCGGGATCTTGACGTCAACGTCGCCCCAGCTATAGGTCTGACCGTTTACTTTAAGGGACATAACTCTTTAACCTCCTTCCCTTATTCGCTGGGCTGTGCCCTGCCGAGGTCGACCTCGACCTCGCGGATATAGCCCCGGGAGACATAGCGGATCTTGACCCGCATAGTCTCGTCCTCGAGGATGGTCTCCGCCTGTCCTTCCGGGACGGTGATCTCGGCGGAGCTGATCTCCTTCGCGTCGATCATCCGCTGCAAGGGGACGAACATGAACTTCGCCCGGGTCTCAAGCTCGCCCTGCACGTCCTCGAGGTCGATGTCATCGTTCAGCAGGAGGAGCCCTTCCTTCCGGGTCTCCCGGATGATCTTGTTCTTGACGCGGACGTCCTCGGCGTAGCGGAAGTCGCTCCCGTCCGGGCTCATCATCTTCGTATGGTAGACATAGAAGTCGTCGAGCCCGTCGTATTCCCGGAACGTCAGATAGCCCGCGAGATCCAGGAGCTCGATGATGGAGTTGTCCATCTCGGCGGGGAGCAGCTCGAGGAGCTTCGTCTTCGGGATGCCGAAGCCCGCCTCCGTCCTGGTCTTGCCGATGGACTCCTGCACCGCTGCCTTTGCGTAGAGGCCACACACAAGGCCCGCGAGGTTGGTGATCTGGGTCGAGCCGTCCAGCTTGACCAGACGGCCCCAGGCGGTGACGACCTGGATGTCGTAGTTCTTGACCTTCTTCCGCTTGGCCTCCATCTCGAGGGCCCAGTCAGTGAGATCCCCGCCGCCCATCATGTCGGGCTCGTCCTCCTCGTCGCCGGTCGTGGGATACTTGGCCTCGAATACCACGAACACGGGCTTGTGGTAGACGTCGCGGAGCTCGATTTGCGCCTCGCTCACCGCCTGCCAGAGATCGAGGTCACTCTCGCCGACGATGTGGATGAACTCATACTCCTCGGCGAATTTCTGGAGCTTCTTGAACGCCGCCAGGACGTCGCCGTTCGTCATGGTGGGCGCGGTGGTGGTGAAGCTGTAGGAGTCGTTCACAAGGAACGAGCTCGGCTTCTGGTCTTCCTCGGTCGCCTCGGTGAACTTGAGCTTGAGGCCGGTTCCGGTGATCTCATACTCGCCATTGACGGGGACGGTGATCTCGTCCGTGAAGGTGTTTCCCCCGTCGATAGAGTACACAAAGGCGGCGGTGTTGAGCTGCCCTTGCGCGGTGAACTTAACCACCACGGAGAAGGCGTTCGTCGGAGAGCCGTCGACGGTAACGGAGCCGCCGCCGTCGCCGGTCTTAGAAACGATTCCCAGCTCGCCCGCCGTAGTAGCGGAGACCGGGAGACAGTAGATCCGGGACGCGCCGAACTGCACGGAGTCCATGACAGCGTCAGCCAGAGGAGACAGGCCGAGGCGATCCTTGATTTTGGTCGCGTCCATGTCTCCGGTGATGATGATCGGGGTGTCCGACACAATGGGGGAGACGCCGATCTTGAGGCTCTTACCGTCTCCCGTCGCGGTGGCGAAGCCGAGAAGGCCGTCCGTTACGGTATGCTTAACATCTCGAAGCATTACTTCTTGACCTCCTTCTTCCCGGAGCCGCCCCTCATAGGAGCGTTCTCAAATTTCTTGACCGCCTCGAGGAACTCCTCCTCGGTGACGGCTTTGCCGGGCTTCCAGCCCTGGGCGCTGCATACGCCCGCAAACACGGCCCGCCCGACTTTGTGCTTGCTGCGAAGCTCCCCGACGTCATAGAGCGCCGGGGCCTTCTTGTTCTGTTCCCCCGTTGCGGTGGGGGTCGATGCCGCTTTAGTTGCCATCTGCAATCTCCTTTCCGTCGTTCTTTGCTATGGACTCGACCTCGACGTCCGTGACCTTTGCGAAGTCCGTGTCCCTATAGAGTCCGCCGTCAAACCGTATCCGAATTTGAACGGCGACTTGTGCTTTGAGAATAGAGTCGTCCTTGTCGACCCAATCGGCCCCCTCGACCTCGATCGGAACATAATCGCCGTTGACGTATATGCCCCGATCGAGGCTCGAGAGGAACGCCCCGAACATACTCTCGACGGCCTCGTCGGTGTAGTCTCCGATTATCACAGTGAAGGTGAGAGCCCGGTCGAAGACCTTTCTCCTCTTTTTCTGCGCTCCCTCTTGGTCTCTATATCGTGTTTTGGAGCCGTTTCGGAGAAGGGTCTCCGACTCGAACAGCACCGCGCCGATGTGACTCTCTTGACTCTTTTCGAGACCCTTTTGAGTTGTGTACGGTTTAGACTTTAGGCCCGCCGCCTTGAGCTTTTCGAGGAGGTATTCCTTGCTTTGTTTGTAGAGCATTTAGTCGTCCCTCCCGATGAACTCCTCGGTCGTCGCCTTGATCTCCTGCATGTCCTCGTCCGATAGGCCGAGAAACGGGCGGGCGGGGATGTTGACTTTGACCTGCTTCTTGCTGACCCACTGGCCGCCCACCTGGAAGCGGAGGTTCTTCGCCTTCCGGGCCCGGATGGTGCGCCCCTGGTCTCCAAATTGGTGTGTCGCTGCGTGCTTTGCGTTCGTGCCGACCGCGAACCCCGAGGCGTCCGCCGTCACTTGGATCGAGTTGCGGAGCTGCGAGGAGTCGATGAGGGTCTTCCCCCCGGTGGTCGCCGCCCGGATGGAGGTCTTCCACCTCCTGCCGTCCGGCGCTCGTCCCTCCTTGAAACGCTCAAGGGTGGACTCTCGGACGCCTTCGCCGAGGGCCATGTTGAGGCTCCTTCGGTCTATTTCCGAGTATCGCCGCATTTTTCGGAGGAGTGCGGCGGTCTCTCCTTCAAGGCGGATACTATACACAAACTACATCCCCCTCATCTTCGCCCGCGTGAATAGACGGGGGTTTGACTTTGCCGAAAATCCGGTAGCTGCCGCGCTCGCCGGATCTTCGGTCTCGGTGCCGATCGAGACCTTCCCCTCTGCGACGAGGGTGAGGAACTTGATCGCCGCGTTGTATCGGTTGAGATAGGTCTTTTGGTCGGTGCTCTCGTCGATGCCGATACGGGAAAACAGGTTATAGACCGCGATGTCCTTCGAGAACTTGTTCAGAACCCGAGGGGCCGGGGAGATCGGGACGGTGTACCTCTTAGCGAGATAGCCGTCGATCTCCGCGTCGGCGTCGGCGATCGCCGCTTCGATGAGCGGCTCAACGAGCTCCTCACGCTCGGCGGGGTCTTCGATGAAGGTGTCGCCGATGATCGCGTTGAGGGCGTCGTCCTTGAGCATCTCCCGGACTTCTTCCTTTGTGCTATAGCTCACGGCGCTCCCTCCTTGCTCTCGCTGCCTCGGTTTTACTCGGCGGTGCCGTCGCCGCCGTATGCCATCTGCCAGAATCCGAAACCGGCGTTGCCGCGATAGTCCGCGCCATAGAGGAAGGTCTTCCGCATGAAGACGTTGTCGTCGGTCTCGGCGGTCTTGGAGACGAACTTCGGCTTCTTGCGCTGCTGCCAAATAAGGGGACGGATAGGACGGGAAGCGCACAGCAGATACCATGCGGAGTCATGCCCGGCGAGCTGGGGGACGACGAGAGGCTTCGCGGTGCCCTGCATGGTGTTCTTGGTGCCGTTGATGTAGTCGGCGACCAGGATGTCGCGGGCGGCGGCTTCCAGGGCAGGGGGAACGACGAGCAGGTTCGGGACGAGGTTCAGCGCCCGGCCCTTGGAGTTGGTCAAGCTCATCATGGAAGCGCGGGCCGCGATGTAGGACTCCATGGAGAGCTTGGCGGTGGTCTTGTTGGAGACAGTCTTCTTGCCGACCTTGTGGGCGTCGGAGAAAAAGGGCTGTCCGTCGTAACACTTTTCCGAGAAGCCGCCCGCCAGCAGGGCGAAGATGAGCTCGTCGGGGTGAGCTGCTGCGGACTGGCCGAGCATCTGGACAGAAGGGTTATAAAGGCCGATCTTGTCGTCCTCGATCGCGTTGCGGTCGACGCCGACGGTGAGCTCGAAGTCCTTGTTCTTGATGGTGTAGTCGCTCGCGGTGAGGTTCTGGATCTCGCGGTCGCCGATCCACTCCCTCATGCCCGGAATGTCGCCGAGCCATGCGTAGGTTTCCGAGTCCGTAGTGGACGGAGTAACGGTCGCGACCTCGGTGTAGAGCGGGGCCACTTCCTCAAACGCCTTGTTAAACAAGGTGTTGAAGCCGACGTAAATCCCTCTAAGGGACTGCTGATTGACAATCATGTTCTGTTTCCTCCTTGTCAGTATGAATTAAGCGCCAGCCGTCGCCGGGGTGTAGCCGAAGCCCATCTCGACGGCGACGCCTTCGTCGTCGACGCGAATGACGAGACCGGCGACCGAGGCGCTCGTCGCGGTCTTCGTGACGGTCTGGTCGTCCTCGATGTAGCACGGGCCCAGGACTTCGGCGGCGGTGATCTTGCCGCTGGTGGAGTTCTCAAAGATGAAGACGCCGCGAGCGACGCGGATGACGGCCTCGCCGTCGCCTCCCTTGTTCTCCACGGTCTCCTCGGCCCGGCCCGCCGCCTTGAGGCCGGTCGCCTTCTTGCCGGGGATCGCGTAGCCGGTGGCGTCAATCGCCACGATGGAACCCTGATAGATGGTGGTCGCGCCCTTGACGGGGAGGGCGATGTACTTCCCGCCGAGCTCGGACGTGTCTCTCACGTTGGTCAATGCTGCCATGGTCTTATTCCTCCTTCATGCCGTATTTCTGGACATCTTCGGCGCTGACGCCGAGCTGCTTACAGACGAGCATCGTCGCCTCGTCGGGCTTGTTGCCCTTGAGGGCCAGCGCGTCGCCCCCGGCGATCTCGGACATGGGGACGGCCTGGGGGGCTTTCTCAAGGAACTCCTTGAAGCCGTCGGGGCTCTTGAGGGCGTACCCCTTGGCCCACCCTCTCTGTGCCGGGGTGATCTTCCCGCTCTTGAGGGCCAGCTCCACGGCCTCCTCGGCGTCGCGGTCGGCGAGCTTCTCCTCGAGGGCCTTGACGCGCCCATCGACGCCGCCCTTGAGGGCCATGATGGAAGCGGCGACGTCAGCGGTCGAGGCTCCGGCCTTGAGGCCCAGGAGCTCACAGACGGACTTGTTCGCGACGATGCCGTCGTCCTGGTCTTCGGGCTTGCCGTCCTCGCCGGGCTTCTTGCCGGGGGCCTTGCCGCCCTCCGCCGCCTCCTTGAGCGCCTTGTTCTCCTCGACACAAGCCGAGAGCGCCGTGAGGATCTGCTCCTCGTCCGCGTCTTCGCCCAGGCCGAGCGCTGCCGCGATCTTCTTGATGAGTTCGTTCATGTTGGTTTCTCCTCCTTGAAATGTGGATGAATTGACAATCGGGGTCATGCCCGCGATCGCTGGGGTGTTGGTGAGGGCGAGGGAGTGGAGGCCCGTCGCCTTGTTGTCCGACTTGCGGACGGTGATGACCGGGGAGAGGTAGCGGTATTCCTTGTTCTCAAGGTACTGCTTCGCGGGAATTGTCCACTCGACCCGGGCCTTGATGTGCCCGTCTTCGGCAAACAATTCCTTGACCCACCCGGCGGCGGGGGCTCGTTCTCCCGTGAGTGTCTGGTGCTCATAGTCGACAACGAGGTCGACGCCTCGCTGCGCGATCTGTTCCTTCATCGCCGCGAGGCTCTCCTCGTCGACGTCGAACTCTCCCTTCTGACTCACGACATGACCGAAGGGCAGGACGGAGATAACCTCCGGCGCTCCTCCGACATCCACTTCGCCCCCTTTGAGGGTGAGAAAGTCGTTCATTTTCTGGTGTCTCCTTTGGTGTGGTGCTCACAATCGTCTATAACGCCGTTATCTCGCGTTATAACGGTGCCTTCCTGGTAGGCCCCGGGAATTTCACCCCCGTCCCGTTCGCCCCTTCCTGGGGCCTCTACGGGGCTATAAAGAGGGGTTCTCTTTTTCTCGCTTTTGGTACGCCTTCACGAGTGCCTCGGGGTAGTCCTTGAGATCCGGCGTGAAGCGTACCTTCGCGGGGTTGGTGGAGAAGTGCGGGTCGGGCATGACCCCGCCCGGCGCTGATTGCTCCACTTTGAGCCCCCGGGCTTCGACCTGCCGCTTTGATAGGGTCTTGACGGTGCAGCGGCACCGGAACCCGTTCGGAGGGAACCAGGAGTCCCACACGGCGCTGTCCGCCGGGAATACCCTGCCGTCCATCGCGAGGTGGCTCGGTCGTGTGTGGGCGTCGTTGACGGCGTCGTACTGCCAATAGGGGCGGAGCTTCATGACGCCCGGGTCTGTCATTTGCTCATAGTGGCCCACGTTGTAGGCCGTTTGGATGTTGGTGCGGAAGATGAGGTCGGCTTGCAGCGGGTCGAGTCCCTCATACCCTTCGGAGGTGAGGAACTCGTTCATCCGGGAGCGGAACTCCGAGAGGGTGTTCCCGTCTTCCAGGGCTGCGAGGATCTCATCATAGAACCGCTTGAGGATCTGGGCCTTCGTGTAGCCGCCGACGGTGAAGGCAAGCCCCCGGTATTTCTCCGCGATACGGTAGAACACGGAGGCGGACACGGGGACGCGCTCCTTGAAATACTTGACGGCCTCCTCGAAGGTCATGTCCTTCCGGTTGAATACGGCCTCAATCTCGTCCATCTTCGAGCGACCTCCCCTCGAGGTCTGCGTAGAGCATGACCTTTTGAAGCAGCTCCTCCACGTCGGAGATGTCCATCTCGCCGAACAGGGAGGCGACGGCCTTCTCGTCTTCCATCATGTCGCGGAGCTCCTCAAGGCTCTCGGCTTTCTCAATAATCTTGAGAACAGGGCCGAACGCCTTCTTGAACGCTCCGGCGCTTTTTTTGGTGGCTGCTGCCGCAAGTTGGTCGATGCGTTCCTGCGTCCCGTGGCCCGCTGCGCCCCCGGCCTTGAGCGCGATCGGCGTCTCCGGCGCGGTTGCTTTGAAGGAGAAGGGGCCGATCCCTGCGCCCTGTGCCTGGGTTGCCGGTGTGGCGATCTCCTCGTCTCCCTCCGGTTTCGGGATGGAGAACTTCTTGTAGATGTAGGAGGTCGGAACCTTGAGACCGGCCTCCCGGATGAGCGTCCCGATCACGGTCGCCGTCTGGGTGAGGTCTTCCGACTCCTCGGCGTCGAACCGTAGATAGGGGATGCGCTTGTCCTCCCCGAAGTTATAGAGCACCAGGGGGCGGATGAGGTCGCGCCGGAGTGTGGCCGCGAGTGCCTTGCAGTCTGCGACGGTGAGGTCATGTCGGACGTCGTTGTGCGTCTTGCTTTGTGCGTAGCTGCCGCCCCCGGAGTCCGAGGTCAAAGTCTGACCGAGGATCGCCTTCGAGACCTGCTCGTCACAATAACGGGCGAGCCGTTCATAGAGGTCGGTCGAGCTGGTCTTTTCGGTGTTGACGAACTCGATCGTCGTGCCGTCCGGGAATATGCCCGCCGCGTCGGCTCCGATAGCGACGAGCGCTTGCATGAGCGCCCGCTTGTCCTCCTCGCTTGCGCCCGGCTGATACTTGCCCAGCCGGAGCGGCATCCCGAACACTTCACAGAACGCGACCCAGTCCTTGAGGGTGTAGTTCTTGAATAGGTACATCCAGGAGACCACACGAAGAACGCCAGCTCGCGAAGGGTGGCCGCTGCGGGCTTTGTACTTGTGTACTATGAACTTGTTCTTAGGAAGAAGGATTCCTTCCGGCGCGTCCTGCGTCCGAACCTTGAAGGAGTCGTCGACGGTGTCCCAGAAGAACCGCTTTTGATGCCGCGAGCGAATGTCCCCGACAACGACGTGCCCTTCGTCATAGCTCCACATAATTTCAGAGACCGCGAAGCCCTTGCCGATTGCGTCCAGGAGGTCGAGCATGACATCCTCAAACCCCTCGATCCCGCCGATCTGCGCTTCTACGAACTCGGCGATCTCCTTGTCTCTCGGGTCGTCCGAGTCGAACGGGATGACCTCGTAGTCGAGGCCCGTGACTGCGTTCTTTCTCGTTTGGAGCTGGGAAAAGAGGTGCGGGTCTTTCTCCTCCATCTCCTCAAAAAGCTCGGCTTGCCGGAGCACATCTCCCGCGTCGGCCTCCTTGAAGATCTCCGCCAGACGGACGGGGGTGAGCCCGTCCGAGGGGTACTCGCTGTACTTGTCCGTCACCTGGGAGACCGCGACCTCTCGCGTCTCCGGCCTCGGTGTCTGCGTAGACCTCAAGAGCCGCCGCCACGGGAACCACTTATTTTTGCTTTGGTCGGCCAAACCGTCCCACCTCCTTTTAGTAGGCCCCGCGTCGGAACTTGATCGCACGGCCTAAAACTGATTTGTAATCCGGTCGACGCCCGACCTTGACCGAGAGGGCCAGGGCGACGGCCATTTGCAGGGCGTCGGGGGCGTCGTCATTCTTTCCCATAGGGTACTTGAGCATCTGGTCAAGGAGCGCCTTGTGCCGCTTCGAGAACTTGAGGTAGCCGTTCTTGACGAAGGGCTGCAAGGACTGGATGCGGGCGTCCTTGTTCTGGACGCTGTTGATCTCCTCGATAGGAAGGTACTCGCCGATCTCGGCGGACTTCTGCCGCATGATCTCGGCAAAATAATATTGGAACTGAACCGTCTCGACGCCGAACTTGTAGAGGGGCTTCTTGTATTCACGCTTGAGCCGACGAGACGCCTCGATCGCGTCCTCAATAATCTTGTCCGGCTTCCGCTTGGCGATGTCAGCGATGACGACGTACATGTAGCCCGTCGAGGTGTCCTTTGCTATGCCGATGATCGCCGAGGTGTCGCTCTTTCGGTTCTTTCCGAGGGAGGGGTCATTCGCCGCCACAAAGAGGAACTTCGGGTCGGAGAAGTCCGGGGGGAGCTGCCCGTCGTCGTAGAAGTCGAACCACTCCTCGGCGAACGCGCAATTCTCCGGGTCTATGGGTTCGTTCTGGATCTCCGACGAGAAGCTCGCCTCGCCCTCGGATACCCTCATAACCATGAGGGCATAGTAGGGGAGCTTTTCTTCCCAGAGGACGGCGGTGCCTTCCAGCATTTCGGCCTCGTTGGCCTTGAAGAAGTCCTCGGCGTCCTCCTTGTGCTTCGGGTTTTCGAGGTCGGTGAAGATCCGCTCCCAGGCGTCCCACAAGGCCGTGTTCGTTGCGAACGAGATGACGCCCTTGTAGCGGACGGCCTCATACTCGGGGTTCTTGGCGACGTTGGCGAGGAGGGCGTCATAGTGGAGCAGCGTCCCGATGTAGACGATGTCCGTGTAGGTGTCGCCCGCCTTGGAGACCGCCTTATAGAACCAGTCGCGGAGCTTCTTCCGCTGCTCCGGGGTGTTGACGTTCTCGTCGTTCTCAAGGTCGTCGCAAAGAATGAGGTCGGGTCTCCATTGTTTGTGCCGTCTGCCTCGGATCTTCTTCCCAGCGCCCAGGGCCTCGATCTTCACCCCGTTCGATAGGAGGATGACCGACGCCTTCCAGACGCGCCCCTCAAGCTCTCCGAAGTCTTCACGGAGCGCTGCGTTCTCCTCGAGCTCGGTCTTGATGTCGGAGAGGAAGCCCTCGGCCTGTTCCGAGCTGTCCGAGAGGATGATCTCGTAGTGCTTGTAGGCGTACACCGCCGAGTGGATGGAGTCCTTGAAGGTGAAGTTCGTGCTCTTGGCGTGTCCACGCGGGGCCTCGACCGCCCTCCGGCATCCGTCCGCCCGGCTGATTTCCTTCGCGTCGGTGGCGGGGTTCAGCCCCTTCATGACGCCCTCGCGGAAGATGCGGTCGAGCTCCTCGTGAAACGGGGGCGACGGCCTCACAAAGTAGTGGGGGAGGTAGGCCCGCCCGAAGTAGCCCAGGTCAACCGCCCCGAGCTTCCGGCGTAGCCCCTGGGGGCCCGTGAGCTCCGCCCCGGCCCGGTACTCCTCGAGGAGCTGCGCCCGGAGCTCGGGGAAGTTCGTCCCCTTCTGGACATACTGCTCAAATAGTTCCCGCTGGTACTCCCGGCTTGCGACCGCCTCCCGGTCTTCCGGCTCCTCGAGCCGTTCCAGGTAGTCCTTGAGGTTAATCTTCGCCATCATCGAGCACCTTCTCCCTCGCCCTTGAGAGGACGTCGTGCAGCTCCCCGGTGAGCTCCGGGTGCTGCTTGATCGCCGCCATGAGCTCCGCCTCAAGCTGGTCGAAGGCAAGCTCGGCCTTCTTCTTCATGTCCTGCCGGACGCGCTTCTCATAGGTGGCGTTCCGGGCGAGGCTTGCGATGAGCCGCCCCGCCTTGTCAAGCGGCATCTCCTGGAAGTCGCCCTCCGCCGTGCTCACGCGCTGCATGAGGCCGTCCATGAGAACCATCGACGCCGCTTTCGTGTAGTCGAGGTCGGGGTGCGCCTCTACCGCCTGGGCGATCGCCTGGGTGCGCTGTAGGGTCTCGGCGACCCGCTGCGCCGCCTGGGTGCTGCGGATCGCGTAGCGCCCGATCGCGCTCTTGCTGATTTCGTAGCCCTCCGTCTTGAGCCACGCGGAGAGCTCCTCGTAGGTGTTGGCCGTGTCCGCGAGCCGGACGTCGAGCTCCGTCTTGATGTCGTCCGGGAGCTTGTCGATCGTCGAGCTGATCCGCGTCCTCCGGCGCTCTTTCTTAGACATCGACGCCCGGGTCGTCCCTCGTGCCTTCCACAAGGTCGACGCCCGCCTTCGTGAGCTGGATGACGGCGTCGCGGCGGTAGGCGTTGTAGGCCGTGGCCCGCTTGTCTGTGAACTCGATGTAGCCGCCGTCCTCCAAATAGGAGAGCTGCTTCGAGATGTCCGGGACGGTGATGAGGTTGTCGGCGAGGAGGGCGTTCGTGATCTGCCGCACAAGCAGCGAGTTCTGATTGCCTTTTGCCAGGGCCCGGACGATGTAGCCCCGGATCGCCTTGTTCTGCCGGATCTCCTGCTCCGTCATGTCGTCAAAGTATGCCATACGCTTTTATCCCTCCTTTGCTGCGCCCCTGTATAGGAGCTTGTCGAGCTTCTGGTCGATGTTGTTCGAGACCCGGATGAAGTCCTCCCGGGTCGTGTAGATGAGGGGGAGGTCGGCCTTGAGGTCGCCGAGCTCCGTCCGCACGGCGGCGATCTCCTCGGCGTTCTTCTTGTCCGCTGCCTTGAGCTCCGAGACCGCCGCCTTCATCTCGCCGATCGCGTTCTTCACTCCCCACGCGGCGACCCCGATGATCGCCGTGATGACCGTCTGGAAGACGAACATCGCGATTGTCGCTCCGTCCATGTCGGCCCCTCCTTACTGCGCGGCGGCTCCGGCCTTGTCTTCCAGCGCGACGCCCTCAAGCAGCTCCCCGGAGAGTGTGAGATAGGGGTCTTCCTGCTTGACCTTGAGGACGGCGTCCTCGATGACGGCGGTGAGGTACTTGTCGAAGCTGCCCAGGTTGTCGGTGATGACCTTCTGCGCCTGGGGGCTGATCGCCGCCTTCACCTCGTCAAAGACCTGTTTCCCCAGGGCGAGCAGCTCCTCCCGGCTTGCCTTGCCGCTCTTGACCGCGTCCCGGAGCGCCTTCGCCGTGGTCTGCTCCATCGCCCCCACCGAGACCGTCGCAAGGTTGACGACGTCGTCAAGGGCGTCCTCGAGCACCTTCCGGCCCGCCTCGTCCTTGATCTGCGCCGTCTGCTCCTTGAGCTTGGCCGCGCCCAGGCGGATGTAGTACACCGCGTAGGCCCCGGCCAGGGCGATGACCGCGAGAACGACGTTGACAAGAGCGTCGCTCGCTGCGCTTTGGATGAGTTCCATGTTCATGTGTGTCTGCCTCCTTTGGACAAAAAATAAGAGTACAAGCTATAGCTTGTACTCTTATCTTAAATCCCGTTCCCGGAAACTTATATACGAAGCAGTTCTAAGAGTTGCCGCTCATGAGAGGGGCTCGTCGTCCTCCTGCCCCGGGTCGTTGAGATAGTCGAAGATGTCGAGCTGCCCCTCCGTCTGCCCTGGGCCGCAAATACGGCGAACCCATCGCTCTGTGACGCCGTACTTCCGGGCGAGCTCCGGGTGATTGTAGCCGTTGAACTCCTCTTTGATGCGGGCGTCGCGGACGGGCCGGGTGACGCTCTCGGGCTTCGGGATGTAAACCGTCGTGCCCCCGACGACCTCGGCGAGCTTATAGAAGTTATCCGTCCCGATTGCCTCGGCGATCATGCGGTAGAGCCCTTCGGGAAGCATTTCCAGCGTCAAACCCTCGGCGAGTTTATCCATGTCCTGCGCCCTCCCTTCCTGTTACATCCTGCCGATGATCGCCAGGATTTCCCCGACCTTGATCGGTTGGTCGAACTTCGCCTTCCACACGTCCGGGGAGTTGATGATGCCGCGCTCTACCAGGGCCTCAAAGCCCGCCTTTTGCCAGTCGGGTGTCCCCTCCGGGTAGCCGTCCCCCGGGTCTTGGAAGGCGAGGATCTGGCCGAGCAGCTTCACGATGTTCGCCCCGTAGCCCGCGCCGGGAACCGCCCAGCCGCGCCCCTGCGGGTTGTCCGCCGCGCCCAGCCATTCCACATAGGGGGCCACGCCACGGGCGACCAGGGAGAAGCGGGGATCGACGCAAGCGTTCACGAGGGCCTCGGTGGATGCGTATGCCTTGAGGTGCTGGATCTGCGCCCGGACGCCCGTGCGCGGGTCGGGGAAGCTCGCCGCCTGTCCCGTGGCGTTGCCGTTGAGGGCCCCGATCCCGGCATAGTTATTTTGAGACGGAAGGACGATCCCGCCGAACTTAAAATAGCCCGTTTCGTGGAGGCTCTGCGCGAAGGCCACGTCGCCCCGGACGCCCTCGGCCTCGCCCTCCTCGATGAACATGCGGGCCAGCTCCTCCACGGTGCAGCTCGGGAGCTGCGGCGAGGCGTTCTTGCTCAAGCAGAACGCCGCCATCTGTGACGCGGTGGCCTGGGCCTTGCCCATGATCGCCGTCTTCTCGGTGGTGGTGGAACTCTCCATCCCGAAGAACTCCGCCAGGATGTCGGCTTCGGCGACGGCCAGCTTGTCCAGGTTGGCGTCCTCCGAGAGCCACTTCGTCGCCTTCGTGTTCGTGTGGAAGCTGTGCTCGATGAGCATGTAGTAGGGCGTCCCCACCGCACGGGCCCCACGGAGGACGCCGTAGTATTCGCCCCCGGAGCTGTTCTTCCGGGTGGCCGTGCGTCCGGCCTGGGCCGTCCCCATGAGCTCCCCGACCTTCTTCGCGATCTTGAGAGCCAGGGCGTCGACGTTGTTCTTGTTGTCGTAGGCCCGGTAGACGACGGGATAGTCGACGCTCTCCGTCCCGCAAGCGTTGGAGTGCAGGGAGAGGAAGACGTCGCACCCCTTCGAGGCCGTCCCGCGTTCATAGACGCCGAGGTTTGTGTCTATGTTCACACGGGTCGTCATGACCTCAAAGCCCCGGGCCTCGAGCTGGGCCTTGAGCTTGAGGTGCAGCTTCCACACCATCGCGCTCTCGTAGTAGGTCTTCACGACCGGGCTCTGATTGTATCGGCTGCCGACGTGCCCGGCATCCAGACAGATCCTCACGTTACTCATCGTCGTCGCCCTCCTCCTCGTCGGCGTGGAAGATGGGCTCCCCGTCGACCTCGTTGATCTCCGGCTCCTGGGCCGGTCTGGTGTTGATGTTCTCGTTCATGTTGTGATAACCTCCTATAGTTTGATGATGGGGAGAACGACTTCGTCGACGAGCTCCCCCGTGGTGTACGTCTCGCGGCCCTCCGCCTCAAGTTTGTCGAGAAAAGCGTCGTACTCGACCGCCAGCTTGAGCAGCTTGAGGACGCCGACCTCCTCGGGCGTGACCCTGTGCATCTCCGGCCCCACCATGAAGCCGACCGCCTTGATGAGCGCCAGCTCCGCCCGGATGGGCTTCGCCTTAAAGAGCGCCTCGAACTCCGCCCAGGTCTCCCGGGCGAACTTCTTCCGGTCGAGCCGGGGCTTGTCGGGCGGGAGGACTCCTCTCGCTTGGAGCTCCTTCTTCATCGCTGCTCTCTCGGCCTTCTCGCGCCGTGTGAGGCGCTTCTTCTTCGTTGGCATAACTTCCCCCTCAACCCGTCGAGGGGCCCTTGCCGGGGCTCCTGGTGGCCCCTGGGCGTTTCAACGGGCACCACCTCGGCGACGTTTTGATCGCGGGGGTGCTTCCCCCTGGTGCAGTAAAGGCGATGAAGCAAGGGGCCGAGCGGTTCCCGGAGGCGGCGAAACTCGCCTCCGCTTCCGGGTGTTTGCACCAACATTCACCGCGAGGGCCTCCCCAGGACGTGCCGCTGGTGAGGCGGGCCCGCCCCATGAGTCCCATGTGCTCGCAATCGGAGCAGCGGAACGGGCCCTTCATGGTGTGGCCTCCCCTTGCTCCGGCCAGCCGTCCGGCCCGAGGGGAGCGTAGCCCAGCCGCCCCCGGTACACGTTCGCCGCCCGGATGACCTGGGCGAAGGCGGCGTCGCTTGCCAGCTTCTCCCCGAACCGATCCAGAAGCGAGCCGGACAGGTTGAGACCCGTCGCCCGGGTGATGTGCCCCACGGCTTCGGCGTCGATCTCCGTGAGGCGGTGGGCGACTTCCTCCGGGAGCTTCTCATAGTAGGCTCGGAAAAAGGCGAGCCCCATCCCGCCACACGCCCCGCGCCGGATCTCGTCCTGTGCCAGCTTGACCCCTTGCAGCGCGTCCAGGATCTCCGCGTCGGTCTCCGCCTTCTTGACAGGCTCGTCAAAGTTGTTCATGCTGCCCCTCCTTCTCTCCGTCGCGCCGTATGTCCTCTAATATGTGGGTACGGGGCGCATAGCTGCGCCCCTCGCTCCGGCGCTCCTGCTTGCGGACATCGCCTAAAAGCCGCTCAAGGCCCTTGATGACGGTGCGGTTCTGCTCTACCCAATCCACCACGGGCCGGGTCTGCTCCGCGATGTCCTTCGCCGTCCGGCGCTGCCGCCGCACTTCCCGGATCTTGAGCCCCAGCCGCGCCCGGCCCGGGGCCTTGTCGTCTCCCAGCTCAAGCGCGTGGAGGAGGTCTTGCGTCGCGGCCTCCGCCTCGGCGCGGTCGGCCTCCGCCATCCTGTGCCGTTCCGTGGTCTCCCGGAGGAAGGCGAGGAAGCTCTCAAGCCCTTTACTTGTCCCGACGTCCATCCGCGCCCTCCTTCCGCTGCTCCCGGGCGAGGATTGCCTTGAGCCCCTCGATGACCTTCTCACACTGGCCCGCGTCCAGCCATTCGAGGCGGTCGATGCCCGTCATCCGCTTCACGAACCCCTCGATCCGGCGCTTGTCGCTGTTCCAGCCGAGGGCCTCGGTCAGCGCGTAGATCTTCCGGCGCTGCCGTTCGGTCGTGGGGTTGCCGCCCTCATCCGTGCGCTTGCTCCGGCTCCCCCGGGCCGCGCTGTCCTTCATGTTTTGCAGGACGCGGGCGACGGCGGTGATCTCGCCCTGGGTGAGCTGCTTCATGCTCCCCTTGCCCGTCTCCCGGTACACGACCCCGTGGAGGTCTTCGTCCGTGAGCCCCAGCTCCGGCGACTTGGCGATCGCCCATAGGGTGCGGATGGAGGGGAGCTTCCGCCCGCTGCGTGTTGTTGCTGCTGCCATGATTTACACCTCGTTTCTCGGCCCTCTTATTGCCCGGCCTTGACCTGTTCCAGCTTCGAGAAGTTCAGCTCATAGCCGAAGACGTCTTGCTGCTTCCAGGTAGCGCCGACCGCGTTGACGGTGTCCTCGCCGTACTTCTTGAGGGCCTCCTTCGAGACGTCCTCCTTGACGACGATGCAGTCCATCATCTGCCGGGTCTTGAGGCGGCGGATGATCTCCTCGATCTTCTCCTTCGCCCGGGGGAGCGACACGGAGGTCGAGAGCCGGAACCCTACCTCGCCGAAGGTGAGGGCCCGGGTCTTCGTCTTCCCCATGTCTGCCCGGTGCTCGGTGACAAAATCCTTGAGCTCGCGCTCGAGCTTGGCGACCCTGTCCTTGTACGGCTTGCTCTGCTCCTCTGCGGCCTTCTTCGCCCCGAGGATCTGCTTGTTCATCTCACCCTCAATGTCCGCGAGGGCGAGCTGCGCTTCCGCAATCTGACGGAGGGCGTCGTTTGCGTCCTCCCAGGTCTTGACGCCCGAGGGCTCGACCACTCTCTTTCTTGCCATGTGTTGACAACTTCCTTTCTTGTAGTTTTGTTATGTGCCCGGGGAGCTGCCTCCCCGACGCTTTCCTTCTGCCCGCCCGCCTCCTGCTCCTCGCCGTCGTATAGGATGTAGGTCTTCGAGAGGAGCATATACAAGCCCAGGGGCCCGGTGAGGAAGGCGGCGGTCGCGTCGCTGTCCTCCGGCGTCCTCCCGCCTCGGGCCATAACCAGGATGAGGGCGGTGATCGCCAGCATAGCGAGCCCCATGAGCCGCTGCTTTCTCATGTTCATTGTCCCGGCCTCCTCCGCGTCAAAGCATCATGAGGCTCGAGGCTTGCTCAATGATCTTGACTGTGACGACCCTCTCGCCCCTCTCCTCAAGGATGCGGGACACATTGGAGAGGGTGCGGTCGAGGAGGCGGAAGCATCCCGTCTGCATGTTGCAGGCCCGGGCCTTGAGCTCGACCATCGCGTCCGGCGCGACCTCGAAGCCCGCGAGGTAGCCCTCCACCTCCGAGGGGTCAAGCCCCTTGAGGCTGACGTAGAAGTCGACCCGGTTCGCCATGCGGACGAGGTAAGTCTTGATCTGCGCCTCGAGCTTCGGCTCCCCGGCGATGACGAGCCCCACGTCCGACTGGTCGAAGATCGCCCGGAGGATCTCCATCTTCTTTTGGGTGTACTTCGAGACGAGCTTGTCCGCCTCGTCGATGATGAGGAGGTAGCCCTTGTTCGTGTTGAAATAGTCCCGGATGCCGTTGACCCTGCGCCAGATCGTCCCGTAGCCGCTGGGGATGCCGAGGGCCCGTTCGATCGCCTCCACAAGATCCCGGCTGCTCATGGTGTCGTCACACTCGATATAGGCGACCCGGGGGAGCTTGGCGTACTGCCGGAGGGAGTAGGTCTTGCCGTAGCCGCTGCGGGCGACCACGATGCCGAGCCCGATGTACTCTTGACAGCTCTGACACACGCCCAGCACCTTGAGGGCGTCCCGGCTCTCAAAGAAGGCGGGCTTCGTCCCGGTCTTCCGGCCCGGCTCCGGGAGGGCCACGTCCTCCCCGGTGCGCCCGGCCAGCCAGTCCGCGAGCAGTTTCTCAATGGCTGCGATGTCCCCCTCGTACTTGCCCGAGAGGTAGCGGGAGATCGTCGGGCGGGAATAGCCCGGGATCTCGCTTGCCAGGGTCGCGATGCTGGTCTTCGTCGCCGCGAGGTAGTCGTTGATCTGCTCCGCGAGACTCTTGCTGTTGGTATAGGTTGCGGCCTGGGCCGCTGCTGCTGTGACTTCCATGTTGTACCTCCTATTCGTTCATAGCCCTCAAGCGGGCGAGGGCGTCGTCTGCCTTGTTGGTGAGGAACTCGTCCCCGGATGTCTTCTTCCCGGCCTTCCGGCTTGCCGCCGCTTCCGCCCGGTATTCCTTGTCGTTCGGGAGGGCGATGACCTTCGGGCTCCGCTCCGCCTTGATGGTGAGGTCGATCATGCCGACCGCGCTCGAGGGGCGTCCGCCCTCCTGGACGCGGAGCTCGTAGGGCCTCCGCATGTCTTCCAGGATCTCGCGCATTTCCTTCTCCTGCCGCTTCTGGTCGCGGAGGTGGCGCTCAAGCGCCGCCTGTGAACAGTGGGGCCCGAAGGCCAGGAGCTCGGCGGAGACGGCCTCGCATATCTTCCGGCCCTCCTCGTCGAAGACGTAGAGCTTCGTGACGTCGTCGATGTCCCACTTGATGCCGACGTGTTTGCCGACATAGTGACAAAGCTCGTAGTCCGTGTAGAGTGTCCCGAACTTGGTGATCCCCTGGTTCCGCACGAGGGCGGTGTCCGCCTTCATGAGCAGCATCGCCGCATACTCCCGGGGCGGTGCTGCCTTCTCGTAGCGTTCCCCGTTCTCAAAGAGGGAGATCGGCGTGACCCACTTCTCGCCCGCGTCCTTGAGGCCCCGGTGCTCCCGGGTGTGGTACTTCGTTTCCTTCCACTCCGTCCACGCCTCGAAGAACTCCTCCATCGTGAGCAGCTCCCCGCGCTCGAGCATCCCGTCGACGTCCTTCTGCCGCTTGGCGTAGGTCTTGGAGCCTGTGAGGGTGCCCGTGTAGCTCTCAAACCATTTTGAGAACTTGGAGCACACGGTCGAGAAGAACCGCTCGATCGGCTTGTCCCACGGCTGATAGGGGAGTGACCGCCCCACCTCCTCGATGCCGATACTCTGGTAGAAACCCACCGTCTCCGCGTCGAACTCGAACTCGATGTTCCGCTTCTTCCGGCTCTGGCCCGTCATGGTCTTCGCCGTGTAGTCCTTGCCGTTGTCCACGTGCAGGATGTGGGGGACGCCGCCCGGGTGGGAGTAGAGCATCTTCACAAGGCTCTCCTTGAGGGTCTGGTTGTTGGCGTCTACACAAGCCACGTCGCCCACGATCGCCCGGCTCCGCATGTCCATCCATGCGACGAGCTTCGGACGGACGGCCTTGACTTTCCCGTTCGGGGCGACCCACTGAACCCAAAAGTCGAAGGTGTGCTCGTCGCCGACCACGTACTCCATGACCTTGAGGCTCGTCGCGTCCCGCTTGCCCTTGAGCATCTTCTTGTTCTTCCACTCCCGGGAACCGTTGGCCGCGAGGTAGCGGGCCGACTCTGCGCCCCGGCTGTCCATGAGGTGCTTGATGTACCGGGCGACCGTCTTGATGCTGGGGTAGCTCTCCCAGCCCCGACCCTCGGCGACTTCCTCAAACTTCTCATAGAGCATCTCAATCGTCCCCAGGTTGGCGGCGAAGCGGTGGTCGAACCAGATGTTTTCAATGAGCGCCTTTTGCTCGTCCGTGAGGCTTGGGAAGGTTGCCTTCTCCTTCGGCTTCCGGCACAAGGCCAGCGCCCGGAAGTAGTCCCGGTTCTGCCCGTCCTCCTTCTCCAGCTTGAGCGCCCAGGCGTTCGCCTTGAGGACGTTGCTCATGTAGCGGTAGAGGGTTTGCGGGCTCACGCCCAGCCCCAGCGCGTAGCGTTCCGCGTAGGCCGTGCGGTTTTCCGGGCCGTCGTACTCTATGAAGTCTTGAACCCGTGCCGCCAGCTCGACGGCTTCGTAGAACTCCTTCTTATGCTGCTCGGTGTAGTGGTTGAGGTCGACGCCCACATACCAGGGCGCGGACTCTGCTCGCTTCTCTATGACGACATCCCTCCCGTCCACTTTCTGCGCCGCCCGCCACGCCTTCCGGCCTTTTGGGGAGAGCGAGGAGACCGCAATCAAAACTTGCTCCTTGCCTCCGCCCTCCTGGGGCTGCGTCTTGGTCTTGTACTGCTTGGGGTTGCGGGCGATGCGTTGGGCGAATGTCCCATACTTCACGCCCTCGAACTCCGCCGCCTCCTTCATGGTGATGAATACGTCCGGCACTCCTGTCCCTCCCTTCCTGCTGTCATGCTGCCGTTGCCTTCTCGACCTTCCGGGGGTCGAGCTTGAGGGCCGCGATGAGCGCCGGGAGGTACTTCTCGCCCGAGCGGACGCCGTAGAGAATGTAGCTTAGATACTGCGGCGACGTCCCGATCTCGGCGGCGAGCTGCGACTTTGTCTTCTCCTGGTCGGCAAGCGCCTTGACGACGAGCTTCCCCAGGGGGCAAAGTTTGCCGTTGCTTTTCATCGCTGTCCTCCTTCCTGTGTAGTCGTTCTTAGAATTACTTCCGCCCCAGGCGGTGCAGCGAGAGGGCTGTGATGAAACCCACGCCCAAAAGCGCCGCCGTCCGGGTGATGCTGTCCGGCGCTCCCGCTGCCACACACGCGGCGGCGACGCCCAGCATCGCCAGGGCCAGAAGCCCGAACCCGATGACAAAGTCAAGGATCGCGTCCAGCGTGGGGATGACCCGCCGCGCACACTCCCGGGCCGCTTCCTTCTCAAGTAATTTGAGAATATAGCCCAGGGTCTCCGCCTCCTGCGCCGCCGCCGTGAAGGTCAGCTCCGCCCCGTAGCGGGGCCGGAAGGGGTTCCGGGGATCGCCCGAGAGCCGCTTCCGCGCCAGGGCCTCCCGCCGCTGGAAGGCGACGAGGTCGGCGGCTCGTTTGAGTTCTGCTTTCATGCTGCTGTTTCCTCCTTGTGTGCCCCTCCCCGGCGCTGGTATAATCGAAGTAGGGCTTCCGGCCCGGGGAGGAGGTGATCTAAATGTGTGACGATGTTCTCAACGCTGTGGAGCGAGTTCATGACGAGGTAGATGCCTGTCGTGACGCCGACTGGTCTATTCTCGGGGAGCGCCTTCGCAAAACCATCCTCGACTCCGATGAACACGCCGGAGCCAACCTTAGCGACGCTCAAAAGGAAGCAATTATAGCGGTATGCCGTGAAACATACTATGCAGCTTCGATCATCGCTCGGGCGTATGCGTTTAAGGCTGTGGAAGTTCTTCGCCATCATGAGCCCGAATAAGAGCTATAGCCGTGTACTCCATGTTTCCGTCCTTAAGTCTTTCTGCTGCTTTTCTGATTGCTTCTGTGGGCGGGTAGTATGGAGCGGAGTCTCTGCCCGGGGCTGTCTGCTTGTCGGACGGCCCCTTTTCTTTTGGCGGTTCGCCTGTAGTCAGCCACGCAAGCCAGCACTCCCGGCATGAGAAGGCGTCGCAGTTCTCAGGGACAACGGGCGGACATTGTGCCGAGACGATGTCGGCGATCTCGTCCGCCGCCGTCTTTGGGGATCTAAAGAGGTCTAACCCGTTCATGATCTCGCCTCCTTCCGATACTGCTTGACGGCGAAGTTCCCGTCGAACATCTCCGCCAGCTCTCCGACCCGTTCTCGGAGCGCCTTCCGCAAGGCGAGCGCCGGAGCGCCTTCCGCGTCCAGGTTGTCCAGGGCGGCGTCCAGCTCCCGGGCCCCGTTGAAGATGTTGAGGTAAACCCGGCAATCGTTGGGCGGACAGTCCGCCGCCAGCGCCAGCCCCAGGGCGTAGATCTGCGCCGTCTCCCGGTGACGCTTGAGCTCCGGGTGGAGGTGCTTGAAGGTCGTCCGCTCCTCCCGGCCCGGCCACGCCCCGAAGGTGTCCGGGAGAACGAAGCAGTCCTCCCGATCCAGAAGGCCCAGGTCGCGGAGCGCGGCCTTGTAGCCGTATAGCTCATGCGCTGCCGTCCGTGCGTCCACGTCCTTGTAGTGGGGGCTCGCGACCTGCCCCCGGAGGGTGTTCTCCCATCCGGCGATCATCTGCTGCGCGTCCACTTCCTCCTCCTCGGTGGTCTCGTCGGTCTCCTTGACGATCGTGACCTTGACCTCGGGCTCCTCGGTGTCAAGCTCCGACTCGAGGCCCCGGGCCAGCTCCACGGCCTCCTCCATGCTGCCCGCGTTGTCGTACTCCATCGCGCCCCGGTCGATGTCCAGGATGCCGGTGTAGAGCTCGGCGTCGATGACGCCGTATTCGCCGAGGGCCGTGCCCTCATACTCCCGGAGCTCCCGGGCGTTGAACTTGACGACGAGGTAGCCGTTGATCTTCTTCATCTTTCTCATACTGCTGCTCCTTCCTGTTGTTCCGTGCCCTGCCATCATCAGATCGAGGGCGGGCTCCCCCTCGATGACGCCCCGAGGGGCGTTTCGGCTTATTGCTTCGGCGTCGGCGCGTTCTCATCCAGGCCAGCGAGCAGACGCTCGCAACGCTCGCGCCGCTCCTTCGCCTTGCGGTAGGACTCCACCGCCCCCTTGAAGGCGATGTCCCGGGGCTTGTCTGCCGTTTCCGCCATAATCTCGGCGCTCTCCTCCATCCGCTTCCGGGCGGCGGCGCTGTCCTCGGCGGCGAGGGCGTGAAGGTCAAACCGAAGCCACTCCGGGAGGCTCTGCTTCGCGAGCTTCTCCTCGAGGGCCTTCCGTTCCTCTTTCAGCTTCGCGATCAGCCCGTCCAGCTCCTTGAGCCGTTCCTCGGCATCCGCGAGCCGCGTCTCTGCCGACTCGAGCTTCTGCTTCATGCTGCATCCGAAGTCGTTCTCGATGTTGTCCTCGGCATCCTTGAAGCACCCCTCGAAGGCTATCCCCACATAGGAGCCCGGGCCCAGGCCCTCGATGATCTTGACGATTTTCGCCAGGGCCTCCCGTTCCTGCTCTTTGGTGGCCTGGACGTACTCCGCGACGAGCTCGACCTTGACGTCGCTGTACTCCTCATTCCTGTAGCACTCCTTAAAGGTTTTCCGGGCCGCACCCTCCGTCGCCTCGATGAAGTAGTCGGAGAGCTCCGTGCCGTTGCTCCTGGTGGCTGTGACTTTGTAGCGGTTCATGCTGCTGCTCCTTCCTTTCGTTGTGTGGGTCATTGTCCCAGCGAGGGGACGACCCGGATCGTGTTCGTGCGCTTGTGGAGGAGGATGAGTTCCCCGTCTGGCTTCTGCCGCACGACGAGCCAGTTCTCCGGCGCGAGGCCCGCTTGCCCGAGCCTGATCTTCTGCTTCCTGGTCGGCTTTCTGCCGTTTCTCATGTTCGGCCTCCTTTACGCTTTCCTTTTTGTGGTCGGTGTGGTATGCTTGTTTTGCTTAATTTTTTAATCTAATCCTATTATAGTAGCCTATTCACTATTTGTCAATAGGGAAATAGCCTATCCACTAAGAAAAAGGAGTTTATTCACTATGACTATCTTTGAACGAGTTCACGAACTTATAAAAGAGCAAGGTCTGAACGTCAAGCAGCTCGAGCGGGAATGTGGCCTTGCAAACGCCACTATTCGCCGCTGGGAAACACAAACCCCTAATATTGAAAGCGTTCGCAAAGTAGCTCATAGGCTAAATGTAACAATCGACTATCTTGTGAACGGGAGTAGCCCAAACACTCCCACCGTGCCGAGCTGCGACGGCATCCCGCTGTCTTCGATGGAAGCCGACCTCGTCGCCATGTTCCGGCTTTTGCCCGAGGAGGCAAAAAAGGAGATCTTTGACTTGACGCACTTCAAATACACGCGCCTCGGCGACGGGGAAAAAGAGTCTATCTTCTGGACATATTTCGACGAGAGCGACGACGAAAAAAGCGGCCCTGCCGAGAGCCGTGAAGCCCGCGACGGAACCGCCTGATTTTTTTGCCCTGCTATGATTAAAAAATAAATCAAAAGTCTGTAGAATTGCAAAGGAGGCCGGGAGAGCGTCCCGACCCCTGGAAAACCCGCGTATTCCGGGCAATTCTACAATTCTACACGGGTTTGGGGGAAATGTAGAATTGCGAGCGGGCGTTTTGCCCCTGGTTCCGCTCCGTCGCCGCCCTGTGAGTAACGCCCCGTTTAACGGCTCGTAACGCGCCCGCCCCGCCGATCTGCGCCGCCGAACCCCTGTTTTTGCCCCCTGCTGTTAATTCCTGCACGGTTTAACGCCCTGTTTGCACGCTTCGCCCGCTTGCCTTCCGGGGCCTCGTCTGCTATACTATCCTCAAGGGCCGCGAAGCCCGTCCTCTTTGTCTGCTGCTGTGACTTCCGGGACGGGCCGAGCGGCCCTTCTTGCGCCCGAAAACGGCCTTGTATCAAGGCTTTTCGCCCCTCGGCGGGTTGATATGCGCCCGACGCGCCGCCGCCGTTCCTGGGCCTCCCAGGGCTCGCCAGGGCATGAAAAAAGGACGCCGATCGCCTCGACGCCCTTCGCTCAAGTTGTCTGATAATTTGCGGCCCCATCGCGGGCCCGTCCCGGTTGAAAATGCCCCGTTTCCCGCATAAACAGCGGGTTTTCTCGCCGTCTCCCGTCCTGTCCCGCCTTATCCCGTCTTTCTCAAATACGTTGTCCCCGTACACTTTTTGCCGCTTGCGGGCGGCGGGGGTTGAATTTTGGGGCAGGGAATGCGAGAGCGTTCCCTGCCTTTTTGTATTTGCGGAAAACTTTGGGCGATGGCAGGGAGGGCATTCCGTTTTTTCAGTTGACGGGGAGAGAGCAATATGATACTTTATCGGTAGACGATATATCGGCTACCGTTATAACGTTGGCCGAGGAAAGAAGGATACCACATGGGAACGACGGCGCTGACCGAGGCGGTCTTTTACATTTTGCTTTCGCTGGATACGCCGCTGCACGGCTACGGCATCATGCAGAACGTAGAGCATTTGAGCGGCGGGCGTGTGCGGCTCGCCGCGGGCACGCTCTACGGCGCGCTCGCGACGCTGACCGAGCGCGGCTGGATCGTCTCGCTCGGCGACGAGAGCGAGGGACGCAAAAAGGAGTACCAGATCACGCCCGCGGGCCGCGAGGCCGTGCGCGCGGAGCTGCGAAGACTGCATGAGCTGACGCAAAACGGCGACAAGCTGACAAGCGAATGGAACTGAGAGGAGGATAACGATGGAAAAGGACACAAAGCGGGTCTGGCACCTTCCTTATTGTTTTTTGGAACCGGGGGAACTGGAGCGCAAATTTGCACGTCTGGCGGCGCAGGGCTGGTTGCTGGAAAAGTGTACCTATGGCACTTACACCTATCGCCGCGGCGAGCCGAACGAGTATGAATACCGCGTGCAGTACATCTACGAATCGCGTGACGGCCAGCGTACCGACTATGTGAAAACGCTCGCGGACATGGGCGTCGAGAAGGTCGGCGATATGGGTTCATTCCTTGTACTGCGCAAGAGAGCGGACGGTGCGCCGTTTACGCTCTATTCTGACCTCGATGCGCAGATCATGGACGCGCGGCGACTGATGCGGATAAAGATCATTCTGGCGGTCGCGTTTGCGCTGCTAGCGGCGGACTGGTTCTATAACACGTGGGTCTGGTATGATCTGGCTGTCAGCTTTGACGCGATGTATGCCGACCTAAGAGAGACCTATCACCAGCCAAGTTTTTTATCGCTGCGGCTATGGGGAAAGCACATCGTCTGGTATGCGGTGCTGGGCGTGCTGGGTACCACCGCGGCGGTAAGGACCGCAATGCAGGCTGCCCATGTGGGGAAAACGTATGGAGAATTGAAGCGGAAACGCCTGATCGAAGAGTGAAAGGAGAATCGCCATGGTCAAGGACAAGAAGGTGCTGCCGCATTTGTCAAGCTATGCCAACGATCCCGAGCGGATCGAGGAGCAGGCAAACCGAATGGCAAAAGAGGGCTGGATTCTTGAAAAGTTCGGCTCGCTGTTTTCCACCTATCGACGCGGAAAGGCGGGCGAGTACGAATATCGCGTGCAGGTGAAGGAAGCGGGGATAGACCGTCTTACCTACATCGCAGAGCTTACAGAGTTTGGCATTGAAGAGGTCGGCGGCGTGGGAGACCTGCTCGTTCTGCGCAAGAAGGCGGACGGCACGCCTTTTGATCTGTACTCAGACCTCGATTCCCTCATCGCCCAGCAGAAAAAAGCCGTGCGCTACCTGCGCGCAGGTCTGCTGCTGAGCCTTGGCTGGATGAGCATCACGCTGATGAATATTCTAATGACGCTGATGAATGCGAACGTGATCGGCAAGTATGCGGGTATGGCCGCCATAAGCTTCCGCTCGTCGCAGGTATTTCTCCTTGCGGCGTCGGCACTGCTCCTGCTCATTTGCATCGTGGGGATTGTCGACTGCCCGCGTGGACTGCGCCGCGCGAAACGGAAGATCGCGGCGCTCGAGGCCGAGCGCGTCGTGCAGGAGTAAGGTATCTTGCAAAATGCCGCCGGGCGTTGTACAATATCTCGTCGAAAGAAACAACGACCGGGAGGAAAGCCGACATGATCCAGGATATCGAACCGAAGCATCTTTACAACGAGTGGAAAAAGAACGCCGTGCCGAAAAAGAGCAGCGCCGTGGTGCAGTTCCGCGGGCAGGACCTTTTGTGCCGCATCGACGACAACGGCCTCAAGTTCCCATCGCGCGCGCAGTTTACCGAGCCCGACGAGGCGTTCACCTATCTCTTTGAGCTCGACGGGCGGGAGTATTACCTGTTTTTTGACGAAAATGAGCGCGCGCTCGACGGCTACTCCTACCGCAACATCGGCCTTTTCCGCACGGAAAAGCCCAAGGAGCTCGCCTATGCGGCGGTCAGCGCGTGGCACCTGTGCTCGTGGTACCGCGACGCGCGCTACTGCGGCCGCTGCGGGGAAAAGCTCGTCCACGATGGGAACGAGCGCATGATGCGCTGCCCGAAGTGCGGCAACATGATCTTCCCGCGCATCAATCCGTCGGTCATCGTGGCCGTGACGCACGGGGACTACCTGCTGCTCACGAAGTACGCCAACCGTCCCGGCGCGCAGCGCACGGCACTTGTCGCGGGCTTCACCGAGTTTGCCGAGAGCTTTGAGCAGACCGTACACCGCGAGGTGATGGAGGAGGTCGGGCTCAAGGTCAAGGACCTGCGCTACTATCGCTGTCAGCCCTGGGGCATCAGCGGCAACATCATGATGGGCTACTGGTGCAGGCTCGACGGCGACGACGATACCATCCATCTCGACAACTTTGAGCTGGCGGACGGCGCGTGGGTCAGCCGGAAAGAATTGCAGGAGACCTTCGTCAACAACGGCATCGCCCTGACGGCGGAGATGATCTCCGAATTTGCCGCGGGACGGGACCCGTACAGCTTGGAGAAAAACAAGTGAAAAAGGAAAAGCGGCTGTCTCTGTCGAGACAGCCGCTTTTTTCATATGAAACCGATCGACAGCAGGCGCATGTTGTCCCACTGCGCGAGCTCGCGGAGCTCTCCGCCGTCGTACTCGTACAGGGTGCACGGGTCCCACCAGTTGACGTTGAGCTTAACAAAGGCAAAGTAGCGCTGACCATTCACAACGATGATCTGAAAATCGAAGATCGCATGGTCGATCTGATCGGCGGCAGCGTGCATCATGGCGATCATCGTTTCGTTGGGTTCAACGACATTGCCGACAGAATCATAGAGCGTGGTGGCGACAAGTGTGTTGACCCTGTGCGAGCGAAGCGCGGAGGTGTCAAAGTCTGCGTAGTCGGCGGTGTAAAAGACGCAGGCGTCGGGTGTGAAGGCGTCGCAGGCGCGGCTTTTGCCGCTTGCATAGACCGTTTCATAGACGTAGGCGGCGTCCTGCTCGCCGGCTAATTTGAGCGCAACGTGCAGGATCGGCTCGTCGGATTCGTTCCGGACGAAGAAAAGCAGCGCGAGACACAGTGCGAAGCTGAGCAGTGCGGCAAGTATGCGTTTCATCGTAAGCCTCCTTGCACTCCGGCGCTCAGAAGAGCGCGGGGACATAGTCGACCGCGTCGGTGATGCCGCCCGCCTGACCGGCGAGCGACAGCTCGAAGCGGTAGACCGGTTGATAGAAGCCCTTGGAATCGGAGAGGTAGTCGAGCGTGCAGGAGCGCACCTCAATTTGCTGGACGCTTTGCGCGAACCACGCACCCTCGAAGCTTTTGCCCGATTGCATCGCGGCGAGTGCCTGCGCGGGGGAGAGAATAGGCTCTTCGCGCACGGGCGCGAGCGTGGTGATGCGGTTTTCGAGCTGCGAGAGCGTCGATTGACCGTCGCCTTGTGTTCTCAGATCACAAGTGAGCGTGCCGTGGAGGAAGCCTCCCTCCGTGGGGAGAAGATCGGCGGAGAACACCGCGCGGTAAGAGGTCTCGCCATACGGCGAGAGCGTGAACGCAGCGTCGGCGGGGACGGAGAAGCCAAACTTGTCGAGCGTTTCGCGCAGCATGTCCTCTGTGACACCAGACGCGGGCGCATCGAAAACGGGCGTGTGATCGCGCCCAAAGCTGTATTCCCACGTGCCGTCGTGCAGGGTGACGTCGAGAAAGTCGCCGGAAGAGTGGTTGGCGTAGATCACAAGGTCATCGTAGTAGTACGCATCCGGAAATTCGACGCCGTGCGCGGCGGCAAATTCCGCGGCGAAGCGGTCGGCACCCGCGTTGTCGAGCGCCTGCGAGCGATAGACCCAGGCGGTCTTGCTGTCTTCGTCGAGCGCAAAGTCGACCGACCAGCGGACGCCGCTCAGGTCCGCCGTTGTGACGGAGGCGTCGCGCAGGTTACCGTAGGGCTGCGCGGCGTAGGAAATGAAAATGGCGGATAGTGCGAGTGCGAACGCGGCGGGCAGCGCGCAGTAGCGCGGCCACGTCCTGTTCTTTTGATGCAGCGCGAGCACGAGCATTGCTGCACACCAGCCGAGCATCGCGCCGAGCGTGTTGGTGAAGAGGTCGTCCACATCGCACATGCCGCTTCCGGTGAAAAGCTGCGTCAGCTCAATCAGGAGCGAAACGCCGAAGCCCGCGCCGAGCGCTGCGTACCATTTGCGAAACGGTTTCCACAAGAGCGGCAGCAGAAATCCCAGCGGGACGAAGAGCGCGATGTTGAGCAGCACGTTGAGCCAGATTTGCAGCGTGAAGCGCTGGTACGCCTCGCGCCAGGCAAGGAAGAACTGCAAGTTCCACTGCCGCGCGGCAAATTCATTCGGCTCGCTGCGCAGCAACGTGACGAAGACTGTGACCGCCGCCCAGCCGACGAGCAGCAGCGCGCAGACCGCCTTTCCCCACGGGAAGCGGCGGCCCTGCCTGCGGCAGACGGTGTAGCAAACGGCCAGAATAAGACCGCAGACGAGCGCGGTAGGCACGGCAAAGCACATGCTGCGCTGCAGCAGATAAAAAAGATAGGAAACAAAGTCGTGCATGAGCTCCCTCCCGATTTGATTTATCAGTTGGTTTCACTGTTCGCGGTTTTGTCCTCTTCGATGCGCGCGCTCACATTCTGCCGGAAGGCGAGCCACGCATCCTCGTTTTCCACATAGTATTTGGGGCAGATCTTGCCCGTCACGTCGTAGTGGCGGATGACATCCTCGGCGGGGTCAAGAGAAAACGTCTCGCACAGCCACGCGACGAGCGCTTCAAGGCTTTCCATCGTCGCGTCGTTAAATTTGCCCGTCTCATCGGCGTGGCAGACCTCAATGGACACGGTGTAGTCGTTCGCGGTGTTCGAGCAGTAGGCGATCTCCGTCAGCGGCACGCACTGCAAGATCTCCCCATCCAGCCCGACGACAAAATGCGCGCTCGCGTAGGTCTCGTGCGTCAAGGCGAGGTTGGCGAAAAAGCTGCGGTTCGCCGCGGCGCTCGTGCCGGGATTGCCGACATAGTGCACCACCACGCCGGAAATTTCCCTGAGCGGCGTGCCGGGGCGGGAGTATTCGTTTATCGGAATGTAGTCGACCGTGACAAAGTCCGGCACGCTGACATTCGAACCGGGGAGGTTCCGGTGCGCGAGCGCATAGCGCAGCTTCACGCCGCCGAGAACGAGCAAAACGAGCGCGAGCAGGACGAGGAAGGCTTTCTTACTCCCGGTGCGGCGGCGCCTGCGCCGCCGCTTTGTTCTTTCTGCCATGTCAGTTCACACTTTCCTCGGTGGAAACGTCCTCTGTGGCGGGGAGGGTGTGAATGCCGTCGTCGCTGGGCGGCGTTACGGTGTTGGATTTCAGCTCGGGCAGCAGCTCACTGAGTACTTGCAGGGTGTTGGGCGTTGAGTTATTCACATTGGGGCCGAGCGAATATACCTCCGGGCGGCCTTTTTCATTGGTGGACTCATAGTACAGCTCGGGCGAGAAGTGGGTGGGGGAATCGTACAGGTATTCCTGCACGGCGAAGATGTCGCTGCCGCCGTTATCGGAATCCTGAACGTCCTGCATCAGCGCGGCGTAGACCTGTTCGGCCTGCGCGGCGGTGAGGGCATAGTCCTTTCCACCGGAGTTATCATCGTAATAGTAGCAATAGCTGTCGAGGAAACGCGGCGTGTCGCCGAGGTGCTCGTAGCCGTAGCCGAGGACGCGGCAAAGCACGGACTCTCTGCACGTATAGAGCGCGTTCACGCGCGCCGTGACGGACGAGGGTGCGGTGAGATCACTTCTCCGCAGATAGAGTGAGTAGGAGCGCGAGAGCTGCGAGCCGTCCTTGAGGTAGTAGGTCAGGCGCAGGGAGAAGGGTTCGATGTCGTCATGATCGCTCTGAGAGAGCGTATCCGCGTCCCATGCGTCTGCGATGCGCGTCTGCTCGTTCCGGTTTTTGACGATGGCCTGGTGCGCCGCGGTGAGGCGGCGGATGGTGTCGGCATCGTCGGTCGTGACGTTCGTCATGCCGGAGAAGGTGTAAAAGGCGGATTCGATCTCGCTCTCGTCCGGCACGTGCTTTTCATAGCCCGTGAGGTCGAAGCTCATCGCAACGCCGAGCAGCACAAGAGCGAGCGAAACGATGACCGCGCCCTTTGCGCCCGCGCGGAAGACGCGGAAGCTCTTTTTGATGAGCATCTCGGCGACAAAGTAGCCCACAAGCCCCGCCGCCACCATGCAGAGGATCGTGCCGGGCAGGGAATCGCTGCCGCCCGAGCGGTACTGGCCGAAGAGGAAATAGTAGAGGAACTGCCCGAGGGCAACGGCGGTACAGAACGCCACGCCGTACTTGAAGATGGGCGTCGCCCACGGGAAGGCGACCGTCGAGCCGGTCATCTCGCTCTTGCGCGTGCGGTAGAGGAGCAGCGCGATGAGGGCGATGACAAGCCCCGCGAGCGCGTAGGCGGCGAGGATCATGAAAGAGCGGTGCTCAAGCGCGTAGGCAGTCACATAGTACGAGTCGCTCTCGCAGGTCTCAATCGAGGCGATGCTCACCTCGGTGTACATATAGAGGGGCGGGGAGAGGAAACCGAGCGCAACGTCGGTGTGCCCACTGTAGCCGTAGAGGAAATTGCCCGCAAAGTTGCGCAGCAGATATTCCATTCCCGGGACGAGGATATTGCCGACGAAATAGAAGACGGGTGCGGCGAGGATCTGCCCCGTCATCATCATGCACAGCGCGGCGAAGGAGTAGAAAAAGACGGCTTCGAGCATGGCGCTGCCCATGGCCGCGCCAGTGACACTCCAGAAGCTTAAGTGCAGCGGGGCAGAGACCGCCGCGCCGAGCAGGAACGTGACGAGAATGGTGGAAAGCTGGCAGAACAGTCCCGTGAGGTAGGCGGTCAGAAAGATGGTCTCGCGCCGCACGGGGAGCGCGTGGAAGCCGTTCGTCGCGCGGCTTTGCGTCAGGTGCGAGAAGGCGAGCATCGCAAAGAAAAGGCCGAAGACGAAGGAAATGAAGACGCCGCCGCGCACGCCGGTGTTGAGCAGCAGACTGGACGCATCCGCTGCGCTGTAGCTGCCCGGGTAGGCGGAAAGCGCTGAAAAGAGCGCGACCGGCACGAGGAAGAGCCACAAGGCGGTGTAGCCAAGCCAGAGCGGCCAAGTGTGTTTGAGCTGGCTGCGGAATAGGGTCTTATCAAAGAACGATGTCGCGGATCGCATAGTCCTCACCTCCCAGTTCATAGATGAAAATTTCTTCAAGTGACAGCGGCACCGCGTCGATAAAGATCGGGTGCAGCGCGGCGAGCTGCTGTTCCAGTTCCTCTGCACTGCCGCGGCAGATGAGCGTGTGGACGCGCCCGGTCTGCGCGTGGTGCAGCACCTTGATCTCCTGCGGCAGGGCGGGCAACTCCGCGCCCTCGAAGGCGAGCTGGAGCTTGACGGTATAGTCCTGCAATTCACTCAGCGAATGCTCAAGCAGGAGCTTGCCGCGGCTCATCACGCCTACGTGGTCGCACACGTCCTCCAATTCGCGCAGGTTGTGCGACGAGACAAGCACTGTCGTGCCGCGCTCGGCAACGTCCTGCAAAATGAGGCTCCACACCTGGCGGCGCATCACGGGGTCGAGACCGTCCACCGGCTCGTCGAGGATGAGATAGTCGGGCATCGTGCACAGCGCGAGCCAGAAGGCCGCCTGCTTCTGCTGGCCCTTGCTCATGCGGCGCAGCGGCCGCTTTTCATCGAGCGCGAAGACCTCGCGGAGCTTTTCAAAGCGCTCCTGATCGAACTTCGGGTACAGCCCGCGGTAAAAGCGCATCATATCGCGCAGCCCCGCCTGCATAAAGTAGAACCAGTCGTCGGGAATGGAGGCGATGCGCGCCTTCACGTCCACGTTTTCCCAGACGGGCTGGCCGTCAAAGGTCACGCTGCCGCTGTCCTGATGATAAACGCCCGTCAAGTGGCGCAGCAGCGTTGTCTTGCCCGCGCCGTTCGGCCCCACAAGGCCGTAGACCGCGCCGCGCGGCACGCTCAGATCCGCGCCGTCGAGCGCGGCAAAGCCGTCAAAGGTCTTTTTAAGACCGCGTACTTCGATCATTTCGCTTCTCCCTCCCTGCACAATGCTTGAATGTCTTCTTCGCTCACGCCCATGGCGCGCAGCTCCTGCAAAAGCTCTTTGAGCTGATGCTCAAGCGATAAGCGGCGCGCGTCGTCCTGCGCGCGGTAGGTGTGCACGGCAAAGCAGCCCTTGCCGGGCACGGAGCAGCAGTAGCCGCTCGTTTCCAGCTCGTTGTAGGCGCGCTGGATGGTGTTGGCGTTGATGGCAAGCTGCGTCGCCAGCGCGCGCACCGAGGGGAGCTTGTCCCCGTCGGCGATCGCACCCGAGACGATCAGCCGCCGCAGCCCGTCGCACACCTGCTCGTAGATCGGGCGCGCGTCGCGGTAATTTAAGGTGATCATGGCATTCCTCCTGCATTCATCGGCTGCACAGCACGGCGAGCAGCAAAATGCCGAGCAGCAGTACAACAAGAACCGGGATCAGAAAAATCAAGTGAAACATAGGCACCTCCTGCTGTATTAAGCGTGTTAGTACAGTTAGGATAGCATGGCGGACACCGGCTGTCAAGCGGGGAATGCAAAAATTTTCCGCCGTTTTGCTGTGCAAATCACTAAATACAGGTAAAGAATGCATTAAAATTTATGCAGAATGTATGATTTGCCATGCGCGCACGACAAAAAACGACACTTGCCCCGTTGACAGCGGGCGGCCGATTTGGTATTCTCTGAAATATGAAAGAAATTCATCAAACGTTTTACGGAATGTGATTTTTAGGAAGGAGAAGTGTATGGAACAGTTTATGAAGATCAACACTGCGGTCAACGGCTTCGTCTGGGGACCGGTGATGCTGGCGCTGCTGGTCGGCACGGGCATCTACCTGAGCATCGCTGTGGGCTTTATCCAGTTCACCAAGATCGGCTACTGGTGGAAAAACACCATCGGAAAGATCTTTAAGAAGGGCGAGGCCGGCGACGGCGAGATCACGCCGCTGCAGGCCGTGTCCACGGCCCTTGCCTCCACCGTCGGCACGGGCAACATCGCGGGCGTCACGGGCGCGATCATTTTAGGCGGCCCCGGCGCCGTGTTCTGGATGTGGGTCTCGGCGCTTTTCGGCATGGTGACCAAGTTCTCTGAGGTCACACTCGCCGTCAAATACCGCGAGCGCAACGAAAAGGGCGACTGGTGCGGCGGACCCATGTACTACATCAAAAACGGCCTTGGCCCCAAGTGGAAGTGGCTCGGCACCGTGTTCGCCGTGCTCGGCGCCATCGCGGCGTTCGGCATCGGCAACATCGCGCAGGTCAACTCCATCGCGGACTCCGTCAAGTCCGTCGCCATCGCGTTCAACGAGGACGCGGCGAATAAGGAGATGCTCATCTGCCTGATCACCGGCATCTGTGTCGCCATCTTCGTGGCGCTGGTGCTGCTCGGCGGCGTCAAGCGCATCGGTCAGGTCACGGAAAAGCTCGTGCCCGGTATGGCCGTCATTTACATCGTCTGTGCGCTCGTTGTCGTGTTTGCGAATTTGAGCGCCGTTCCCGGCGTGTTCACTTCCATCTTCAAGGGAGCCTTTAACCCCGCTGCCGTCACCGGCGGCGCAGCGGGCATGTCCATCAAGCTCGCCATGACCAAGGGCGTCGGCCGCGGCGTCTTCTCCAACGAGGCGGGCCTCGGCTCCGCGCCGATCGCGCACGCCGCCACGTCGGAGCGCAATCCCGTCAAGCAGGGCCTTTACGGCATCTTTGAGGTCTTCATGGACACCATCGTCATCTGCACGCTGACGGCTCTCGTCGTCCTCTGCTCCGGCGCTGCCGCCGGCAGCTACGGCAACGAGGACCTTGCGGGCGTTCCCACGGCGGTCGCGGGCTTTGCCACAGTCTTCGGCGATAAGGCGGGCTCTCTGATTCTTGCGGTCGGCCTGCTGCTGTTTGCAACGTCTACCATCCTCGGCTGGGCGCTTTACGGCACGCGCTGCGCGGAGTTCCTGTTTGGCAGCAAGATCATCCGCCCCTATCAGATCGTCTTCTGCCTCGTCGTTGTGGCCGGCGCGGTCGCGGACCTGAAGCTCGTGTGGGATATCTCCGACACGCTCAACGGCCTCATGTCCATCCCGAACCTCATTGCGCTGCTGCTGCTGAGCCCCGTGGTCATCAAGGTGACGAAGGAGCATTTCGCGGGACTGAGAAAATAATCGAAACAGCGGCGAGGCCGCTTTTTGAGTGAGAACGAAACAGCAGTATATTTGCCGCCGTGCGCGGCGACAAATATGCTGCGCTGAAAAAGCCTCGCAGAGTTTCACGTCCACAGACGTGAAAGCTGTAAAACCTGTTTTCTGCCGCGACATGCGCGCCCTCCAGAGGGGCTTCTCTTGCCCGCTACGGGGCAATTCACCTTCTGGCAGAAAACACTTTACGCGGAGCGAGCGTCGAATTGTCCGCTATAAGCGGACAATTGAGGCGCAGAGCGCAGCGAATCCTTTTCGAAAAAGTGGCTTTGCCACTTTTTCGACGGTCTCAAAGAGACGGCCAAAGCCGTCTCTTTTTCTTCTGCTTTGCTGTGTGGGACGGGAAAAAGCAAAAAAGCGGTATCATTTCACAGGTTTTGCTTTACAATAGGGAAAAGCTGTGCTATCATAATTCAGCACGCTTATCGTGCGCATTCCCGCACTTAGGACGTGGAGGATTCACCGACCCGCCGCTCAGTGTTGGGAGAATTTAAGAAAGGTGGATATCACACTATGATGCTCAAAGACCAGAAGACGGCTATCATCGAAGCCAACCGCACCCACGAAGGCGACACCGGTTCTCCGGAAGTCCAGGTCGCTATCCTCACCGAGCGCATCGCTCAGCTCACCGAGCACCTCAAGCAGCACCCGCAGGACAACCACTCCCGCCGCGGCCTGTACAAGATGATCGGTAAGCGCCGCAGCCTGCTCGACTACCTCATGAAGAAGGACATCGAGCGCTATCGTACCCTGATTGCCAAGCTGGGTATCCGTAAGTAAGTTTGAAAACAGGGTGGTGTGCATGCGCACCACCCTTCTTTCACACTTTCACCCTTGGCACTTTCCCCGCGCGTATGAGAGCCTGCTATGCTTTAGCAGTTGAAAAAGCGGCGGCGCAGCCGACGTTTTTTCAAGTGCTAAACGGTCGGCTCCCATACGGAATTTTACAAAAAAGGAGATCGACAAATGTCTACCATCATCACCCACAGACAGTTCCCCAACTACCACAAGTACGAGATGGAGCTCGCTGGCCGTCCCCTCACGCTTGAGGTCGGCAAGCTTGCTGAACTCGCCAACGCCGCCGTCATGGTCGGCTACGGCGACACCCGCGTGCTTGTCTGCGCCACGGCTTCCGCCCGCCCGCGCGACGGCATCGACTTCTTTCCCCTCTCCGTTGACTTTGAGGAGAAGCTCTACTCCGTCGGCCGCATCCCCGGCTCTTTCAACCGCCGCGAGGGCCGTCCCGGCGAAAAGGGCATCCTGACCAGCCGCGTCATCGACCGCCCCATCCGCCCGCTCTTCCCCTCCGACTTCCGCAACGACGTCTCCATCATGGCGACGGTCATGAGCGTCGACCATGACTGCTCTCCCGAGATCGCGGCTCTGATCGGTACCTCCGCCGCGCTCGCCATCTCCGATATCCCCTGGAACGGCCCTGTCGGCGCGCTCAAGGTCGGCCTTGTGAACGGCGAACTCGTGCTCAACCCCAACTCCGAGCAGCGCAAGGTCAGCGATCTCGACGTCACGGTCGTCTCGACCGGCAAGAAGGTCGTCATGATCGAGGCCGGCGCGAACGAAGTCGACAACGACACCATGTACAAGGCCATCGAGCTTGCCCACAACGAGAACCAGAAGCAGGTCGAGCTCATCAACCGCATGGTCGCCGAGATCGGCAAGCCCAAGTTCGACTACCCGCACGCGAGCTTCAATCAGGAGCTGTTCGACAAGATCGTCGAAAACTTCATGGACGAGGCCAAGGCCGCGATGGATACCGACGACAAGAACGTCCGCGAGGCCCGCTGGAACGAGATGATCGAGCACTGGCACGAGAAGTTCCTCGAGGAGTATCCCGACATGGATCAGTTCCTCGATGAGATCACCTACAAGTTCCAGAAGAAGATCGTCAAGGCATGGCTGCTCGAAGGCCACCGCGTCGACGGCCGCCAGAAGAACGAGATCCGTCCTCTCGCTGCCGAAGTCGGCGTCCTGCCCCGCGTCCACGGCTCGGGCCTGTTCACCCGCGGCCAGACGCAGGTGCTCTCCGTTTGTACGCTTGACACGCTTTCCGCCGCCCAGAAGCTCGACACCATCTGGGAAGAGACCGAAAAGCGCTATATGCACCACTATAACTTCCCCGGCTACTCCGTCGGCGAGGCCAAGCCCTCCCGCAGCCCCGGCCGCCGCGAGATCGGCCACGGCGCTCTCGCTGAGCGCGCGCTGCTGCCGGTCATCCCGTCTGTCGACGAGTTCCCGTATGCCATCCGCGTCGTGAGCGAGGTCGTCTCCTCCAACGGCTCGACCTCTCAGGGCTCCATCTGCGGCTCCACGCTCGCGCTGATGGACGCAGGCGTGCCCATCAAGGCACCTGTCGCCGGTATCTCCTGCGGCCTCATTCAGGACGGCGACGACTTCACCACGTTCATCGACATTCAGGGGGTTGAGGACTTCCACGGCGAAATGGACTTCAAGGTCGCCGGTACCAAGAAGGGCATCACCGCCATCCAGATGGACCTCAAGAACGACGGCCTGACGATGGCCATCATCAAGAACGCCCTTGAGATCACCTATGACGCGCGCGTGCAGATCCTCGACCAGATCATGCTGCCCTGCATCTCCGAGCCGCGCGCCGAGGTCAGCCAGTATGCGCCCAAGATGATCACCATGCACATCGACCCCGAGCGCATCCGCGAGGTCATCGGTAAGGGCGGCAGCGTCATCCAGAAGATTGTTGCCGATACCGGCGCCAAGGTCGACATCGACGACGACGGCACCATCCACATCGCCTCCGCCAACGCCGCCGCGTGCGACGCTGCGAAGAAGTGCATCGACGATATCGTCTTCGTGCCCGAGGTCGGCAAGCTCTACTATGGCCGCGTCGTGCGCCTGATGCAGTTCGGCGCGTTCGTCGAGATCGCCCCGGGCAAGGACGGCCTCGTCCACATCTCCAAGCTCGACCGCAAGCGCGTCGAGAAGGTCGAGGATGTCGTCACCGTCGGCGATATGATCTGGGTCAAGTTCATGGAGATCGACGAGAAGGGCCGCTGGAACCTCTCCCGCAAGGACGCTCTCATCGAGATCGAAGCCCAGCAGGCTGCCGCAAAGGCCGCCGAGCAGCAGTGAGCGGTTTCTCCCAAAAGCAAACAGAAAGCAGCGCCGAAAGGCGCTGCTTTTTTGCGCTTGCAGCGAAATCGGCAGCATGGTATGCTGGATGTGGAAAAGTTGAAAGCGTTACGGGGAGGAAACTTGCCCTATGAGAAGCGATAGTATGTTTGTCGAGGCGGCCAAAGAGGATGTGCCGGAGATCATTGCCCTGCGGCATCAAATTTGGGGCACTACTTACAGAGGGATCTACCCCGATGATATGATCGACAACTTTGATTGGGCGTGGCATCAGGAGAAAGAACTGCTGCGGATCAATGATCCGGCGTATTCTGTGTATCTGCTCCAAAAAGACGATCAAAATATCGGTTATCTGACGATGAGCAGAACAGATGGAGTCATCTTGCAATCCCTGTATATTCTCTCTGAGCATCAGCGGCAGGGGATCGGTCGGGCGGCATTTGATTTTATCAGGGCATATTGCAGGGAACACGGTGCGAAGTCTTTTACCTGCCACTGTGTTCCGGAAAACCTGAATGCCCGGGCATTCTATGAGAAGATGGGCGGCGAGGTGATCGGAGCAGACCTTGCGAACGAAGAGGCATGGCAGAACTCGGTCACCTATCGGTTTGCGGCGGCGTAAGCGAATCTGAAAGATCGACAGCTGTCGGGCTGAGAAGTAAGGGGCGGCGCCCGCAGGGCGTGGAGAATTTATGAAATATCCGGGAGGTTCTTTCGATGGACTATATCCGAATCACCGATGAGAATATTGAGAAAGAGCACATCTGCTGTGCGATGTCCGGCAAGCAGGGCGTCATCAAAAAGGAGTGGCTCAAGCAGCGCTTTAAAGAGGGGCTGGTCTTCTGCCGGAGCACGGAGCGCGGCAAGTGCTTCATTGAGTATATTCCGGCGGAAAACGCGTGGGTGCCTATTCAGGCGGACGGGTATTTTTATATTGACTGTCTGTGGGTCTCCGGCTCGCTGAAAGGGCATGGATATTCCAATGATCTGCTGGGAGAGTGCATCCGGGACGCAAAGGAGCAGGGACGAAAGGGACTGTGCATTCTCTCGTCCGAGGGACGAAAGCGGGAGTTCCTCTCCGACCCGAAGTATCTGGCATATAAGGGATTTGCCGTTGCCGATACATCGGAATGCGGGATCAACTTGATGTATCTGCCGTTTGCACAGGATGCAGAGCCGCCGAGGTTCAAGGCCTGTGCCAAGCACCCTGCGGTGGAAGAGAGCGGATTTGTCCTCTATTATACCGACCAGTGCCCGTTTACTTACTACTGGGTGCCGCGCGTGGAAGAGGCTGCGAGAGCGTACCGCGTGCCATTGAAGGTCATTCACGTCACCAGCAGGGAGCAGGCACAGAGCGTACCCGCCCCGGTGACGACCTACGCGCTGTTCAAGGACGGCAAATTCCTGACCCAAAGCATTCAAACGGACAAAAAATTTCTGAAGCTTGCGGGGATCAAGATGGAGCAGCATCCGGATGGAAAATAAAAGCACGGTAAGGGGCGAGGCATGGCCGCGCCCCTTTGCAAATTCCATGCGGCTATGCTGAAGCGGAAGAGAAAATAAATTTCGCGGCATATTTACAGGCTGTGGGGGAATTTGGTATAATATGGCATCCGACAGGATACAAAAGACAAAAACGTGATTTTCTTCCCTGAAAGGAGAAGTGCTGTAATGCGTGATTATATCATTATGACCGATAGCTGCTGCGATCTGAGCCAGCAGGAGGTCGAAGAGCTCGAGTTGACGGTCCTGCCGCTCTCGTTCACCATCGAGGGCAAGACGCTTTTGAATACCCCTGACCACGCGGACATGTCGCCCGAGGAATTTTTCGCCAAGATCGCGGCGGGCGCGGACTGCACGACCGCCGCGGTCAACGTCGGCCAGTTCACCGACGCGATGGAAAAGGCCTTGCAGGAGGGCAAGGACATCCTCTGCGTCTGCTTTTCGAGCGCGCTGTCCACAACGTATCAGTCCGCCTGCATCGCGGCGGAAGACCTGCGCGAAAAGTACCCCGAGGCGAAGATCTTAGTCATCGACTCGCTGTCCGCCTCGCGCGGGCAGGGCATGCTGCTCTATCGCGCCGTGCGCGAGCGCCGCGAGAAGAATTTGACCATCGACGAGCTGGATGCCTACGTCCGCTCCATCATCCAGAGCCAGTGCCACTGGTTCATCGTCGACGATTTGAACCACTTAAAGCGCGGCGGCCGCGTGAGCTCCACGGCGGCGCTGGTCGGCACGATGCTCGGCATCAAGCCCGTCATGCACACGGACAGCGAGGGCCGCTTGACCCCCGTGAGCAAGGCCCGCGGCACGAAGGCGGCGCTGCGCGCACTTGTCGACAAGGTTGGCGAGATCGGCGTCGAGCCAGAGAAAAACCAGCCCATGCTCATCTGCCACGCCAATTGCCCGGAGTCCGTCGAGTACGTCAAGGGGCTACTCAAGGAGCGCTTCGGCGTGACGGACGTGCGCGATGAGTTCATCGGCCCCGTCATCGGCGCGCACACCGGCTGCGGTACGTTGGGCCTGTTCTTTGTGGGGACTGAGCGATGAAGTGGCTGGAATTACACCTTGACACGCAGCCCGCGGGCATCGAACCCGCGACGGAGCTTTTGAGCGAGTACGGCATCGACAGCCTGATGATCGACGAGGAGGGCGACTTCAAGGACTTCCTCGAAAATAACCACCAGTACTGGGACTATGTCGACGACGAGCTGATGGAGCAGATGCACGGCAAGAGCCGCATCACGTTTTATTTGGAGGACAGCGCCGAGGGCTACAACACCCTCGCGCAGTTCCGCATCGGCCTGTCGGCCTTCAAAAAGCAGCATCCCGAGTACGCGCCGCTGATCCTCAGCATGGAAAATGTCGAAGACGCGGACTGGGAGAACAACTGGAAGCAGTTCTACAAGCCCATGGAGATCGGCGAGCGGCTGCTCGTCGTGCCGGAATGGGAGCAGGCGCAGGAGGACGGGCGCGTCAAGCTTGTCTTAAATCCCGGATTGACGTTCGGCACCGGCAGCCACGCCACGACGCGGCTGTGCTTACAGGCGCTTGAGCAGCATATCCACGGCGGGGAAAAAGTTTTAGACCTTGGCTGCGGCAGCGGCATTTTATCCATCGCCGCGCTGCTGCTCGGCGCGAAGGACGCCTTTGCCTGCGATATCGACGACAAGTGCATCGGTGTCGCGTATGAAAATGCCGCGCTCAACGGCGTCGGCAAGAAGCATTACACCGTCCGCGCGGGCGACGTGCTCAGCGACAAAAGGCTCCAGAAGGAGTTCGGCGGCGACTATGACGTGATCGTTGCGAACATCGTCGCGGACGTCATCATCGCGCTCGCCCCGCAGGTGGGGAAGCTCCTCAAAAAGGGCGGCATTTTCCTCTGCTCCGGCATCATCGATGATCGTGCCGATGAGGTAAAGGAGCAGCTTATCGCTGCCGGATGGCAGATCGAAGAAACTCGCAGCAGCGAGGGGTGGTTTTCTTATCTTTGCAGATAAGAGGAGGCTTTTCACGCTGCGCGTGGATGGGGAATAGCAGTGCCGATGGCACTGCACAGATAAAGGGGGCCATTCTCTCACGTGAGAGAATGGCCCCCTTAGACCCCCAAGAGAACGGGGGGGGGGGGGCCCCCCCCCC